>JBIKJV010000103.1:0-10078 GCA_044360755.1 Phycisphaerales bacterium
ACAACTGCCCGCAGCTGGCGAACCCCGGCCAGGCCGACTGCGACATGAACGGCATCGGCGACGCCTGCCAGGGCGCCGCGGACTGCGATGCCAACGGCGTGCCCGACGCATGCCAGCTGGCACTGCCCGCCAACGACCTGAACTTCGACGGCGTCCTGGATGCGTGCCAGCATCCGCGGGTGCTGGTCACCGCGGGAACGGCCTTCGCTCCCGGCCAGGACGTGGTGGTGACCGTCTCGTTCGCGGAGATCCTGGGTCGCGTGGTGGGTGGCCAGATGGGCCTTCTGTACGACAGCTCGCTGCTCACCTACACCTCGGCCGAGATCGGCGGCGCGCCCTTCGGAACGATCATCTACGAACAGCACCTGCCGGCGTGGTCGGCCACCCGCGGGCGCGTGCGCCTCGCGATCGGCCTGCCGCTGGATGGCTCGACGCCTCCCGGCGTGTCGACCGGCACGCTGGCACGGCTGCACTTCACGGCCAAGGGCACGTCCTGTTCGCCCGCCTCGGTGCTCTTCCCCGAGGGCGGCACCAACTGGCGCCTGACCAGCTCGGGCGGCCAGTCGCTCGGCTTCGCACTGCAGAACACGGTCGCCGTGATCGTCGATGGCGTGCCACCGGTACTCTCGGGCGTCCCGGCCGCGGTGTCGCCGGTGCCGGCCGACGCGGGCCGGACCGACGGCGCGCTGCAGCCCACGATCTCGGGTGCCGCGGTGACGGCATCGGACGCCTGTGCCGGCTCGCCGCCGGTCACCGTCAGCGTGTCGCTGCCGGGTGGCGGCACGTCGTCCAGCATCCCCGCGCGCTTCGCGATCGGCACCACGACCGTGACCTGGAGCGCGGTCGATGACGCGGGCAACGTGGCCTCGGCGTCGCGGCAGGTGGTCGTCGAGCCGTACCAGGTGGTGCGCGTGACGCCATCGCTGAACGGCGCGATGCTTGGCTCAGGGCCGCGCACGATCGGCTTCGCGGTTGACGGCCAGGCGCCGGAGACCCGTACGGTGAACTTCACGCTGGCCCAGGGCGACCCCGTCGACCTGCAGGTGCCGGTCGCCGCGACCGCTCCCTGCCTGACCGCCTGCGACACGCTGCGCACGCTGGCCACCCGGATGTCGCCCACGGTGCAGGGCACCATCTACGAGGCGTCGGGCACCCTGGTCGGCGGCGATTCGAACGGCGACAACGCGATCGACATCCTGGACTTCGGCCTGTTCGTGGGCGACGTGGGCGTGGCGCTTCGCGACGCCCGCTCGAACTTCAACGCCGACCTCCTGGTCTCCAACGCCGACTTCACCTTCATCACGCTTGCGTTCCTCCGCATGGGCGAAAGCTGCGCCCCGGCCGTGGACGGGCGGACCCCCCTGGAGCGGGTGACCATCAAGCAGCTGCGGCGGATGGGCCTTGGTGACCTGGCCGCGGCCGACCTGAACCGCGATGGAGCGCTCGACCAGGCCGACATCGCATGGGCGCTGCAGCATGGCTTCGGCGGCCCGCAGGGGACCCCGGTCGACGACCTCGGTCAGTCGAATTCGTCGCCGCGGAACGTGGACGCCAGGTAGGCGTTGCGCACGGCCTCGTCGTTGATGATCGTCCTGGGGTCGCCGTCACGCAGGTTGCGGCCTTCGTGGACGATGTAGGCGCGATCGCAGATGCGCAGCGTCTGCTGCACGTTGTGGTCGGTGACCAGCACGGCGATGCCCTCGCCGGTGAGCGCGCGGACCTCCTTCTGCAGGTCCTCGACCGTGTGCGGGTCGACCGCCGCGAAGGGCTCGTCCAGCATCAGGAGCTTCGGTCGGCTGATCAGGGCGCGCGCGATCTCCAGCCGGCGGCGCTCGCCGCCCGAGCAGGTGCGCGCCTCCTCGTTCGCCTTGTGCTCCAGGTGGAACTGGGCGAGCAGCTCGCGGGCGCGATGCACGCGCTCGGCCTTGGTCATGGGCTGCAGCTCCAGGATGGCCAGCAGGTTGTCGATGCAGGTCAGCCGCTGGAACACGCTGGGCTCCTGCGCCAGATAGCCCATGCCTGCCAGTGCGTGGCGGTACATGGGCAGCATGGTCACGTCGCGGCCGTCGAACACCACCTTGCCGGCCTCGGGCGTGATCATGCCGATCGTCATGCGGAAGCTGGTGGTCTTGCCGGCACCGTTGCGCCCCAGCAGGCCCACGATCTGGCCTTCGTCGACGGTGAAGCCCACGCCGTCCACGACCCGTCGGTCGTTGTAGCTCTTGACGAGGCCCGTCGCTTCCAGGAGTGCCATGGCAGGAGTGTATTACACTCGTGGCATGCGCTTCCGGCCCATGTGCCCCCCAACGTCGATGCGCGCCGCGCTTCCGGCCCTTGTGCTGGCAGGAACGGTGCTCGCCGCGTCCGGCTGCGTGCGTCGCGAGATCGAGGTCACTTCGACGCCACCCGGTGCGCTGCTCACGCTGAACGGCCGCGAGGTCGGACGCACGCCGGTGACGGTGGAATTCACCTTCGATGGCACCTACGACGTCCGCTTGCGGCTGGATGGGTACGACCCGGTCGTCGGCAGTGGCCGAACCGAGGCGCCGGTGTGGGACTTCGCGGGCGCGGATCTGGTGGCCGAGGTGTTCCCCGCCGAGCTGCATCGCGTCGATCGGTGGCACTTCGAGCTCATGCCCGAGGCGCAGGCCGAGGCGGGCCTGATGGACCGCGCCAAGGCGGCCCGTGAGGCTGCGCGCACGATGCCGCGCCCGAGCGGGGTCACCCCGCCGCCGGCCCCGGTCGCCACGCCCGAGCGTGCGCCCGAAGGATCTCGTTGAGCCGTCGGTTGGCGGCGGGCCACTCGTAGCCGTCCAGGCATTCGATCGACTCCCAGCGGCACTCGGTGGCGGCCAGGGGGCGTGCGTCCGCCTGCGGCGGTGCATCGAAGGCCACCAGGGTCAGCACCAGCCGCCGCTCGGCGGGCAGGTGCGGGTCGTGCTGTTCCACGGTGCCCAGGACCCGCCCCGTCCCGGCGGCCAGGGTGATCCCGGTCTCCTCGGCCAACTCGCGCCGCGCCGCGACGGCGGGGGCTTCGCCGGGGTCGGCCTTGCCGCCGGGCAGTTCCCACAGGCCGCCCCGGATCGCATCGGCCCGCCTTCGAGCGATCAGGACCTCAGGCCCGGCCGCCCCCAGCCGGAGGAGGGCTGCCACGGCGATCTGGAGGGGGGGCTCTGGGACGCTCATAAGCGACTGGGACGCAGGGATTTCAGGGGAATTTCGCGCGACTCGGGCCGAATGGCCGACCCCGTCGGCCAAGGCGACGATACCGTGTTTTCCCCCGCCTGCCGGGGAACTGAACTTCTTCGCGGTCTCGGTTCATCCCGGGGCCGCCAACCTGCGCCGTCGGACGTGTCGGAGCGTCCGACGGCGCGCTTTTTGCGCCGTCATACTGCGCACATGCAACGTATGGCGTCCCTCGGCATCCTGCTGCTCCCGATCCTGGCCGCAACTCCCGCGATGGCCGCGGGGCCGTTCGATGCGTTCGTGGGCGTGCCGCCATCGACGCCCGGTACGACGTCGTCGGCGCCGCAGGCCGCGGCACCCGGCACCGCGCCCGTGGATGCCGCGGCCCCGCAGGCCCGCGCCGCGTCGCAGCGCTTCGGTGCGCGCGACACCGTGCGCATCAATGTCGAGGGCGACTGGATCTGCGACTGGTCCGGGCTGAACATCGGACAGGGGCGCGTGGGCGTGGCGTGGTTCTTCGCCGACGACGTCGAATGGGCAATCTACGGACAGGGGAGCGCGATCTGGCAGCCTGGTCAGGATGCCGCCGCCGGTGGCTTCGACTTCGAGCTGCGCTGGCACTTCGTGCAGGCGGAGGGGTGGTCCCTCTTCGCGGGCGTCGGCATCGGCATGCTGGAGGCCACGGAGCCCGTGCCTGTCGGCGGCACGCAACTCAACTTCACTCCCAGCGCGGGTGTCGGCGGCACGCTGGCGCTGACCGACGACACGCGGCTGTACGTCGGCGTGCGCTGGTACCACATCTCGAACGCGGGCACGTCCACCAACAATCCCGGCATGAACGGCACCAGCCTGTGGCTGGGGCTCAGCTTCGGCCTGTGACGTAGCCCGCGGGGTTCGCCTGCATCCAGCGCCACGCGTCCGCGATCATCGCGTCCAGCCCCGGGTGCGTGGGCCGCCACCGCGTGCGGGCACGCATGCGTGCCGGGTCCGCGACCAGCGCGGGTGGGTCGCCCGCGCGTCGTGGCCCGACGGTGCGCGGCACCGCGTGTCCGACCACGCGCTCGACGGCGTCGATCACCTGCCGCACCGAGTGCCCATGCCCGGTGCCGACGTTCGCCACCAGGCACTCGCCCGGACGCATGGCATCCAGGACGTCCAGGTGCGCGCGCACCAGGTCCTCGACGTGCACGAAGTCGCGGATGCACGTGCCGTCGGGCGTGGGCCAGTCGTCTCCATGAACCGTGAGCGCGGGGCCGCGCCCGGCGGCCGCCAGCAGCGCGCAGGGGATCAGGTGCGTCTCCGGTCGGTGGTCTTCGCCCAGGCTTCCGTCGGGCGCCGCACCTGCGACGTTGAAGTAGCGCAGTGCCGCGCACGCCAAGGTGGTGCTGCCGGCGGCGGCGGTGGCCACCAGCTCCTCGGCGCGCAGCTTGGTCTCGCCGTACGGGTTGACCGGGGCGCAGGGGGCGTCCTCGCGGATCGGCAGGCGGCCGGGAGCGCCATACACCGCTGCCGAGGAGGAGAGCACGAAGCGCTGCACGCCCGCGGCCGCAGCGGCTGCCAGCACCGACGCGGTACCGCCGACGTTGCAGGCCTCGTAGCGCTGGGGGAAGGCGACGGACTCGGCAACTTGGGCCAGGCCTGCGAAGTGCAGGATCGCGTCGGGCCGCCACGCGGTGAGGCAGGCAAGGGTCGCCGCGGTGTCGCGCAGGTCCAGGCGGGTGAAGTCGAAGCGTCGACCACCCAGGCGCTGGAGCGACGCAACCGCGCCGACGTGGCCGCGCTCGAGCGAGTCGACGCCCAGAACCTCGGTTGTGCTGTTCAGGAGCAGCGCCCTGGCCGCATGGGACCCGATGTAGCCGGCCGTACCGGTGACGAGGACGCGCATGAGGGCGTGGTTGACGGGTGCGATGGGTGAAGGGCAGGCCCGATCTGTGCTTATCGGGCTCCGTCTTTCCGTGTGCCGCCGAACTGGCTATCCTACGCCTTTCACGTGGCGGCCATGGATGGCGGCCCCGGAACGATGGAGCCCCGGCCGAGAGGCTGGGCATGCAGGATGGATCCCGTCCACACGACCCGAACCCCGGCCTCCGGCCCCGTTGCCTCCATGACCCCGACCTCTGCTCCGGCACCCGCCGGCGCGGACCTTCGTCTCGTGGGCACGGCGGCGTTGGGGGTGCTGCCTGCCGATGACGCCCGCCTCGTCGCCCTCCGACGGGCCGCGGCCCTCTTGGAAGCCCTGGAGGCCGAGCGGCGCATGCTGGACCAGCGGCTGGCCGCCGGCAACCGGCGGGACCCGATGCGGGTCGTGACTGGCCGCACCTCGCTGGAAGAGGCGGTCGAGGAAACCCGGGCGCTCATCCGCCAACTCGACGACATGCTCTGTGACGCGGCCGACGCTGCCACGCTGGCAGCCCGCACGCACCCCAAGGACACTCCGTGACCACCATGACCACCCCGGACGCCCGCCCCACGCAGGGCGATGCCATCGATCTGACCACCGTGCCTGCCGCCGAACGCCAGCGTGCGTTCGACGCGGCCTTCGACTATCGCGGCGACGTGACCCTCACCCTGACCGATGGCCAGGCGCTGGAGTGCTACGTCTTCGACCGACGGGTTGGCGCCACGCTGCGCGAGTGCTGCGTGCGCGTGATGCTGCCGGGCGGTGGCGAGAAGCGCACCATCCCGTATGACGCCATCCGCAGCGTCGCCTTCAGCGGCAAGGACACCGCGGCCGGCAAGACTTGGGAGGCGTGGGTGCGCCGGTAC
Organism: Phycisphaerales bacterium; assembly: GCA_044360755.1. Lineage (GTDB taxonomy): Bacteria > Planctomycetota > Phycisphaerae > Phycisphaerales > SM1A02 > UBA966. The sequence goes on from JBIKJV010000103.1 coordinate 5,953, forward strand.
GTCGAGAAGCGCCTGGCCGGCGAGCACGCCGGCATCGACGCCGAGAAGCTGGATTGAACGGCCCGCGACGCAGCGCGCAGCCCGGGGTCAGGGCGTGAATTCCCGGCCCGTCTGGGGGTCGAGGATCTTCCACCCGAATTCGCGGGCGACGCGCATGATGACGACCCAGGCGATGTCGTCGTCCGAGATCGAGAGCAGCATCTGGCGCACGGGGTCTTGGCCGGGTGGAAGTTCGAATTCGACGCCCGGCCCGTAGAGAACGTCGCCGCCCGGGGACTCGGGCGCCGTGTTGCAGTGTGCCAGGCCTTCGATGACGCTGGCACGGTTGCCGATCGGTGCCAACGCTCCGTCCACGGCGGGTTGCCGGCTGAGGATGACGAACTGCCTTCGGGCCATTTCGGGGTCGGACGATAGCGGATCGGCGAAGCCCTGTCGCGGGCAATCGTGCGCGCCTGCCGATCAGCGGCCGAGCCCGCCGGCGACCGCGTCGATCAGGCGGGCGAGGGGCACGGGCTTCACGAGGTAGGCGTGCGCCCCCATTGACTGCGCGAAGGCCGCGTGCCGACGTCCCTGGTTGGCGGTGACCATCACCACCACCGGCGCAGGCTGGAGCTTGCGGCACTGCTCGAGCACCGTGAATCCCGACTGCCCGGGCAGCATCAGGTCCAGCACCAGAGCCTCGGGCGCGAAGGCCTCGACGCGGTGCAGCGCAACCGAGCCGTCTTCGGCGGTCTCGACCACCGCGCCCTCGGCGCGCAGCGCCAGCGCCATGGCGGTGCGGATGTCCGGGTCGTCATCGACGACCAGCACGCGTGCGCCGTCCAGGCGACCGGACGGCGCGGTCATGCTCGGGCCCCCGCCAGCTCGCGGCCGCGTCGCTCGGCGTCGGCCTCCAGCCGCGCCATCTGCGCGTCGTCCATCCACGGCAGCGAACGCAGCTTGGCCTTGATGCGGTCGGGGATCGGCTTGCCCTCGCGTTCCCACTTCGGGCGGCTCTTCCAGCGGCGGTGCATCCACAGGTACTGCTCGGGCGCCAGCATCACGGCCTGCTCCATGGCGCGGGTGTAGCGGGCGGTCACGTAGTAGAGCGGGTCGTCAAAGTCCCGCCAGTCGCCGGGCATGATCACGTCGGTGGTGTGGAAGCGGTAGTCGAACCCGTCGCCCAGGCGGATCGCGGTGCTGACGACGATGGGCAGCTCGTAGCGCATCGCCAGCAGGCCGATCGACTTGTAGGCGCTGGCCATCTGGCCGAAGAAGGGGACGAAGGTGCCGTCCTCGCCCGCATTCTGGTCGGCGATGAAGGCGATCCGGCCGCCGGACTCGATGATGCGGGTCACCTCGTCGGTGGCGCCGAACTTGGTCACGATGCGCATGCCGCGCTGCTCGCGCAGGGCCAGCGCCCAGGCCCAGATGAACGGGTTGTCTAGTGGCCGGGCAAGCGCGTTCACCTTGAAGCCCAGCGTCGCCGGCACCTGGCCCAGCATCTCCCAGTTGCCCGCGTGCGGCGCGATGAAGATCGCGGGCCGCCCCGACAGGAAGACCGAGGTGGCCGCGGCGGCACGCGACATGTCGACGTATCGCTGCCAGGTCTCGGCGGTCAGGAGCCGCGGCAGCTGGAACGCGTCCACCATGTACGTGCGGAACATGTAGCGCACGCTCTCGGCGGCGATTCGCCGCACCTCGGGCTCGGGTAGGTGGGGCAGGGCGTGGCGGATGTTCTGCACGGCGCGGTCGACGCGCCGTGCGTTCATCGCCGCCCAGCAGTCGGCCACCAGGCCGGCGGTGCGCAGGTTCTGCTCGGGTGGGAACGCCCCGAACAGCCATGAAAAAGCACGCGCCCCCGCGTACTGGCCGAGGTGGGCGGCGGTCCGCAGGGGGCCTTTCGTGCGCTTCGCCATCGCGGCGGAGCCTTGGGCTCAGCGGCCCTCGTTGGTGAGGACCTGCATCCGGTTCCAGTTCAGGACCGGGACGCGGGCCGTCTTCGCCTCGTCGAACAGGGAGCGGTACAGGTCGTACGCCTTGCGCGACTCGCGGTAGGCGGTGTAGGTGTCCGTATCGGCATCGGCCGGCGGCTCGGGCGGCTGCGGGGGCTGCTTGCCCATGACGATGAAGTCGACGTCGCCTCGCAGCTTGTCGCCCTCGACGACCTCGCCGCCCCAGGCCTTGATGCGGCCGCGGATGTAGTCGGCCTCGGCGGCGGTGGCGACGCCATCGCCGTCGAAGTCGAACTTGCCGTGGACCATGAACTTGTAGCGGTAGTCCGGGCTGTACATCGCGTTGGCGATGACGTCGTCACGGACGATCGGCTTCTGCAGGCGCTTGGCGGCCGCGCGGTCGCCGGCGGCATCGGGGACGATCTTGGCGGTCGAGGTGTTCTCGCTGGTCTTCAGGATCACGACGCGGGCCTTGCCGGGCGCCAGCTCGTTCGTCGCGGAATCGAACTTGATGGCGTTGACCGAGTCATAGACCTCGAAGGTCATGCCGGGCTGCACGCGCTGCTTGGAGCCGATCGAGAGGTAGATCTCTCCTTCGGGGCCGCCGACGTCGATCACTCGGCCGTCCGCCAGGCTGGCGGCGTTGACCGGCTTCATGCGGTACTGGTCGGCGGTCTTCTCGAGTTCGGCCAGGCGGGTCGAGAGCTCCGCGTTGCGGCTCGAGGCCTCGTCGATCTCGCGCTGGTGCTTTTCCTCGGCGGTGCGCACACGGGCATCCGCGTCGGCCTGCGCCTGACGGACCTCGGTGACGGTGGTCTCGACCTTCGTGCCGTACTCGTCGGTCTTCGACTTGTACTCGCCCAGCGTGTCGCTGACGCCCTTGGATGCGGCCTGGGCGCTGGTGGAAGCCTGCTTGGCCTGCTCGCGGGCCTGCTTGGCGTCGGCCTGCGCGTCGGCGACGAGCTTCTCCATCCCGGCCTTGTCGGCGGTCATCTGGTCGACCTTCGAACGGAGGTCGGCGAGCTCGGCCTTCACGTTGGCGGCGGTGGTGGAGCCAAGCGCCTCCTTGATGCGGTCGACGCCGTCCGGGCGGGCGTTGGGGTCGCCGAGCACGAAGCCCATGAGCTGGCCGTAGGCCTCCTCGGTCTTGCGGTCCTTCTCCTGGGCCAGGCGCTGGGCATCACTGGCGTTCTTCGCCTTCTCGGCCTCCTTCTGCATCCCGACGTAGAAGTAGATGGTCGTCGCGGTGAGCGCGACGGTCAGGATGACGAAGGAGACGAGGCCAACGACAAGGCCGGTCGTGCGCTGATTCATGTCTTGGTGAACCTCACGAGCTCGTGGCGGCAGGCAACGGCCCGACGCAGGGAACGCATAGTGTCCGGAAACCGGACCCGCGCGTCAAGTGATGGGTACGTGGCGCGGGGGCGGGCGGTTGCGGGCCAGCGGGGCCGGAAATCAGGCCTTCGCCGTCTGCAGCGCTTCCTGCAGCGTCGTGACGCCGGCCCGGACCTTGGTGAAGGCGTCTTCCCGCAGGAACGAGAGGCTTCCGTTGCGACGTGCGGCGTCGGCGACGCGGTTGGTGCTGGCACGCTCCATGATCAGTTCGCGGGCCGGGTCGGTCATGGTCAGCAGCTCATAGACGCCGACCCGCCCGCGGTAGCCGCTGCCGCGGCATTCGCGGCAGCCGACCGCCTCGACCAGGCCGCCTGCGGGTTCGGGACCGAAGTCGGGCGGCAGTTCCCCGGCGTGCGGCGCCCGGCGCACCGCGCAGTGCGGGCAGACGCGCCGGACCAGGCGCTGGGCCAGGACGCCCTCCACGGTGCTCGAGACCAGGAACGGCTCGACGCCCATGTCCAGGAGCCGCGTCGCGGCACCGGCGCTGTCGTTGGTGTGCAGCGTGCTGAAGACCAGGTGGCCCGTGAGCGATGCCTGCACGGCGGCCTCGGCGGTCTCCCTGTCGCGGATCTCGCCGATCATCACGATGTCGGGATCGTGGCGCAGGATCGCACGCAGTCCGGCCGCGAAGTCCAGGCCCACCTGGTGGTTCACCTGGATCTGGTTCACGCCGCCCACGTGGTACTCGACCGGGTCCTCGACGGTGATCGCCTTCACCTCGGCCGTCACGATGGTGCGGAGCGATGCGTAGAGCGTGGTCGACTTGCCGCTGCCGGTGGGGCCGGTCACGAGCAGGA
>JBIKJV010000396.1:0-2852 GCA_044360755.1 Phycisphaerales bacterium
TCCCGATCCACGAGCACAAGTTCCACATGCACACGTCCCGGGGGTCACTAATCCGGATGGAACACCTTGGCTTCCCGTCAACTAATGAACTCAAACTTCATCTACGATTGGGGGGAGACAGTGCGTGTGGTTATGACGGCACCAGAGGAACTCCGTCCGGGACAAGTTTGTTCCGTCTGCGGAATGCGCGAAATGGAAGGAACGAATCTGTATCTCGTTGAATTCCAGAATGGTGATTCTCTTGAAGTCCCCGAAAACAATCTCGAAACCATGACAGACGAGTGACCAGAACATTCATTATTCTGCTGACGCTGCTTTTTTCGCTGAGCGGCCCGGCGATGGGGGAATACGGCGATTTTTGGCAGTCCTCCTATGCCGCAAAGAGCGCACCGGGGAAATCCTTGCTGCCCGGCGAGGGAGCCGTTGGCACTTATGACGACCTGATTGCTGCCGGGTCGAAGGGCGACAACATTACCCCTCACCATATCCCATCAGCGAACCACAGGGCCCAGCATGGGGTATCGAAGGGAGACGGCATCGCGATCAACATGGAGCAGCCGTTCCCCGGCTCAGGTGGTCGCCATCGAGCGACCTTCACCTATGGCACGCAGGCTGACTTGAATCTGACGCCGCGCCAAGCCCTCGGACAAGGCATCTGGGACGCTCGTCGAATCTACCAGCAAGATGGTCTCTACGGCCCCGGAATACGGTCATCGCTACAGGACGTGATCCGTCAGAACCGTGCAGCAAATCCCGGCCTGTTCGACAAATGAAAACACTCCCCGAACTCATTAATGAACTGCAAGCCGTTGACCCGGACTTGCCGGGCAACGCTCCCGCTTTTGAAGCTCTACTTGCGGAAGTCGTGGCTTTACGAACACCGGAATCCATCAGCCCTCTGCTGGGCCTGTTTCGTGACAACGCCCAGCATGACGAATTGATGTTCTCGATCATCCACGGTCTCGAAGTCTTTGACGACCAAGCCTACGTCGCTGAAATCCTTCGCAGTGCCGCTTCGCTTTGCAGTAAGTCGCCGCGTTGGGCGTCGATCATCTTTATGCGGATGCTCAACTCAGAACCGACTCGGCTACAACTGGTGAGGCAGTTGCGGGACGCTTCGCCAGAAGGGAAGGCGGCGATCAAGTCACTAATGGAGAAGATCAACGCCCGAAGTGTTCAGTTCCTCCCAAAGACAACCGCCGTTCTCGTTGCCGCTTCGTAGCTCAACGCGCCAACTCCCGATTCGCCGCCGTAAGCTCCGCACCCCGCGAGGCTGAGCTTCTAGGTCTGGTATCAGGGGAGCGTCTTTCGTGCTTGTCGGGAGTCGTTTGGCCGCTACCAGACCTAGGCGGTTCAGCCCCCCGCGTTGCCTCGGAGCCCGCCTTACGGGATCCTCGCCCTTGGGGCAGCCTGGCGGCTGGCTGTCTCGCTCGGTTGGCTTGGTCACGTCTGTCGTGCCGTCGAGAGTCTCTGGATCGCCGTCGCAAAGTCAGGCGTGGGCACAGCGAATCGCCACCTTCCGCGTGACAATGTACCGCGCCGTCTGCATGCTCTTTCCATGCGCTGGGTGCTGACGCGATTTTCCCGCTGATGATGGCTTCACGATTGATTCCACTGTTTCCGATCGGTCCGCGCGTTGGGCTGGGCTGGGCTGGGTTGGTCTGCGGGCAAGGCAGAGTTCCTCGGGCTTGCGCATCGCTGCGTTCTGCCGGCGCGAGGAATTAAGGCCGTCACTCCGTTGCCATCGTCGCCGCTAGCCTCGGCTCGATCCCAAACCACTCGCGCGCCGTCTCCTCGGTGGTCAGTTCCCGGTAGTGGCGGAAGATGATGGCGGGGGAATTGCCGGCTTCGAGGGCGACCTGGTCGGCGCTCTTCAAGATGGCGATGCGGTAGGAAATGAACGAGTGGCGCAGGACGTTGCGCGGCCACGGGATACCGAGGGATTTGGCGAGGGCGGTGATTTCCTTGTGCTGGGTGCAGGAAGGAACGACCCGGCCGCGGCGGTGCAGCGGAGCCAGCCAAGCGGCAAGATTGTCCGTGATCGGGATGACGCGGCGGGAGGCCGTTTTCGCCTGTCCGGCCCGCACTTCGATGATGCGGCGGTCGAGGTCGACGGCGGACCAGTCGAGCCGGGCGATTTCAGCACTCCGGATCCCTGCGAACGCGCTGATCGCAAGGAGGGGGATGAGGTGCTCTGGAGCGGCGTGGATGATCCGGGAGAACTCGTCGGGCGTGAAGATGCCGATCTCCGAGTCCGGCACCTTCACCTTGCGGAGCTGACTGGAGGCGGTGGGCTGGCCTGCGGGCAGGTAATTCTGTTCGAGGGCGAATGAGAAGAGGATGTTCACGGTAACGAGCATGGAATTGCGCGACATGGGGGACACCTTGAGGCTGCGGAGCCATGCATCGATGTCGGCGGAAGTCACGTCGAGGATCGGGCCGGGGCAGGCGGCCTGCGAGGCACGAGCACCCGCAGCCACGGGGCGCAGGCGGTGCGGAGCGCGAGGGACGAGCCTAACTTGCGAGGCGAACCCCAGACATCGACAGCACCAACGACGACCTAGAGCCGAAGCGGGGGCCGGTTGCCTGCAGCGCCCCATTATGCGGCCTGACCACCCTCGACTCTCGAAGGCCACACACCATCACCGAAGCCAGCCACCATCAAAGGCCACAACGCCCGCCGCATAATGCCAAGCTCAGGCACCGGCGCGATGGGGAGTTGCGTTGCAGGCCGGAACAGCGTTGCACTTGCCCCACGGTCACGAACGCCGCTTGAGCAACAACCACAGCAAGCCACAAGCCGCCACGATCAACACCACGATGATGCTCCACGGCGTTGATGTGGTTGGTTC
>JBIKJV010000104.1:0-10038 GCA_044360755.1 Phycisphaerales bacterium
TCGGGCAGCGCCCGCCGCCCCGCACGGCGGTCACCGCACGTGCGGCGCCAGCTTCCGCACCACTGCCGGCCCGACGCCCTTCACGCGGTCCAGCGTCCCGACGCCGCCGAACGGGCCATGCGCGCGTCGGTCCGCCACGATCGCCGCGGCCAGCGACGGCCCCACGCCCGGCAGCACCTCCAGCTCCGCGGCGGTCGCGGCGTCCACGTCAAGCCGCGTGATCGGCAGCGCGCCGCGCTGGCGCGTGGCCTCGCGCCAGCCCATCCAGCCGCCCACCGCCAACGCGATCAGCGCAGTGCACGCCACGGCCGCAGGGCGGCGCTCGTCCCCGGTGGTCGGACGCATGGTTCAGCCCCCCGCGGGCTCTGTGGGCGATCGGGGTGCCGCAGCTGCCTCGGCCACCGCGGCCGAGCCCGGCAACGCGCCGAGCGCCGCGCGCATCCGGCGACGCAGGACCAGCAGTTGCTCGCCACCCGCCTTCGGTGACCCATCCTGCGCAAAGAGCCCCGCACCGCGCGTGCCGGTTCCGGCCTCGTCGCGCAGGCGGTCCCACACCGCGGCCGCCACGCCGGGGTTCGCCATCGCCACGCGGAAGGCCGCCGGCGCCCAAGCCCCCTGTGCACGCGCCGACCACGGCTCGCGCCACCAGCCGGAGCCCGCGTCGTCGTTCGGGACGCTGGGGCAGCCGAAGCCCGTCACGATGACCGGCGGGATCTCCTTGCGGCCCGTGAAGCGGTCCAGCATCGCGGCCAGCTGCAGGAGGTCGCGCGCGCTGCGGCCGCGGCCGGCATCGCCCACCACCATCGGCACGCCCAGCAGGTCGAAGGGCACGCCCTCGGCCAGCAGTGCGCGCAGGTACTGCTGCGCGCCCACGGCGCCGTCGGCCACGCCGACGGTCTGGTTGAACGGGTCACCGATCTCCAGCAGCAGCTTCGCGTCCTTGCGCACCTGGCGCACCGAGACGCCGGCGAGGCGCGTCACCTGCACCATCGACGCCATCGGCAGGTTCGCCACCTCGTTCAGGTGCACCGCGCTGGCGATGTTCCAGATCGGGGCCAGCGGCCCGTAGCGCGTGACCACCTCGCGGATGAACGCGTACAGGCGGTCCTTCAGCTTCGCGGGGTCGGACAGCAGCGGCCGCACCCAGCCGGGGATGCCGGCGGGCGACATGTCCAGCAGCGGCCCCGCAATCACGCGGCGGCCGTTCTGCTGCGCCCACGCCATCCACCGGTCGGTGGCGTCCCACACGAAGTGCCCGGGGGTCGGCTCGATCATCGTCCACGGCGTGGGCACCGAGAGGATGTCGAACTCCTTGGAGAGCGCGCCCTTCACCAGGTCGGGGGCCTTCTCGACCGGCACGCGGACGCCCAGCGCATTGGTCGCGCCGGCCTTGCCGAAGCGCGCGTGCAGCATCCACTCGGCGCGGCGCATCGCCAGCTTCTCGCTGGCGTCGATCGCGCTGGCCAGCGAATCGCGGTGCGCCATCTCGGCGCGGTAGGGCTCCGGCTCGACCATGCCGCGCACGAACTCGCCTCGTGCGCGCTCGAAGCGCTCGAAGGCATCGGGCGCCTTGGCGGGGTCCAGCAGGCCCCAGTTCTCGCTCTTCTCCAGGAACAGCTTGATGCGGTGCCGGGCCAGCTCCTCGTAGAACCGGTACGGCTCCTCGCGCTGCTGCAGCAGGCAGGTCGGCAGCATCATGGTGCCCGCCTTGCCGGCGTCCACCTCCAGGCAGAGAGCCAACGCGTGGGGTTCCTCGGTCTTGCAGACCACGTGGCCCTTGCGGAACGACACCGAACCCCGCACGGGCACGTCGTCGGCGCCGAGGAGGTGGGCGTTCACCAGCCGCCAGTCGGCAGCCGGTCCATGCTCGTCGAAGACCGCAAAACGCAGCATGCGCCGCGGAGTGTAGCGGCCTGCGCCGCGGCCACTTCCGTGCACGGCGGAAGTTCCGCGGGCGCCACTACCATCTGCGCCGATGACGACGCTTGCCGACGCCGTGTTCGAGACGCACCTGCCCCTGCCCGGCCGCCGCCAGGGAAAGGTCCGCGACGTCTACCAGGTGCCGGTCGCGCCGGGCCAGGCGCCGCGGCTTCTCGTGGTGGCCACCGACCGCGTCAGCGCGTTCGACGTCGTGATGCCGACGCCGATCCCGGGCAAGGGCCGCCTGCTCACCGAGATCAGCCTGGCCTGGTTCCGCCAGCTGCGTGCGCATGCGTTCGTGCCCGACCACCTGCTGGGCACGGATCCCGCGGACGTGCCGGGGCTGGGCGAGGCGGACCGCGCGATGCTCGCCGGGCGCTCGATGCTGTGCCGCGCCGCCAAGGTGGTGCCGATCGAGTGCGTCGCGCGCGGCTACCTGGCCGGCAGCGGGTGGGAGGAGTACCGAGCCTCCGGCACCGTCTGCGGCGTGCGGCTGCCGGCGGGGCTCGAGCGTTCCGCCGAGCTGCCCGAGCCGATCTTCACGCCGGCCACCAAGGCCGAGAGCGGGCACGACGAGAACGTCACCTTCGACCAGGCCGCGGCCGCGGTCGGCGGCGAGGTGATGGAGCGCCTGCGAGCGCTGACGCTGGCCATCTACAAGGCCGCCGCCGCGCACGCGCGGACACGCGGGCTGATCCTGGCGGACACCAAGTTCGAGTTCGGCTTCGCGCTGGGCGCCGACGGCCATCCGACGGGCGAGCTGATGATCGTGGACGAGGTGCTCACGCCCGACAGCAGCCGCTACTGGCCGCTGGCCGGCTACGCGCCAGGGCGCGACCAGCCCAGCTTCGACAAGCAGTACCTGCGCAACTGGCTGCTGGAACTGGTGGCGAAGGGCGCGTGGCACAAGGCGCCCCCGGGCCCCGAGCTGCCCGCCGACGTCGTCGAGGCGACCGTCGCCAAGTACCGCGAAGCCGCGCGGCTCCTCGCCTGAGGCACGCGCCCGCGCGTCAGCGCAAGGCGGCCTCGGTGACGTTGCGCAGGAGCATCGCCACGGTCATCGGGCCGACGCCGCCGGGCACCGGCGTGATCCAGCCGGCCACCTCGCGCACCGCGTCGAAGTCGACGTCGCCCACGGTGATCTTCTTGCCGTCGGGGCCGGGCACGCGGTTGATGCCGACGTCCACCACGACCGCGCCCGGCTTCACCCATTCGGGCTTCACCAGGTGCGGCACGCCGCACGCCGCGACGATCACGTCCGCGGTCCGCGCCAGCGCCGGCAGGTCCGGCGTGAACTTGTTGGTCGAGAGCACCGTCGCCTCGGCGCGCATCAGCAGCACCGCCACGGGCTTGCCGACGATGTTGCTGGCGCCCACGATCAGGCAGCGCTTTCCGCGCAGTTCGATGCCCGTGCTCTCGATCAGCTCCACCGCCGCCAGCGCCGTGCACGGCACCAGGCTGCGGCGCCCGTAGACCACGTTCCCGATGTTCGCGGGGTTCACGCCCTCGACGTCCTTCTCGGCGGCGATGAGCGACTGCACGCGCTCGGTGTCCACGCCCGCCGGCAGCGGCAGGTGCACCATCAGCGCACGCACCTTCTCGTCGGCCGAGAGCAGCAGCACGCGCCCCGCGACGTCGTCCTCGCTGGATCCCGAGGGGAGCCGGTGCAGCACGTACTCGATGCCCACCTCGGCACAGGTGCGCGCCTGGTTCATCGCGTAGATCTCCGCGGGCCGGTCGTCGCCGACCAGGAGGGCATCCAGGCGCACGGGGCGCCCGGCGGCGGCGATCCTGCCGCGGATGTCACCGCGGACGCGTTCGGAAAGGAGCTTGCCGTCGATGATCTGGGCTGCCATGGGAACGGCGCAGGATACGGGCCGGGCCGGGGTGGTATCGTCGCCTGCATATGAGCAACCATTTCCGACTCGCGTTCCCGGCCGCACTCCTCCTTGCAGCGCTCGCGCATGCGCAGGACGGCGAAGCGCCGGCCGAGGCGAAGATGCTGACGATCGGCAGCCCCGCCCCGACCCCGGACGTCGAGACGTTCGTCCGCGGCCAGCAGCCCGAGTGGTTCCTGAAGGACAAGACCTACGTCATCGAGTTCTGGGCGACGTGGTGCGGCCCGTGCCGGACGAGCATGCCGCACCTCAGCGAGCTGGCCGAGAAGTTCAAGGACAAGGGCGTGATCGTCGTCGGCATCAGCGACGAGCAGGTCGAGACCGTCAAGAACTTCCTGGACAAGCCCGAGTGGCAGGAGAAGGCCCGCTACATCCTCGGCACCGACCCCGACCGCTCCGTGCACGACGCCTACATGAAGGCCGCCGGCCAGAACGGCATCCCGACGGCGTTCATCGTGAAGGACGACACCGTGCAGTGGATCGGCCACCCGATGCAGATGGACGAGCCGCTGGCGCAGGTCGTCGCCGGCACGTGGAAGCCCGAGGAGTACAAGAAGTCCTTCGAGTCCCAGCAGGCGCTGGCGAAGAAGCAGATGGCCCGCCGCGCGGCGATGGTCGCAGCGACGAAGAACAAGGACTGGGACGCCATCGTCCGGATGTACGACGAGGACATCGCCACGGCCGACGGCCAGGCCAAGGACATGCTGCGCGTCCAGAAGATGCAGTTCCTGCTGGCACAGGCCAAGCGGAACGAAGACGGCTACAAGCTGGGCCGCGAGATCGTGGCCGCCAACATCGGCAACGCCATGGTGCTGAACCAGGTGGCCTGGTTCGTGCTGGACACGCCGAAGCTGGAGAACCGCGACCTCGACTTCGCGCTGGGCACCGCCAAGGCGGCCGTCGAGGCCAGCAAGGGCAACGACGGCTCGATCCTGGACACGCTGGCCCGCGCGTACTGGGAGAAGGGCGACAAGCCGAACGCCGTGGCGACCCAGAAGCAGGCCATCCAGAAGGCCGGCGAGGGCCAGGCCGACGAGCTGAAGGCAACGCTCGAGAAGTACGAGAAGGGCGCCGCACCGGCGCAGGAGACGAAGAAGACCGCGTTCGTGCAGGACAAGCCCGCGGCCGTGCCCCCGGCGCCGGCCGCGCCCGCTGCGCCGAAGGCCCCTGCCGCGCCGGCCGCCCCGGCGGCGCCCGCCGCGCCGAGCGCACCCGGCGATGGGTCCGGCCCAATGGTCAACCCGGCCCCGGCCACGCTCAACGCCACCGCCGAGGCGACGTTCCCCGAGGTCACCAGCGAGGGCTTCGACTCGCTCGAGGCAGCCGCCGCGTTCATGCCGAAGCTGGCGACCGACCCCGACGCCACCCAGCGCGTGATGAAGGCGATGGCCGCCACCACGCCCGAGGGCAAGGCGCCGCTGCGCGTCGTGCGCGGCATGTTTGCCGACATGCAGCCGATGATCGCCGCGACGGTCAGCACCTTCAAGCAGCCGTTCGGCGGCTTCATCCAGCTGCCGAAGGGCATGGAGGGCGTCTCCTTCGCCGCGGCCGACGTCACCGACACCACCGCGACCATCATCGCCAACGACATGGACGGCAAGGCGATGGGGCGCCCGGTCCCGATGGTCAAGATCGACGGCAAGTGGTGCATCGACTTCATGAAGGCCAGCGGCAACGATGCCGCCGCGCGCCAGACCATCATGATGGCGAACGCCCTGGGACCGGTCATGCGCGAGGCGTTCCGCAACGCCGCGAAGGAGGTCGCCGCCGACATCAACGACGGCATGATCAAGGGTTCGCAGGACGCGCAGATGGCCTTCAACACCACGATGCAGATGGAATTGGCCAAGGCCATGGGCGGCATGGGCGGCGGCCCGGGCGGCCCTGGTGCGGGCGCCCCGCCCCGCGGCGCGCCGAACGGCAAGTGAGTTGCCGGCGTATCGACGGGGACACGGTTCCACATCCCCCCACCAACCACGGCCCAAGGAGGCCCCACGATGATCCTCGCCTCGATGCTCGCCCTCTCGATCGCCCCGGCCCAGGCCGCGACGCCCGCCGCCCCGGCCCAGAAGGCGGGCGACGCCATCCCCGCCGCGATCGTGACCCCGAGGGCCGCGGCGCCGGCCGCCGGTGCCAAGGCGCCCGGCGACGGCGCGCCTGCGCTCACGCTCTCGATCGGATCGAAGGCCCCGGCGCCCGAGGTCGAGTCGTTCCTCCGCGGCGAGAAGCCCACCTTCTTTGAGCCGGGCAAGACCTACGTCATCGAGTTCTGGGCGACGTGGTGCGGCCCCTGCAAGCAGAGCATGCCGCACCTGACCAAGCTGGCCGAGGAGCTCAAGGACAAGGGAGTCGTGATCGTCGGCATCAGCGACGAGAAGGCCGACGTCGTGCAGCGCTTCCTGGACAAGGACGAGTGGAAGCAGAAGGCCCGCTACACCATCGGCGCCGACCCGGACCGCTCGACGCACAAGGCGTACATGGAGGCCGCAGGCCAGGGAGGCATCCCCACCGCGTTCATCGTCAAGGAGGGCACGGTCCAGTGGATCGGTCATCCGATGGGGATGGACGAGCCACTGAAGCAGATCGTCGCGGGCACCTACGACGCCAAGGCCGCGAAGAAGACCTTCGAGGATGCCATGTCCGAGGAGCTGGCCCAGCAGGGCAAGCAGAACGACATGGCCAAGGCGATCGACGCGAAGGACTGGCCGACCGTCCTGAAGTTGATGGATGAGCAGATCGCCGCCGCGCCGGCGGACCAGCGCGCGATGCTGGAGTCGCAGAAGATGGGCGCGCTGCTGATGGCCGGCAGGAACGACGAGGCCTATGCGCTGGGCGCCCGGCTGGCGACCGCCGAGCCGCGCGTGCGCCCTTGGCTGGCGATGACCGTGCTGCGCATGCCCGACATCCAGGACCGCCGCGTCGACGTCGCGATCGGCTGGCTGGAGGGCCTGATGAAGGACGACGCGACCATGAAGTCGCAGCCGCAGCTCCTGGCCGAGCTCGGCCACGCGTACGGCCTGAAGAAGGACTGGAAGGGCGCGATCGACCAGACGAAGGCCGCGATCGAGGCCGCGAAGAGCTGGGGCCCCAACGGCGCCGACTTCGTCGAGGAGCTCAAGGAGACCCTCAAGGAGTACGAGTCACAGGCCCTCAAGGGCGATGCGCCCGCGAAGCCTGCTCAGCCCGCGGCACCAGCCGGGAAGTAACGCTCCGGCCCGCACATCCCCAACGACACCTTCGGGCGGTCGCCGAGCACCAGCGCGGCGACCGCCTGTCCTGTCACGGGGCCCAGCGTCATCCCCATCATGGCGTGGCCGGTGCCCACGAAGAGCCCCGGCGTGCGCGGCACGGCGCCGATGACCGGCATGCCGTCCGAGGTGCACGGGCGGTAGCCGGCCCACTCGGCGACGACGCGCCCCTGTTCGATGCCCTTGATGTAGCGCATCGCGCCGCGCGGCAGCATGTCCAGCCGATTGCGCATCCAGGGCTTGCCCAGCTCCTGGATCTCCAGCGTGCCCGCCAGGCGCAGCTGGTCGCGCATCGGCGTGACGGCGACGAACGTCTCGTGCAGCACGCAGCCGGTGAACGGCAGCTGGGGGATGCCCTCGTACTGCAGGTGGTAGCCGCGCGCGCCCTGCATCGGGATGTCCAGTCCGACGCTGCGGCCCAGCGTGTCGCTCCAGACGCCGGCGGCGATGACCACGTGGTCGCCCTCGACGGTGCCGCCCGAGGCCAGCACCACGCCCGCGGCACGGCCCGTGCGGTCGCGCGCGACGGCGACCGCGTCCTCGCCCACCAGCATGCGGACGCCGCGGCGCTCGCACGCCTGCGCCAGCCCGCGCATGAAGTCGCCAGGATTGCAGTGCGCGCTGTCCGTGTACCAGACGGCGCCGGCCACCTCGTCGGCGAAGCACGGGCTGCGCTCGCGCAGCTCGCGGCCGGTCAGCACCTTGTACGAGTACCCGTGCGGCACCAGCGCCTTCGCCTCGGCCTCGGCGTGCGGCATGTTGGCGGGGTCCATCACCACGTCCAGCCAGCCGTCGCGGCGGTAGTCGCAGTCGATGCCCTCGGCGGCGATCATCTCCTCGAAGATGGCGAGCGTGGGGAAGCCCATCTCGCACAGGCTCTTCATGCAGCCGTCCAGCCAGCGCTGGTTGCAGTGCCGGTGGAAGTCCCACAGCCAGCCCAGGAGCGCGGCGTCGGCGCGGGGGCGGATGAAGAGCGGCGCGTTGCGGTCGAACATCCACTTGATGCCGCGCCAGCTGACGCCCGGGCGGGTCAGCGGGTAGTGGCCGATCGAGAGCAGCCCTGCGTTGCCGCAGCTGGCGCCGTCGCCAACCGGTTCGCGGTCGATGACGGTCACCTCGTGCCCCGCGCGCGCGAGGTGCCAGGCGGTGGAGAGGCCGACGATGCCGGCGCCGACGATGACGGTGCGCTGCGCTGCCATGGGTGGGCGGAATCCTAGGTCCTGCCCCGATATCGGCCACCGGGCGCCGCTATCTTTCGGCTTCCATGACCATGAAGCTCGGCATCATCGGCGCAGGCGCGATCGGCAACGTCCACGCGGAGACCGCCACGCGGGCGGGGATCCCCATCGCGGGCGTGTGGGACGTGAACCCCGCCAAGGGCGGTGCGTTCGGCGCCAAGTACCCGGGGGCCAGGGTCTGCGGCAGCATCAAGGACCTGCTGGCGCTGAAGGAGGTCGACGCGGTGGTCGTGGCCGTGCCCAACGTCGACCACGCCGCCGTGGCCTGCGAGGCGCTGGAGGCCGGCAAGACCGTCTTCCTGGAGAAGCCGATGGCCATGAACGTGGCCGAGTGCGACCGGATCATCCAGACGCTGGAGCGCACCAAGGGCCGCCTGCAGATGGGCTTCGTGAGCCGCGGCACCCCCGCCAGCAAGGCCGTCAAGCAGGTCATCGACGCCGGCGGCTTCGGCCGCATCTACCACGTCAAGTGCAGCCTGTACCGTCGCCGCGGCGTGCCCGGCCTGGGCGGATGGTTCACCACCAAGGCGATGTCCGGCGGCGGGCCGCTCATCGACCTGGGCGTGCACGTGCTGGACCTCTCGCTGTACCTGGCCGGCAACCCCGCGCCGCAGCGCGTGAGCGGCGTGACGTACTCGACCTTCGGCAAGCGCATGAGGGACTACGTCCACACGAACATGTGGGCGGGCCCGCCGAAGTTCGACGGCACCTGCGACGTCGAGGACCACGCCACCGCGCTGGTCCGCTGCGCGGGCGGGCTGACCATCGAGGTCAACGTCACGTGGGCCATGAACGTGGACGAGAAGCACATGGCCAACGGCATCACCGTCTTCGGCGACAAGGGCGGCTGCTTCTTCCCGATCTTCGGCAAGCAGTTCACGATCGCCACCGAGGCGTTCGGCAAGGTGGCCGACGTGACGCCCGAGTTCCAGAGCGGCAACGTCGAGCACGACGCCTGGGACGAGCAGTACCGCATGTTCCGCGCGCTGGCCGAGAAGGGCACGCCGCCGCACGCCGACGCCGCCGCGGGCCGCCGCGTGCAGTCGGTGCTGGACGCGATCTACCGCAGCAGCGCCGAGAACCGCGAAGTCGAGGTGTGAGCGGGCGCGGTCACCCGCCGATCGCGCCCAGCAACGCGGCGCCGCGGATGCCGCTCGAGTCGCCGTGCTTCGCGCGCAGGACCGGCGTGTCGCACGTGTCGCTGAACGTCCAGCGCGGCAGCGCGGCCTGCACGCGCTCGGCCAGGCCCGGGATGTTGCTCACGCCGCCGCCCAGGACGATCGCGTGCGGGTCGCAGATGTTCACGACCACCGAGAGGCTGCGCGCGAGCGCGTCGATGAACCAGTCCAGCGTGGCCACGGCGTGCGGGTCGCTGCCCGCCGCGGCGCGCGCGGCGATCTCGGCCAGCGGGCGTGCGGCGCCGGCGGCCTGCGCGTAGCGGCGCTCGAGCGCGGGGCCCGAGAGGAACTGCTCCAGGCACCCCAGCTTGCCGCAGTAGCACGGGAAGGCGGGTGCATCGGCGTCGCCCAGGCCGGGCAGGCGGTTGTGGCCCCATTCGCCGCCGATCCCCAGGCGGCCGTCGACCACGTCGCCCTTCACCACCAGGCCGCCGCCGACGCCCGTGCCCAGGATGACGCCGAAGGCGACGGGCCCCTGCCCCGCGGCCGCGCCGTCGATCGCCTCGCTCAGGGCCAGGCAGTTGGCGTCGTTGGTCCCCCGCACGCGGCGGCCGCC
>JBIKJV010000295.1:0-2823 GCA_044360755.1 Phycisphaerales bacterium
ATTGCCCACTTCGCGCAATGGTTGGAAAATAATGCCTGGATATTTTCTGTTAGAAGGTTCGATTTCTTCGATCGTTAATTTTTCCAAGGCTTTTTTACGAGAAGTAGCTTGCTTACTTTTTGATGCATTCGCAGAGAAACGAGCAATGAAATCCAATAAAGCCTGACGCTTCTCTTCATTCTTTTTGTTTTTATCGTTGATCTGGCGGCTCATTAACTGGCTACTCTCATACCAGAAAGTATAGTTACCTGTAAACACTTTAATTTTAGCACGATCTACGTCTGCCACATGCGTACATACTGTATCTAAGAAGTGACGATCGTGACTTACTACCAAAACGATGTTTTCGTAATCGGCTAAAAAGTTTTCTAACCAGCCAATAGTTTCTATGTCTAATCCGTTGGTAGGCTCATCCAATAAAAGAATATCAGGGTTTCCGAATAAAGCTTGAGCCAATAAAACCCTTACTTTGAAATTACTCGGAATTTCGCTCATTAGGCTTTGGTGCATTTCGTCGTGTACACCCAAACTATTTAAAAAACTAGCCGCATTACTTTCTGCTTCATATCCACCCATTTCACCAAATTCGGCTTCTAATTCTCCCGCTTTCATTCCATCTTCTTCCGAAAAATCTTCTTTGGCATACAATGCATCTTTTTCGTGCATCACATCCCATAAGCGCTTATGGCCCATAAGCACCGTATTTAATACAGTACATTCATCAAATTCAAACTGATTTTGCTTTAGGAAAGACATGCGCTCGCCTTTGGTAATTTCTACCATCCCTTTATTGGGTTCTATCTCACCACTTAAAATCTTTAAAAATGTAGATTTACCGGCACCATTGGCACCAATTACCCCGTAACAATTGCCTTTGGTAAAATTGATATTTACTTCGTCGAACAATACCCTTTTACCATAAGCCAGGGTTATATTTCTTGCACTGATCATAGCGTACGCTGCTTTTAAGGGCGCAA
The DNA here is from genome assembly GCA_044360755.1 of Phycisphaerales bacterium. Taxonomy (GTDB): domain Bacteria; phylum Planctomycetota; class Phycisphaerae; order Phycisphaerales; family SM1A02; genus UBA966. Next base: position 978 of record JBIKJV010000295.1, read on the forward strand.
AAGTAACAATTAATGACGAATTCTTTCCATCAATCTACTTGTAAATTAAATGGGAATGAATGATAGAGGAAACTATAACAATGTCTTTTGTTTCATTTTGTTCAGGTCTTCTTGCATTTTTTTTACATCCATCTTCGCTTGTTTTGCCATTTCTACTGCCTTCTCCTGGGTGCTTTCCGCTTCAGAATAAAAACCTAACAGATAAAGGATATGTGCCAGCGTATCATAATATGCTGCTATAGGGTTTATTTCGATTGATCTTTTGCTCCAAAATAATGCTTTTGTTAGATAATTGGTATTCTTTGTTCCGGTTTGGTAAAAAGACCATGCAGCATTGTTTAATTCTGTAGCATAACTAGAGCCTGATCGTATTGAAAATGAACTTGACTGAGCTTGGCTAGTTACTATTTTACCAGAACTGTTTTTTATGCTATCAAAGTTTGTAGCTCTTTTGCTTTCCATCGAAAAAATTTGATCCATTTTTTCTTTATTGATTGCATCTAATTTTTTAATGGAATCCACTCCAATATTCATAAAATATTGATCATAAAAGTATGATGCTTGTTGAAGGTAATTGTTTGTATCTTTTACAGCTTGATAATATTGAATCATTTTTAAAGAAGCTTGTTTGGATCCCTCTCGGAAATCATTAGTCCAAGTACCCCTAACAAAACTGGATACCATACTTGCTTTTGTTACACTTCTGGATGCAACTGCATCTTCAAAAGAATTGATAATGATTGAATTATTTATGGCTGATCGAACAGCTATGGATTCGGTTTTATAAATGCTATCAAAGATTGATTTATTTACGTAGGCCAATTTATACGCTTTACCAAAATAAAGTGGGCCAGCTTTTAAAATAAAAAGCACTTCGTTGTAATCATCCAAATCAACTACGCGCAAAAAATTTACATATAATTCAATCAATACTGAATTATTAAAGAGACCCATCTCCATACGTTTAGTAATATATGCTTTTAAGAAACCAGCATCGTACTTACCTGTTTTAAATTGGTTATCATAATCAACAATTGATTTTTGTTTACTTGCATCAATAGCTTTTTGAAGCATATCAAGGTATTTTTGAGGAGTAGGAGAATTCCCAAAATCTTTATAAAATAAACCTCCCTTTGAATCTATAAAAACAAATGCTGGAAACTGACTAATTCTATATGTAGATATTAAAGAATTGATATTTGAGTCGAGTTCAATTGGCGAAAAATCGATTTTACATACAATAAAATGGTCATTAAACTTTTTTGCTACTTCTACATCATTTAATCCTTTTAGGTTTAAATCCATTGAAGTTCTAAGGTTTTCAGGAAAATACTCGATGGGAGTATTTATATTAAGGATTAATGCCAGAGGTAGTTTTTTTTCTTTGGATAATTGTTTTGCTTTTTCAAGTGTTTTTTCAAATTTAATTTCTTGTGCATTGGAAGCTGAAGCAATAAATAGTAAAAGCAAAAAAAAGATAATGGACTTTTTCATAAAAAGTTGTTGTCTATTGGATTTAGTAAACAAAGGTTGTACAAGATACTAAATTCTATTCATTGAAGAATATTCGGCAATCGTGGGTATTAAGAGATTCTAAAAAGAAGGTTGCCCATAACTATATTTAAATGATTCATCTTTCTCATTTCATCTTTCTACTTTCATCTTTCAAAACTCCGCTCTAGCGGATGGATTAATATCAAGCTGGGCAAAATCCGCTGCCAGGTATTTATAGTGTGCTGTAATGGCAATCATGGCAGCATTATCGGTGCAATATTCAAAAGCAGGAATAAATGTTTTCCATCCATGCTTCTCCCCCATTTCAGTAAGCCCATTTCTTAACCCTAAG
>JBIKJV010000220.1:0-3264 GCA_044360755.1 Phycisphaerales bacterium
CCTCGGCCACGTACCCCACCGTCCTGCGCACGGTCCTGCTGGCCCTGTCGCTGCTCGCCGCTGCATGTGCGCCCGAGCGGTACGTGGCCGAGGACCGCACCGATCGACGTCCCCGCGAACTGCAGGTGGTCGCGCACGCCGGCGGCACCCATCACCGCATGGAGGTCAACGGCCAGCGCTGGTACCAGACCTTCTCGAATGCGCTGATCGTGATCGACACGACGAACGGCCGTGAACTGGGCCGCATCGAGCCCGAGCCCTTCGGCGTAGGCGGGGCCCTGGTCGACCTCGCGCTGGATGGCGACACCGTCACGGTGGTCGCCGACCAGACCGGCGTCTTCGAGATCGACGTGTCCGAGGCGGCGTCCCCCAAGGTGGTGCGCAGCTGGACCGCGGCGCAGCTGGGCCTGGAGCCCCGCGTGCTGTCCCGCGTCGGGTCGGAACTGTGGGTCTGCGGCGAGGGTGGCTGCGCGCCGCTCTCGGGCGGCAGGCGCTGCCTGACCGGTCAAGCGGTGCTCTCGGCCTGCGAGACGCCTGCCGGGGTGGTCGCGACCGTCGGCCGGCGGATCGTCACCGTCGAGGACGGCCGCTACGTCGGTGCGGCGTCCACGCTGATGCCGTTGCCGCCCGGCATCGGCCCGAAGGACGGGATGCTCTTCGTCCTGCAGGGGGCGAACGGCGCCACCGTGGGCTTCATGGATGCCGCGTTCGCCGAGGTTGCCTCGGTGGCCGTGCCTGCATTCGTGCGCCACGCCCGCATCCTGGGCAGCCACCTGGTCGTCATGACCGACCGCCTGGTGCACGCCTGGAAGATCGTCGACGGGCGCTTCACCGAAGGCGAGGAGATTCCGCTCAAGGGCGGTCGCGATGCGGGCATCGTGCGCCCCAACAACTTCGTGGTGGCGGGCAGCTTCGGGCGCTCGATGTACCGCTACAAGGCCGAGGGCAAGCTGGCTGGCGACGAGTTCTACAACGTGCAGCGCGAGCCCGGGCTGCTCGAGGTGGCGGTGTGCGACGGGCGCCGCATCCTGGCCGGAGGCCGCGAGGGTTTCTGGTTGTGGAAGATCGGCGGCGAGGCCACGCAGACCGACAAGACGACCGACATCACCGTGGTGCCCGCGCGCGAGGTCAGCGCGGCGTGGGGCAGTGCACGCGTCGTCCTCGACAAGGAGCGCTCCAAGGGTTCGAAGAACGAGTGGGGCGTCTCGATCGAGGTGAAGCACGACGGCACGAGCATGACCTATACGCCCGAGGGCAGCCCGCGCATCTGGGCACTCGAATTGGTGGACGGCGACGTCTGGATCGGTCACGACGACGGCGTCGACGTGCTGCGCCGCACCGAGATCGCGGCGAAGGTGGACGAGAAGTCGGGAAGGAAGCTGGCGGCCGAGACGAGGATCGAGGCGATCAACCGCTTCCGGTTCGAGGGGCCCGCGCTCTTCATCTTCCCGGAACGGCTCGGTGGCGGCGCTTCGGTGGTGCTGCTGCACGGCGGCTTCGTGCAGATCAAGCCGGTGGCCGTGGGTTCTGCGCCCGAGTTCAACGGGCGCGGCGTCGTGGAGTGACCGGCTTGGCCCGCGCGCGGCGGGGGCGTGCCTCGGAGCAGTGCTCGCCGCAGATTGCGTCCGTCGCGCAGGCGTTGCCGCGGGCGCGGCAGACCGCCCGGCCGTGGAAGATGAGCAGGTGGCTCAGCTCGCACCAGGCGTCGCGGGGAAAGAGCGCCATGAGGTCGCGCTCCACCTTGCCGGGGTCATCGTGCTTCGAGAGCCCCAGGCGCTTGGCAAGCCGTCCGACGTGCGTGTCCACCACGACGCCGGCCTGGATGCCGAAACAGTTGCCCAGCACCACGTTTGCCGTCTTGCGCGCCACGCCGCGGAGTTCGAGCAGCTCGTCCATGGTGCGCGGCACCTCGCCGCCGTGGCGCTCGACCAGCGCGGCCATCGCCTCGTGGACCGCGCGGGCCTTGTTGCGCCACAGGCCGATCGTGCGCACGAACGGCTCGATGTCGGCCGGCGCGGCGCGCGCGTAGTCCGCGGGCGTGGGGAAGCGGCGGAAGAGGGCGGGCGTCGCGGCGTTCACGGATTCGTCGGTCGCCTGCGCGCTCAGGATGGTCGCGACCAGCAGCTCGTGCGGGCGGTGCCAGTCCAGGCGGCAGTGTGCCTCGGGGTAGCGGGCGTGCAGCTGCGCCAGGAGCCGCTCGGCGCGCGTGCGCTGCGCCGCTGTCTTGCGCGGCAGCGCGAACGGGATCGCGGGCTGCGCGTGCACAGGCTCAGCCACGGAAGCCGTCCCGGAAGGGGGTCCGTGCCGGTGCTGGCAGCGCCGCCAGGACCGCGGCGGGCAGCGCGGCCAGGACCAGCCAGAGCTGGAGCTGCAGTCCCGCCTCGGCGGCGCGATGGGCGCCGTCGAAGCGCGCCTTCGCCGCTTCAGCCGCGGCGTGGTCGTTCGCCAGGACGCCGTCCCAGTAGGCCAGCAGGTCGGTCGTCATCGCGGGCATCGACCACGCGCGCCATGCCAGGATCGCGGCGGCGGCGCCCACCAGCACGGGCAGCGCCACGCGCGCCGCGCGTGGGCCCCGCAGGCCGCCGAGCCGCAGCAGTCGTACCGTGCACCCGACCGCCAGGGCCGCGGCGGCGTACTGCACCCAGTCGCCGGCCATGAAGACGGGTTGCAGCATCCGTCCTGCGGCAAAGCGTCCCATCTCCGCGGTGTCGCCTGCGAAGAAGGACGCCGCATCCGCGACGGTGATGCCCTGGCGGGGCAGCGAGCCGAATGCCGCCATCGCCGCGGCACCCGCGGCGGTGATCGCGGCCAGCCATCCGGCCAGGGCGACGACGAGCACGGTGATCGAGAAGCGCATCGCACGGAGTGTAGGGATGGCGCGGCCGGGCTACGCTTGGCAGCATGCAGCCCCACGAACGACCGCGCCTTGCCGCGACCACGGCGCCGCTCGGCGACCCGCGCGAGGCCTGTGCGTACCTCTCGTCGCTGGGCGTGGCGGGCGTGCAGCTGAGCGCCACCCAGTCGGGCATGCGGCCGCGCGAGCTGGACGCCAGCGCGCGGCGTGACCTGCGCGCGATGTTGGTGCGCCTTGGGTTGGTCGCATCCGGGTTGGACCTCTGGATCCCGCCGGATCACTTCGTTGACCCCCTTCATGCCGAGCGGGCGATCGATGCGGTGCGCGCGGCGTGCGAACTGGCTTCGTTCCTGGGCCGTGCGCCCGTGGTGCTGGCGCTGCCCGCGCGCCCCGAGGACGCGGCGCATGCC
>JBIKJV010000143.1:0-6693 GCA_044360755.1 Phycisphaerales bacterium
TGATGACGTGGCCGCCGCACTGGCCGCTGCCGCGGACCTGCACGGTGTCCGCCTGGCGGTCGGGGCGGATGTCCGTGCCGGGCTTCGCGCGCCGCCGTTCGGCACGCTGCTCGACCCGGCCGCGCTGCTGGCGACGGGCATCGACCCGGCGGCGGCCGCCACGCAGGCGGCAGGGGAGGTCGTCGCGGCCCGCGTCGTCGACCAGCTGCGCTCCGGCCTGCGCGGGCCGATCGGTTCGCGGGGCGATGGCCGGCTGGACGTGCTTGCCTACCGGATCGCGCTCGAGGCGTCGGGCTTTGCCGGCCTGCCGGTGATCGACGCGCGGCAGTGGGCGGACCCGCGCGGCGGCGTCGGCCAGTCCGTCGCCGCGTGGACGCAGGCGATGCCTTCGTTCGGCTGACGCCCGTCTTCCACTACACTCCCGTGCATGGCACGTCGCGGCGCTCCAGCGCTCTACGAACTGATGCGCCCCGGTCAGGCGCCGGGTGCGGAGTCCCCCTCGGCGCCGGCACCCCGCCAGCCTTCGCCGCGGCGCGGGCCGACGCAGCCCATCGTCTTCGAGGTGCCGTTTCGCTGGGCGCTGGCGACCGTCGGCATCGTGGCCGTGCTCCTGGCCGTCGCCTACGGCATCGGCGTGGCGCGGGGGCGCGCGCTCGGTTCGGCAGCGTTGCCGGCCGAGGCCGTGGTTGCGGCGCCGCAGTCAGGTTCGCCGGCCGCCTCGGGTGCGGGTTCGCCCACGATCCCTTCGATGAAGCAGGGGGATGCCGCCGGCACGGCTCCGAAGCGCCCCGTGGCGGACGGCCGTCCGCTTCCGCCCGCAGCCAATAACAACGTCGATCCGCGCGTCAAGGGCAACCGCTACTACGTCCTGGCGCACCCCTCGGGTGAGAAGGCCCCCGGAATCGTCGACTTCTGCCGGGCAAATGGACTTGATGCGTATCTCGTTCCCGACGATACTGCGCTGTTCCGAAAGATCATCGTCCTGCCCGGATACAAGGACGCGTCGGAGAAGAACTCTCCGGAGATCAAGGCCCTCGAGGCGGCGATCAAGCGCGTCGGAGCGAAGCTCAAGGCACAGGCGCGCGGCAACCCCGATTTCGCCGACGCCTACCCCGAGATCTTCCGCTGAACGGCAGGCGTGACCTCCGGCCCACGGTCCCGAAGTTCCGCACCCCACTCGAACGTCCACTCGCAAGGAAACAACAGATGAGCCTCCACCGCAGCCTCAAGACCAAGTCCGGCGCCCTCAACCAGCACCGCAACGTGCTGACCCGCGCCGAGCGCATCGCGAAGCTCACGGCGGAGGAGCGTTTCAGCGAGGAGAAGAACTCGGCGCTCGGCGTCGTGAAGGTGCGCAGCATCAAGGCGGCCGCCGGCAAGAAGCCGAAGAAGGAAGCCGCTGCAGAGGGCGCCGCTGCCCCCGCCGCCGGTGCGAAGGGCGCAGCCGCCAAGCCGGCTGCCGCCGCGAAGCCCGCCGCCGGCGCCAAGAAGTAATCCGATGTCACACCCGACCACCGAAGGCGGCCTCTCCGGCCGCCTTTCCTTTTCCCGGATCGTCAGCCAGCGCGCCCACAGCATGGACGCCTCGGGCATCCGCCGCGTGTTCGACCTCGCGGCAAAGATGAAGGACCCGATCAATCTCTCGATCGGACAGCCCGACTTCCCGGTGCCGCAGGTGATGAAGGACGCCGCCAAGGCCGCGATCGACGCGGACCGCAACGGCTACACCGTCACGCAGGGCATTCCCGAGCTGCTGGACGCCACCTGGAACCACCTGCGCACCGACGTGGGCTGGGACGGCCCCGGCGAGCACCGGGCGATGGCGATCACCAGCGGTACCAGCGGCGGTCTGCTGCTGGCGGCGATGGCCGTGCTGGACCCCGGTGACGAGATCATCATTCCCGACCCGTACTTCGTCATGTACGCGCAGCTGGGCAAGATGACGGGCGGCAAGGTCGTGCGCTGCGACACGTACCCCGACTTCCGCATGACCGCGGAGCGCATCGAGCGCTGCATCACGCCGCGCACGAAGGCCGTCATCGTCTGCACGCCGAGCAACCCGTGCGGCACGGTGCTGACCGGCGCCGAGCTGCGCGAGATCGTCGACCTGTGCCTGCGCAAGGACATCCTGCTGATCAGCGACGAGATCTACGACGAGTTCTGCTTCAGCGACGCGCGCGAGGACGGGCGCTGCCCCAGCCCCGCGCGCTACACCGACCAGTGCCTGCTGGTGCGCGGCTTCGGCAAGACCTACGGCTGCACCGGCTGGCGCCTGGGCTACGTGGCCGGGCCGCGCGAGGTGGTCGGCGAGATCTTCAAGTTCCAGCAGTACTCGTACGTCTGCGCACCCAGCATGGCGCAGTGGGGTGTGCTGCCCGCGTTCGGCGTGGACCTCTCGCCGGTGATCCGCGACTACGAGAACCGCCGGCAGATGGTGGTCGACGCGTTCGCGGGCATCACCAGCGTGCCGCGCCCCGGCGGGGCGTTCTACGCCTTCGTCGAGGTGCCGAAGCGCCTGGGCATGACCGGGCAGCAGTTCATCGAGAAGGCCCTGGAGCACCGCGTGCTGGTGATCCCCGGCAACGTGTTCAGCGCGCGTGACACGCACTTCCGCATCAGCTTCGCCACGCGGCCCGACCGCCTGGCGGAGGGCCTGGCGGTGCTGCGCGGGCTGATGACCGGGTGATCGATCGGCCGCGTCCCGCACCGCCCGAAGACTCGCCAAAACCACGAGCGCCCCGCACAAAGGCGGGGCGCTCGGTCGTTCATGCGGCGAAGGCGGGCTGGACGCCCGCCGGTCGGCTGCGGCTTACTTGGACTTGGGCTTGTCCACGTTGCCGGCGCTGCCAGCCTGGCCCGAGTCCGCCGACTTCAGCTTGTCCTTGACGGACTGCGCGCCGCTGGTCAGCGAGCCGGGCGCGGGCGCGTTCTTGTTGACCTCGACGGGCTTCTTCGCGGCCACGCCGCCGTCGCAGCCGGCGAGGAGGGCGATCGTCGCGGCGGCGCTCAGGGTCAGGATGCTCTTCATTGCAGGGTCTCCGAGGGTTGCTCGGCATGCGTTGGACGGCCCGAGCGCCGCGCCCTGGCGCGGTCCGGCGCGTGCCGGATGCCGCAGGGCAGAGATTCGATACGGGTAGTGTCACCGAAGGGTTCGCACGCCGTCAAGGGGTGGTTCCCGGTGCAATGCGGTCCAGGCGTGCGCCGCCGTCGGGGCCGCCCGGTGCCAGCCACCGCCACTGGGTGTGGTACGTCTCGTCGTTGTCGGCGACCCCAACCTGAACGCGGGTGCCGGACAGGTCTTCCGGGACCACGCTGCCCGGCCAATCGACCGTGCAACGCAGGTGCCAACCCGCGCCGCGGCGCTTGACGGCGTCGATGCGCATGCCCGGCATGGGCGCGAAGCCGGGCGTGAAGGGCTCCGCCAGCCACGTCACGGTCGCGGCAGGCGTGCGGATCGTCACGCGCACCGCATCGGCGGGCGGATCGGCCAGGCGCTTGGCGTCGGGCGGAGCCCACTCCGGAGCGCCGGCCGCAAGGGCATCCGGCACGTCCACGTCCACCGTCAGCGCGGCGGCGCCAAGTCCCAGCCGGACGGTGGGGTTCGCCTCGCGGGTGTCGTAGGGCGAATAGTCCCAGGCAAGCACGGGCAGGGCAGGCGCGGTGGAGGCTTCCGCGGCCACCTGCGCCGCGCGGTCGATCGGAAGGCGGGTCGGCAGGTAGACGGGCACGTCGCGATCCTTGGTGTCGCGGAAGACCGCGTAGAGGTCGATCTGCGGCGCGGGCGCGCCCGGCTCGGGGCGCGAGAGCGCCACCTCGACCGGCACGTTCAACTCGCCCTTGGGCGGCACCGTCGCGTCGATCGCGGCGACGGTGGCGCCGCTCCGAGCCCCGCGCGCCATCGTGGCGTCCCACTGGATGTCGTCCAGCACGCGGCTGGTCCAGCCGTTGGTGCCGCCCGCGGTGCCGGGCGTGCCGCGGCCCGCGCTGCCGGCGGTCCACCAGAGTTGCCGGCCGTCGGCGTCGCGCAGCAGGCCCGGCGGCTGCAGCGTGATCCGAAGCGGCACGTCGGTGGGGTTTCGCACCTTCAGCGTGGCGGTGGCGCGGGGCGGGGCATCCGGCGACGCTGGGTCGGGGACCAATCCCTCGAACCGCGCCGCGGGGCGCGGTTCGCGCAGCGACAGCACGCGGTCCTGGTCGGCGCGAGCGACGAAGTCCTCTGGAAGCACCAGTCCCACGGGCTGGTGCCAGACGCGCAGCGAGCCGTCCTCGCCGCAGTCCACGAAGGTCAGGTGCTGCAGCTGGCCGGCCAGCGGCGGCTGGTCGATCATCCCGCCGCACGTCCCCACGATGTGGTACTGCACGCCGTCGACGTCCGCGTCGCGCTGCATGGCGTGGAAGTGGCCGGCGATCACGGCCACGGTGCCGGCTGCCTTCAGCAGCGGCTGCACGCGCGTGTCCCAGCCCACCGACCTGTAGCGCCACAGCGGGCGGTGCATCAGGACCACCACCGGCTTGCCGCGCGCGGACGCGCGCCGCAGCGCGCCCGCCAGCCACTCGACCTGCGCGTCCGACATTCGGATGTTGCGGTCGCCGAGGCCCTCGTCGCTGAACAGGACGATCGCCGTCAGCAGGTCCAGCTCGGCCGCGTACCAGAGCGGCCCGAACGCCGCGCGGTAGAGCCTCGCGAAGGTCTCGTCGCCCGCGGCCCGCGAGCCCGAGATGACGTCGTGGTTCCCGGGCGTCGGAAAGAACGGCGCTGCGATCGTGCCGACGATCCGGCGGTACTCGTCGGCCTGGCGCGACCATTCGGCGGCGTTGCGCGTGTAGCCCTGGATCATGTCGCCGACGGTGAAGACCGCGTCGGGGCGGACGATTCCCAGGTCCTCGGTGGCCGCGCGCAGGTAGGGCAGGCCCCAGTCGCGGCCGGTGGTGCGGTCGGGAAGGATCGCGATGCGCTGGACGCGCGGGCGCGGTGGCGCCGTCACGGTCTGGCCGTCGGTGGCGGCCCCGGAGGCATCGCGCACGAAGTCGGGCGGCACGGCGGCGGACGCGGCGGCGCCGATGAGGAGCGTGGCGGCGAGCGTGGCGAGGATCGGCATGTCGGTGTCCGGGTGCAGGTGCGGTCTCAGGTGTCGGCTGACGGGAAGGGGATCACCGGGCCGCGCACGGCTCGGTGGCAGGCGTCGATCAGCTGCTCGGCACACCGTGCGGAGCCGAAGCGCGTGGCGGTGCGGGCCGCTGCCTCGGCGCCGATCGCGGCGGTCGACGGGTCGAGCAGGGCGCGCGTCAGAGCCTGCGTCCAGCTGTCCGCATCGCGTGCCTCGGGGGCGATCGACGTCACGCCGTCGATCAGGTAGTCGGCGAACGGGTCTTCCGCCGCCAGCACCGTGCGGCCCGCGCCCATCGCCTCCAGCACGATCGGTCTCGTGCCCTGCAGCGCGTCCGCCACGACGAACACGCCGCACTCCAGCGCGAGCGGGCGAACGGACTCCAGGCTTGCAACGCCGTTCAGGAAGCGGCTGATCTCCATCTCTCGTGCCAGGCGCCAGAGCCCGGGGTCGTGGCCCGGTGGGAACTCGATGGCCACCTGGAGCTCGGGCAGCGCCGGCGCGACGTCGGCCAGCGCCGTGAAGATGGCGCGGTAGGCGCCGTCGTCGCGCGCGCCCCCCGCGATCGCCACGCTCTGCGGCGAGGGCGGGACGATGGCGCCCGCACCCGGCGCACGGACGCCGACCGGCAGCACCGCCACCAGTTCCGGCGGCACCATGCGCCCGGCACGCACGGCGAGCGGCCCGGTGGAGGTGCAGAGCATGTCCAGGTGGCGCGTCCACCGGCGCACCGGTGCGGCGTTCAACTCGTGCTCGGCGGCGAAGGTGCCGATCAGCGCACTCTCAAGGTCCTCGGCCAGCTCCGCGGCGGCGTCGAACGCCCGCGCCCCCAGGCTGACGAAGACGTCCGGGCGGTCGCCCTCCAGCGCCGAGACCAGCGCCCCCAACCGCGCACGGCGGAAGAGCGGCGAGCCGTCCCAGTCGTGCGTCAGCACGGGCACCAGGCGCTCCAGTTCGTGTCCGGACGGCGCGGGCGGCATGATCCGGGTGACGCGGATGCCCTCCCCGGCGAATGCCACGGCCAGGCGCGTGAAGGCCGCGCGGTCGGTCAGGATCCGCTCGGGGTCGATGACGAGCGCGACGTGCACGCTGCACCCTCCAGCGGTTCGAAGGCGGTCGCCATTTCGGCGGGGATGCGCGCGGGCCTCCGCGTGGCCAGGTCGACGAACGCCCAGCACGTGGCCGCGCGGCAGACCACGCGGCCGTCGGCGGCGCGGGTCACCAAGGTGTCGCGCCACGACGCGGACCGGCCCATGTCGCGCACCCACGTGAACACGTGCAGCTCCTCGCCGGGGAATGCCTCGGACTTGTAGTCCACCTCGTGCCGCGCGACGAACCACATCCGGCCCTCGGCCAGCAGGCGGTCGCGGGTCCATCCCAGCGAGTCGGCGTGCAGTTCCGCGGCGCGGTCCAGCCAGCGGACGTACTCGACGTTGTTGACGTGCGGCACCAGCCGGCTGACGCCCTCGTGGCCGGGCACGAGGTGCAGCGTGAACGGGCGCGGGTGTGGCACCAGCGCAGGGACGGGCAAGCCGCCCGCCGGGCGCATGTCGGGGACGCTCACGGCGCGGCGCCCCCACGGTCC
>JBIKJV010000229.1:0-2809 GCA_044360755.1 Phycisphaerales bacterium
CGTGCCGTCGAGCACGGTGCCCTCGGGGACCTTTGCGCCCGCCACCGCGCAGAGCGTGGGCAGCAGGTCCTGCGCGGCGATCGGCTGCTCCAGCTTCGCGCCCGCCGCGACGACGCCGGGCCAGCGCACCAGCGCGTCGGTGCGGATGCCGCCCTCGTAGACCGTGCCCTTGGCCGCGCGCAGCGGCGCGTTGCTGCCGCCCTCGCGCGATGCACCGCCGTTGTCGGAGAAGAACACCACCAGCGTGCGGTCGCGCAGCTTGTCGTCGTCGATCGCCTGCAGCACGCGGCCGATGCCGGCGTCAAGCGACTCGATCGCGGCGGCAAGCGGGCCGGCCTTCGCGCCCTTCGCCTGGTGCTTCTCCAGCAGTTCCGGCGGCGCGGTGACCGGGTCGTGCGGCGCGTTGAAACAGAGCTGCACGTAGAAGGGGCGGTCCGCGGCGCGCGCCTTGATCTGCCGCACGGCCTCGGCGGCCAGCAGGTCGGTCGAGTAGCCGGCCTCCTCCACTGGCGTGCCGTCGCGCTGCCAGTCGGGCAGTCCGCGCTGGTTCACGTGCTTCATGTAGTCGATCTGCGCGCCCAGGAACCCGTAGAACCGGTCGAAGCCGTCCTGCTGCGGCGTGGCGCCGGTGCCCAGGTGCCACTTGCCGATCAGCGAAGTCGTGTAGCCCGCGCCGCGCAGCAGCGCGGGCAGCGTGACCAGCCCGGCCGGCAGCCCGCGGTCGCGGCCGTTCAGCGCGTCGACGATGCCCCAGCGCCGCGGCATGCGCCCGGTCAGCAGCGCCGCGCGCGTGGGGCTGCACACCGGGTACGCGTAGAAGCGCGCGAGCTCGGTGCCGTCCTTCGCCATGCGGTCCAGGTTGGGCGTGAAGGCGGCGGCCGAATGGAAGCCGACGTTGGCCCAACCCAGGTCGTCGGCGACGATGACCACGATGTTGGGGCGGTCGGCGGCCGGCTTGGCGGGAACGCCCGCATCACCGGCCTGCGTGACGACCGACGCCGCCACCAGGAACAGGGCGACGGCGCCGACGAAGGGCAGCCGGTGCAGCGAGCGGGACCTGGGTGCCATGGACGCCGAACGCCCCGCACCGCGGCGGATTGCCGCCCCGGACCGCGCCAGGCCGCCCCTATCATCCCCGGACTATGTCCAAGGCCACCCTCAAGACCGCCAAGGGCGACATGGAGATCGAGTTCTTCGACTCCGACGCCCCCAACACCGTCGCCAACTTCCACAAGCTCGCCAAGAGCGGCTTCTACGACGGGCTCACGTTCCACCGCGTGATCCCGAACTTCGTCATCCAGGGCGGCTGCCCGAATGGCTCCGGCACCGGCGGCCCGGGCTGGAAGATCAAGTGCGAGACCTCCGGCGGCAACCAGCGCCACGACCGCGGCGTGCTCTCGATGGCGCACGCGGGCAAGGACACCGGCGGGTCGCAGTTCTTCATCTGCCACAGCCGCGACAACACGGCCCACCTGGACCGCATGCACACCTGCTTCGGCAAGGTCGTGAAGGGCCTCGAGGTGATCGACGCGATCAAGGCCGGCGACAAGATCGTCTCCGTGACGATCACGGACTGACCGACGCGGCGGCCGGGGGCGCCGCCGGGTTGCGGAACCGCGCGGCGCGGGAGTTCGTGCGCCGCGCGGGGCGGTCGCGGGCGTACATTCCCCGCATGAAGATCGCCGCCCTCCGCACCGCCGCCATCGCCATCGCCGCCGCCACGCTTTCCGCCGTGCTGCTGGCACGCCCCGCCGGCGCCTGCACGCGCGTCCTGTACGTGGCGCCTGACGGCACGGTCATCACCGGCCGCAACATGGATTGGGGCGAGGACATGCGCTCCAACATGTGGGCGCTGCCCGCCGGCATGGCGCGCGAAGGCGCGGCCGGCCCCAACTCGCTGAAGTGGACGTCGAAGTACGGCAGCGTGATCGTCACGGGCTACGACATCGGCACCGCCGAGGGCATGAACGAGAAGGGCCTGGTGGCCAACATGCTCTACCTGGCCGAGAGCGACTACGGCACGCCGGACGGCACCACGCCCGTCATCAGCATCGCCGCCTGGGGCCAGCACGCGCTGGACAGCTTCGCCACCGTGGCCGAGGCGGTCGAGGCGCTGCGCGCCGAGCCGTTCCGCATCGTCGCGCCGATCCTGCCCAACGGCCGTGGCGCGCAGCTGCACATGGCGCTCTCGGACGACACCGGCGACTCGGCGATCTTCGAGTACATCGGCGGCAAGCTGGTGATCCACCACGGCAAGCAGTACGTGGTGATGACCAATTCGCCCAGCTACGACCAGCAGTTGGCGATCGAGAAGTACTGGCAAGGCGTCGGCGGCCTGCAGTTCCTGCCCGGCACCAACCGCGCAGCGGACCGCTTCGCGCGCGCGTCGTTCTTCCTGAAGTCGATCCCCCGCCAGGCCGATCCCGACTACATCGGCGGCGTGCCCGGGCAGAGCTTCCACCGCCAGGCGATGGCGTCGGTGCTGAGCGTGATGCGCAGCGTCGGCGTGCCGCTGGGGATCACGACGCCGGACCAGCCGAACATCTCGTCGACGATCTGGCGCACGATCAGCGACAGCAAGCACCGCCTGATGCTGTTCGACGCGGTGGCCTCGCCCAGCGCGTTCTGGGTGCCGCTGGAGGACCTGGACCTGCAGCCCGGCGCGCCGGTCATGAAGCTGCAGCTGGCAGGCGGGATGACCTACGAGGGCAACGCGGCCGACGACTTCAAGCCCGCGCCGATGTTCACGTTCCTGCCGGCGGGCGCGAAGCCGGCGCCGAAGGCGAAGTGACGGGCGCGGTGCCGGGCG
>JBIKJV010000251.1:0-2804 GCA_044360755.1 Phycisphaerales bacterium
TGCGGACCGATCTCGATGTAATGCGAAACCGCCTTGTTCGCGAGGGTCTCCATCGCCTGCATGAACCGAACCGGCCGGCGAACTTGATCTACCCAGTATTCGGGCGATGCAAGTTCTTTTTGGGCGGCGGTTGCTGTGACCGTGGAGATAAACTCAACGCTGGGAACACCGAGTTTGAGACCCGCGATGACGGCTCGAAACTCCTCGAGCATCGGTTCCATCCATTTCGAATGGAATGCATGGGAAACCTTCAAGGCCTGGGTCTTGATCCCAGCAGCTTGCGCTCGTTCAACAAAGCTTGCAATTTGCTCCAAGGAGCCCGAGACAACCGTCTGGTTGGGTCCGTTGTAAGCTGCGATCGCAAGATCGGCTCCCGACTCGGCGAAAATCGACTCGACTGTCTGAGCCGAAGCTGCCACGGAGGTCATACCACCACCGGAGCTCAAGCCTTGCATGAGTTCACCGCGAGCCTGGACGAGTTTCAAAGCATCAGCCAGAGAGCATCCACCGGTGGCGCAGTAGGCGGCGATCTCCCCGATGCTGTGACCGAGCACATAATCGGGTTTGACCCCGTAGGACTCCCATAGTTTGAACAACCCGTATTGAGCGATGAAGATTGCTGGTTGTGTGTATCGGGTTTGATGGATTAGGGGATCCGCGGAGTCGTCTGGCTCGAAAAGAATGTTCTGAATGGGAACCTGAAGCTTGGGATCAATTTCTGCAGAGCATTGATCGACCGCTTGTTTGAAAACAGGGCTTTGCTCATAGAGTTGACGCAGCATTCCGGGGTATTGCGCCCCTTGTCCTGTGAACAGGTAGGCGATGCGGTTGGATTTTTTCCAAAGAGCATTTCCGGACAGAATTTCCGTAACGGTGGATTCGGTGTCGGAGTTGCTCCAACGCTCGAGTTTGCTCGATACCGATTGGATATCCTCGACAGGCATGGCAAGCTTGAATTCAAAGTTTTTGCGTCCTACGAGGTTCGAGTACAGTGCGTCACCAATTGTTTCGCTCGTTTGGTCTTTCAGGAATAGCGACCAACGCTTGGCCTGTAGCCGAAGCGCCTCGGGGGTAGGAGCTTGCAAGGTGAGCAGATGTGCAGAGCGATCTGTTGCGGAGCGCTCTGCAGGAATGCTTGGAGATTCCTCTAAGATGATATGGGCATTGGATCCACCAACACCGAACGAATTGACCGCAGCGCGTCGTGGAAGCGTTTCGGAGCTTTGGGTGCTTTTTCGGAGGATCTCAAGAGGCTTCCAGTCTTGAGCTTTGGTCTGGATTTTGAAGGGAAGTTTATCGAAGTGGATTTGAGGATTAGGGCGGTCGGAGGTGATGCTCGGAAGGAGAGTTTTGTGATGGAGTTGCAGTGCGGCTTTGATCACTCCGACGAGCCCAGCACCGGCTTCGAGGTGTCCGATGTTGGGCTTGATCGAACCGATCCCGGTATGGGCTTGGCATTGAATGTCCTGGTCCCAAAGGGTCGTGTCGCAGTAAGCCATTTCCAGGCCACGGACTTCGATGGGGTCTCCCAACTGGGTTCCGGTTCCATGGGTTTCGACGTAACCGATGGTTCTCGGGTCGATTTGGGCATCGAGCAGTGCGGCGCGGATTGCCAACGATTGAGCAACGGGGTTGGGCGCGGTGAAACCGACGCTACCGGCCCCGACACTCACTCCCGTCCCTTTGATTACGGCATAAATGCGGTCTGAGTCCTTTAAGGCATCCGAGAGTCGTTTGATGACGATGGATACAGCCCCTTCCCCGATGACCGTACCATCGGTGAGGTCCCCAAAAGGAACGCACTGCCCGGTACGAGTGAGTATCCCAAGGTTGTCCAATTGAGCGATTCGAGCAGGATCAAGGATCAAGTTCACCCCGCTGACAAGGGCGCTGCCGCACTCGTTTTTGCGAAGCGATTCAACAGCAAAATGGAGCGCTGTAGCCGACGAAGAACATGCGGTATCGATTGCAAGACTAGGTCCGGATGCACCAAGGATTTGGGAGAGTCGGTTCGCGACGCCAAATCCCTCCCAGCATCGGTATACGCTGGCGTTTCTAGTAGCGATTTGGTTTGCCAAGCGACCGTAGCATTGATACATAATGCCAACGAAAACCGCCATCGACTTATCGAAGCTAGCACCCCAGCAACCAGCATCCTCAAGGGCATGCCATGCGCTTTGGAGGACCATCCTCATTTGGGGGTCCATGTACTGAGCTTCTCTTGGTGACACACCGAAAAATTCTGGATCGAAACCGGTAACATCCTCGAGCAAGGAAGCATAATACGGGTGCTGATGCTCTAGTTCGCCGACGTAACCGTCGCGATGCTTTGGCAAGGGAACGACCATCGATTCGCCACGGAGCAAGCAGTTCCAAAAACCTGTTGATTCGCTGCCAGCGGCGCTATGAACTCCAATACCGACGATCGCAATCGCAGCATCTGTTGGTTTCGAGGTAGACTGGTTGCGATTCGTAGTTCCAGCAAAATCCAAAGACTTAGAAGCAGCTAGACCCGCCGATGGGCTGGAAAGCCGCATGAGCTGCTCGATGATTTCCGAAACACTGCGATACTCGAAAAGCAACGTGGGAGGAAGTTCAGGGAACACCTTTGTCAGGGCAACCGTGATGCCGACGATTTGGAGAGAATCGCACCCGAGGGCGTCAAGTCGATCGACGCTCTTGATTCTCTCCTGATCGAGCCCCAATACTTTCGCGAACGTGTCGAGAACCTGGGTCTGGACATCGAGATCCAGGGTACGATCCGCATTGGCCACATGGGGTTCGTTACGAAACCGCAACGAAAT
>JBIKJV010000105.1:0-9927 GCA_044360755.1 Phycisphaerales bacterium
CGTGGGGCGACGAGGTGGTCGCCGGGACCGGCGCGGTCGACTGGCAGGCGTTCTTCGCCGCCGTGCGGGCGCTGCCCCGGCCGGTGGACCTGGTCATCGAACGCGAGGCCGGCCCGACGCGCGAGGCCGACATCCGCGCGGCGCGGGAAATGGTGTCCGGGGTAGCCCCCGACCTGTTTCCGCGCAAATAGCCCGTGGGTTGTCCCGGACACCATTTCCTCCCCACCTACCATTCCGCCATGCCCACCTACGTCTATGCCATCGTCAAGCCCGACGGCACCGACGGCGAGGTCTTCGAGGTGTTCCAGAAGCTGAGCGACCCCACGCTCACGCACCACCCCGAGACCGGCGAGCCGGTGCGCAAGCTCATCGTCGCGCCGCAGGTGCAGACCAACAGCGACACGCAGCGCTTCTCGAAGAGCAACCTCGAACGCCTGGGCTTCAGCCGCTTCGAGCGCAAGGGCAGCGGGTACTTCGAGAAGACCGCCGGCCAAGGCCCGGACGCGATCAGCGCGAACGACTGACGACCCGCACCGCCGCACTTTCACCCTGCCGCATGGCCGCGAAGCACGCCGACGCCGCACGCATCATCGAGCTCCGGGAGCTCCTCCACCGCGCCAACCGCGCGTACTACGTGGAGGCGGCGCCGTTCATGGCCGACTCGGAGTTCGACGCGCTGCTGGCGGAACTCGCGGCGCTGGAATCCCGCCACCCCGAGCTGGCCGACCCGAACAGCCCCACGCAGCGCGTCGGCGGCGAGGCCGCGACCGGCTTCCGCCAGGTCACGCACCGCGTGCCGATGATGTCGGTCGACAACACCTACTCGGTCGAGGACCTGCGCGCGTGGTGGGAGCGGTGCGAGCGCGCGCTGGGCCACGGCTTCACGGCGGTCGCGGACCCGAAGGTCGACGGCGTCGCGATCAGCCTGCGCTACGAGGACGGCCAGCTGGTCGAGGCCGCCACCCGCGGCGACGGCACCGTGGGCGACGACGTCACGCGCAACGTCCGCGCGATCGACGCGGTGCCGCTGGTGCTGGCCGGCGGCGCGGGCGCCGGCGCGCGTGGCCGCGTTCCCGCCGTGCTCGAGGTCCGCGGCGAGATCTTCATGCCGACCGCCAGCTTCGAGCGGATCAACGACGAACGCCGCCGCGTGGGCGAGCCCGAGTTCATGAACGCCCGCAACTCGACCGCGGGCACGCTGAAGAGCCTGGATCCCGCGGTCGTCCGTTCGCGCCGCCTGAGCTTCGTGGCGCACGGCGCGGGCCACGTCGAGGACGTCGAGCTCGCCGGCCGCCCCGTCGCCACCTACGGCGAATTCCTCGACGCCCTCCGCGCCCTGGGCGTGCCGGTTTCGCCGCTCGCGCAGCGCTGCGCCACCGCCGACGAGTGCATCGCCGCGATCCAGGCGTTCGCCGACCGCCGCGCCGAGCTTCCCTACGCCACCGACGGCATGGTCGTGAAGGTCGACGCCTTCGCCGACCAGCGCGCGCTGGGCGTCACCGCCAAGGCGCCGCGCTGGGCCGTGGCATTCAAGTACCCCGCCGAGCGCAAGCCCACCGTCCTCGAGCGCATCGACTGGCAGGTCGGCAAGGGCGGCACGCTCACCCCGCGCGCGTCGATGCGGCCGGTCATCATCGCCGGCACGAAGGTCCAGCACGCCACGCTCCACAACATCGACGAGATCCACCGCAAGGACATCCGGATCGGCGACACGGTCATCGTCGAGAAGGCCGGCGAGATCATCCCGCAGGTGGTCGAGGTCGACCTGGCCAGGCGCCCGGCCGGCGCCGCGCCCGTCGAGCCGCCCGCCGCATGCCCCAGCTGCGGCGAACCGGTCGAGAAGGACGGCCCCAAGCTCTTCTGCGTCAACGCCGCGTGCCCCGAGCAGTTCCGCGAGCGGCTCAAGTGGTTCGTCGGCCGCGGGCAGATGGACATCGACGGCCTGGGCGAGAAGATCGTCGACGCGCTGGTCGACGCGGGGCTTGTGAAGGGATTCGCCGACGTCTTCACGCTGGACCCGGCCGCCGTGGCCGCGCTGACCTCGGAATCCGAGACGAAGGCCGGCAAGAAGGTCGTCCGCAAGATCGGCGACAAGACGGCGGCGGCGATCGCGGCCAGCGCGCAGGAGGCCCGGGGCAGGGGCCTGGCGCGCGTGCTCGAATCACTGGGGATCCGCCACCTGGGCACGGCCAGCGCCAAGGCGATCGCGCGCGCGTACCCCGACCTCGATGCGCTGCTCGCGGCCACGCCCGAGCAACTGCAGGAGATCCGCGACATCGGCGAAGTCACCGCGCCCAGCATCCACGCCGACCTGCATTCGCAGGCGATGCAGCGGACCTTCCGCGAGCTGCGCGCAGCCGGCGTCGACTTCGCCAGCCCGATCTACGCCCCCGCGGACGCCGCGCCGCAGACGCCGTTCACCGGCAAGACGATCGTGCTGACCGGCGAGCTGGAGCAGCTCGACCGCCGTGCCGCCACCGAGCGTCTGGAGGCGCTCGGCGCCAAGGTCTCGGGCAGCGTCAGCAAGAAGACGCACCTGGTGATCGCGGGCCCCGGTGCCGGCAGCAAGTTGGCCAAGGCGCACGAACTTGGCATCGAGACCTGGGACGAAGCGCGCTTCCTGGCCGAGCTGGCGGCGATCGACGCCGGCAACGCCCCGGCCGCGCCCGCGCCGGCCCCCGCCGAGCCTGGCTCGCTGTTCTGAATCCGGATTTACTGCAGCTTCACGTTGCCGGTCGGGCCCACGGCACACGTGCCCTTCGTGCCGTCGCGGCGCGTGAAGCGCACCTGCAGCATTCCCTGCGCGTCCAGCGGCTCGGCCTCGGCCCACGCCCAGGCGTCCTGGTCGCGGTCGGACTGCGGCGCCACCAGCACGCTGGCGCCGGGGTCGGTCGCGTCCATCTGCCGCAGGCTGAAGGCCGGCGCCTTGCCCTGCTCGCGCGTCACGCTCAGGAAGTACTCGTGCCCGCCCACGGTCACCGCGGGGAAGTCGACGCGCGGCGTCTTGGGGAACAGCGTGCCGCCGAAGAACTTGGCGGCGAAGAACGCCAGCACCAGGAAGACGAGGGTGGCGATCAGCAGGCTGCGGAGCGCGAGCAGGAACTGGTTCACGCCGTCAGTGTAAGACCGAACTGCCAGCACAGGACCACGACGATCGCAGCCACCGCCAGCCGCCACCAGCCGAAGATCGCCAGCGTGTGGCGCTGCAGGTAGGCCACCAGGAAGTCGACCGCCAGCGCCGCCGCGGCCCACGCCGTGGCCAGTCCGCACAGGATCGGCAGCCAGCCGCCCATCGCCGCCACGAACTGCGGCAGCTCGCCGGCCTTCACGATCTTCAGCGCCTCGTACGCGCTGGCCGCGGTCAACGTGACCAGGCCCAGCAGGAAGCTGAACTCGGCCGCCGCCACGCCGCCCAGGCCCACCAGCAGGCCGCCCAGGATCGTCACGAACGACCGGCTGGTCCCCGGCCACAGCGCCAGGCACTGCAGCGCGCCGATGAAGAGCGCCTGTTTCGCCGTCATGCGCGCGAGCGCCCCGCCGGACCAGTCGAGCACGGTGCCCTTCGCCGCGGCGGCGGCCTCGCGGTCCGCGCGCAGCCGCTGCGATTGCCACCGCGCGATGCCAAGCATCACGATGCCTCCCACCGCCAGCGACCCGATCACCGCGGCCGGCGTGAAGAGGTGCGCCGTGATCCACTTCTTCGAGGCCAGCCCCACGACGGCCGCGGGCAGGAACGCAACCACCACGTTCCGCGCGATGGTCCAGCCCATCTGCATGCGGTCGGCCGGGCCGATCGCCCGCGCGCCCGCGCGCCACGCGACGCCACGCGCCATCTGCGCCACGCGCGCGCGGTAGATCCCCAGCACCGCGAGGATCGCACCCGCCTGGATGATGATCTCGAAGCTCTTGACCGCCTCGTGCTGCTCGGGCGTCTTGTCCAGGCCCAGGAGCCACGACGTCAGGATCAGGTGCCCCGTGCTGCTGACGGGGAGGTACTCGGTGATCCCCTCGACCATGCCGAGGATCCAGGCGTCGAACGGTGTCACGGGCGTGTCCTTCCTTGGCCGGGCCGCGCGCGGCGGCGGTTCAGGGCGTCGGGGGCGCCGGCGGGGGTGCCGCGGCGCCGCGCAGCCAGGGCATCAGCGCACGGACCTGCGCGCTGGCCGGCTCGATCGGGTGTGCGTCCGCCGCCGCGCGCTGGGCGCGGAACCACGGCGAACCCGCGTCGGCGTCGGCCTTCATGGCCTTGGCGAACGCGCCGCTCCGGATGTCGGCCAGCACGGCCTTCATCGCGGACCTGACGTGTTCATCGACGATCCGCGGTGCCGCGCTGTAGGCGCCGAACTCCGCGGTGTTGCTGATCGCGTGCCGCATGCCGGCCGGCCCGCGCGACTCCAGCAGGTCGGCGATCTGCTTGATCTCGTGCACGCACTCCGTGTAGGCCAGCAGCGGGGGGTACCCGGCTTCCACCAGGATCTCGAACGCCGCCTGCGCCAGGCCCATCATGCCGCCGCACAGCACGGACTGCTCGCCGAAGAGGTCGGTCTCGGCCTCGTCCTTGAACGTCACCTCGACCACGCCGGCGTGCGCGCTGCCGATCCCCGCCGCCCAGGCCAGCGCCAGGTCACGCGCGGCGGGGCCGCCGTCGGCACGGTCGCGCTCCTGGTGCACCGCCAGCAGCGACGGGATGCCCATGCCCTGTTCGTAGCGCTGGCGAACCGCCGTACCGGGGCCCTTCGGCGCCACCAGCACGCAGCCCACGCCCGCGGGCGGCGCGACGAGCCCGAAGTGCACGCTGAAGCCATGGATGAACCCCACCGTCTGCCCCGGCCGCAGCGCGGGCGCGATCGACGTGCGCCACGCCTCGGCGTGGTGCTCGTCAGGCAGGGCGACGATGACCAAGTCCCCGGCCGCCACCGCCGCCGGCGTGTCGGCAGTGCGGAAACCCTCGGCTTCCGCGCGGCTGCGGGCGGCCGAACCGGGGCGCCCGGCGACCAGCACGTCGAGCCCGCTGTCGCGCAGGTTCAGCGCGTGCGCCCGGCCTTGGTTCCCGTAGCCGACCACCACCACGCGCTTTCCGCGCAGGGCGTCCGCCGCAACGGCTGGTCCAGTAAGGATTTGCATCGGTTTATCGGTGTCTGAAAGGGTGCCGCCGCGCTGGGGCGCGCCGCCGATCGTGCCTTTCGTGCACGAATTAAGGCCCAAGTTACATGACTTCGGGTTTTTGAACCGCACACTTCCGGCGTGGCAGCCGTCGGACGGGTCGCTTCGCCCCGTTTCCGCCGCACTTCCTGCAGTCGCCGCCTCGGAATGTCCGAATAGTGATTCAGACGAGGCGCACCGCATGAAGTACCCAGGACCCATCGCGAAGCGCACCCCCAGCCATGGATCGGCAGGGGTGATCGAACAACGCCAAGGAGCACACGGAATGGTCACAGTCGAAGCACCCAACCGCCGAGCGAGCGATCGCTTCCGGTTGCACCCGATGTACACGCGGGTGGTGGTGTCGCCTGCGGCACGTGCGGCGGGTGGTGCGGCCGGACTTGCGAGCGGCAGCCCCCTTGAAGGCCACGCGTACAACATCTCGATCACCGGCGTCCGGTTCGAGCTCGACCAAGAGCTCCCGGTCGGCACGGCGGTCGATGTCGAGCTCTCCTTGCCCGGCGAGCCGCGCACCGTCCGCGCTTCGGGGCGCGTCGTGCGGCTGTTCGACCACGATGACGATCCGGGCCCGCGCCGCATGGCGGTGCACTTCTCCGACTTCGCGTCCGCGGCCGATCGTGCCCGCCTGGAGCGGCAGATCGAGGACCGCTGGTTCGGCATGCCGGAGTGAGGCCGGTGCGCCTCTTCGACGACCAACGCCCGCTGCGACACCCAGCCGTGGGCTCGGGCTTGTCCGCACGCAATGCCATCGCGGCCGAGATGGCGATCGCCGCCCGTGCAGGCCACCACCCCGACGACGACTGCTGGTCGCACGCCGCGTCCGACGAACGCGTTCGCTCGGACGCCGCATGGGTCCTGGCCACGGCGGCGTTCGAGCAGATGCGCGCCGACCTGGCCGTGGGCGACGCCGCGGACGCGTCCGCGGGCACCGATGATGCAGGCCAGGTCCCGGACCGCCGCCAGTCGCGCGCGTCCGCGCTGGCAGCGATCGCCGTGCCGGTGGGCGTGGCCGAGCGCAACCACCAGGCCCGCCTGGAGCGCGTGAATGCCCGCCGCCGCAAGCCGGCCGCGCGAAGGCGCCGCGAATGGGTGGAGATGGCATTCTGGTTTGCCGTGGGCGGGGCGGGCGGCCTGGCCGCGCTGGTCCTGATCCGCGGGACCGAGGCGGTGCTGGCGTGGCGGTGACGCTGGACCCCGAGCATCTGGCGGCCGTCCAGGCCTCCACGGGCCACCATTTCAGCGATCCGGCGCTCCTCGCCACGGCGCTCACGCATGCGTCGGCCGCCGACGGACGGCTGAACTCGAACGAGCGCCTGGAGTTCCTGGGCGACTCGGTGCTGGGCTTCATGGTGTGCGAGCACCTGTTCCGCACCTGCGGCGACCTGCTTGAGGGTGAGCTGACCAAGATCAAGTCGAACGTCGTCAGCGGCCGCACCTGCGCCGAGATGGCGCTGCAGTGCGGGTTCGACCGCGTGGTGCGCGTCGACAAGGGCGTGCGCGGCCGGACCGGCCTGCCCGAGAGCCTGCTCGCCGGCGTGTTCGAGTCGGTCGTGGCCGCGCTCTTCCTGGATGGCGGCTTCGAGGTCGCCAAGCGCTTCGTGATGCCGATGCTGGAGCCGCGCATCGACGCCGCCATGCGCCTTGGCCACCAGCAGAACTTCAAGCAGGTGCTGCAGCAGTGCCTGGCGCAGCTGGGGATGGGCCTGCCGCAGTACGTGGTGCTGGACGAGAAGGGCCCCGACCACGCCAAGTGCTTCGAGGTCTGCGTGGCCGCCGATGCGCGCCGCTTTGACGGCGCGTGGGGGCCCAGCAAGAAGCAGGCCGAGCAGCTGGCCGCGCTGGCCGCGCTGAAGGGGCTGGGAATCGCTGCCGAGAACGAGGCCGGCGAGGTCTCGATCGCGTGGCCGAAGAACGGCGTGGCCCCGGGTTCGGCGAGCGGTTGATCGTGGTGGCAGGGCGGTGCGCGATCAGCCGCGCACGAAGGCGACGAGCGCCGCAAGCGCCTGGTCCGCGGGCCTGGACGTGTCGACCGTGGTCCCGGCCAGCGCGCGGTAGATCGGCATGCGCCGCGCCGCCAGCAGGGCGGCTTCCTCGGCGAAGTCGGCGCCCACGAGCAGCGGTCGGTCTCCGGGTGCGGCCTTCAGGCGTGCCCCCAGCACCTCGGGCGGGGCCTCGAGCAGAGCGATGCGGATGCGGCCCTCTCCGGCCGCACGCTCCAACAGGGCCTGCGCGCCCGGCGCCGTCGGCGTGCCGCCGCCGAGCGCGATCACGGTGCGCGGCGGGGCGGTGGCGAGCGTCTCCTCGAGCGCGGCAACCTCGGCGGCGCGAAACGCCGGCTCGCCGATGGCGCGGAATGCGGCGCTCACGGAGCCGTGCCCCGTGCGCGCGCGCGTGCGGTCGTCCAGGTCGATGAAGCCAGACGAAAGCGCGGTCGCCAGAAGGCGACCGAGCGTGGTCTTTCCGGAGCCGCGGAGCCCGATGAGGGCGATCGCGGCTGCTGGGTTGGCGGGGGGCACGGCGTCAGCGGACGCGGATGCGGCGTCCGGCGCGGCGCTTGCTGTTCAGGATCGCGCGGCCCTTGCGCGTGCGCATGCGCGCGCGGAAACCGACCTTGCGAACCTTCTTGATGCGGCTGATCTTGTGCGGGTAGTGCATGGCTGACTCCGTGTCGAGCCGCGCACTATAGCAGGAACCCGGCGGCGCGGGAAGGGGCGATAAGCACGGGCTCGGGCCCCCGGCGGCGGCGGGCGCGTGGGTCGCCCCCGGCGGCTCACTTCTCGTGCCGGACGATGCGCCCTTCAACCAGGAAGATCACGTCTTCCGCGATGTTCGTCGCGATGTCGGCGATCCGCTCCAGGCGCTGGGCCACCTGCATCAGGTCGATGGCTCGGGCCGTCTCCTCGACGCTCTGCTCGATCGTGGCGCGGCTGGCGGCCACGACCTCCTTGTTCAGCGCGTCCACGCGGCGGTCGGCGCGGCGCACCTCGCGGCAGCGCTCGGCGTCCTCGTCGGCAAGCGCTGCCAAGACGTCCCCCAGCATCTCCCGCGTGGCGTTCGCCATCTCGGCCAGCGCTTCCGGCACGTCCTCCGGCGTGGCGCCCGCCGACCAGCGGATCACCTTCTTGCAGATGCCGCGGCTCAGGTCCGCGATGCGCTCGAAGTCGCCGGAGATCCGGATCACGCTGAGCACGAAGCGCAGGTCATGGGCCACCGGGGACCCCAGCGCGAGGACGCGCATGCACTGGCCCTCGAGTTCGACCTCCATTGCATCGATCTCGGTGTCGCCGGCCTTCACGGTCTGGGCGGCCTCGACGTCGCCGTCGACGAGCGCGGCGATGGTCAGCTCGACGCGCCGCTCGGTGGCGGCGCCCATCGCCAGCAGCCCGCGGCGGAGGTTCACGATCTCGGTCTGGAGGTCAAGTGCCATGGTGGATGCGTCCTTGCGTCCGGGTTCAGCCGAAGCGGCCCGAGACGTAGTCCTCGGTCTGCTTGTTGGCGGGGTTGGTGAAGATGCGGTCCGTCTCGCCGACCTCGACGACGCGGCCCTCGTAGAAGAAGGCCGTGATGTCGCTGACGCGCGCGGCCTGCTGCATGTTGTGGGTGACGATCGCGATGGTGTACTGCGTCTCCAGTTCGCGGATCAGCTGCTCGATGCTGGCGGTGGAGCGCGGGTCCAGCGCGGAGCACGGCTCGTCCATCAGCAGGACCTCGGGGCCCACGGCGATGGCGCGCGCGATGCACAGGCGCTGCTGCTGGCCGCCCGAGAGGCCCAGGGCGCTGGACTTCAGGCGGTCCTTCACCTCGTTCCAGAGCGCCGCGGCGCGCAGGCTGTTCTCGACCAGTTCGTCCAGGTCGGTGCGCGAGTGCTTGCGGTGCAGGCGCGGGCCGAAGGCGACGTTGTCGTAGATCGACTTGGGGAACGGGTTCGGCTTCTGGAAGACCATGCCGACACGGCGGCGCAGCTCGACCACGTCCATGCCGCGGTCCAGCAGGTCGCCGCCGTCCAGGGTCAGGGTGCCCTCGGCGCGCGCACCGGGGATGGTGTCGTTCATCCGGTTGATCCAGCGCAGGAACGTGCTCTTGCCGCAGCCGGAGGGGCCGATCAGCGCGGTGACCTTGCGGGCGGGGATCTCGATCGCCACGTCCTTCAGCGCGTGGAACTGGCCGTACCAGCTGTTGAATCCGGCGGCGCGAACGGCGATCTCGGCGTGGCCGGCGGCCGCGGGTGCTGTACCGGGCTGCCCGTGCGGGGCGCTGGCCGGGCGCCGCGCGTGCGTGGCATCGGCGGTGCTGGCGGTGGTGGGCGGCGTGGTCATGGCGGGGCTCATCGGGTGATTCAGTTCGCGACGGACTGCAGCCGCTGCCGGATCAGCACGGCGACCGCGTTGAAGGTCAGGAGGACGGCCAGCAGCACGATGATCGCGGCGGCGGCCAGGTCGTGGAACTCGGCCTGCGGGCGGCCGGCCCAGTTGAAGATCTGCAGCGGCAGCACCGTGAAGTCGCTCATCAGGTTGACGGGCGTCGCGCGGCTGAAGAGCGGCACGCCCAGCACCAGGATCGGCGCGGCCTCGCCGATCGCGCGGCTCATGGCCAGGATCGCGCCGGTCATGATCATCGGGACCGAGGCCGGCAGCGTGATGTTCCAGGTGGTCTGCCACGTGGTGGCGCCAAGGGCCAGCGACCCGGCGCGCAGGCTGCGCGGCACGCTGCGAAGTGCCTCGCGGCTGCTGACGATCACGATCGGCAGCACCACCAGCATCAGCG
>JBIKJV010000391.1:0-2793 GCA_044360755.1 Phycisphaerales bacterium
GACGATCGCGTCGACGAGCATTTGTGCGCAATCTTCCGCACTCCGCTCACCCGTCGGCAGCCGGACCTCGGGCGCGGACGGCGCCTCGTAGGGATCGTCGATCCCCGTGAACCCGCGGATCTCGCCCGCACGCGCGCGCGCATACAGGCCCTTCGGATCGCGCGATTCGGCCACGGCAAGCGGCGCGTCCACGAACACCTCGAGGAACGCGACGCCGCATGCGGCGTGGCGCGCACGCACGCGGTCGCGGTCGGCCCGGTAGGGACTGATCATGCCCACCAGCGTGACGAGCCCCGCACCCGAGAGCAGCGCCGCCGCCTCGCCGGCGCGGCGCACCGCCTCGGCGCGCCCAACGGCATCGAATCCGCAGTCGGCGTTGAGGCCGTGGCGCAGGTTGTCGCCGTCGAGCCGCGCGGCGGCGACGCCGGCTTCGAGCAGGCGGCGCTCGACTTCGACGGAGATGGTGCTCTTGCCCGAACCCGAAAGCCCTGTCAGCCAAGCGGTGACGCCGCGCTGGCCGAGGCAGGCGTGGCGGAGGGCAGCGCATGCGTCGGCGGAGGGGTGCCAGGTGAGGTTGGGGGACGGGGTGGGCATGGAGGGGAGTCGTGATCGGCATCCGCGCAGGGCGGCGCGCAAAGGCGGTACCTTTGCGGCGCACGACGCATGGCTCGCCTGACCGTCATCGAATCGAACCTGTTCGGCGAGCACGGGCACTATGCCGAGTTCGTGCGGTCCCTGGCATCGTGCACGTCGCCTTCGGACGAGTTGATCGTACTGTGCGACGAAGCCTTGCCCGACTCGGTGCTGGCGGATGCTCCGCGCGTGACGGTGGAGCGGCCGTTCAGGCTCATCGGCCGCCAGCGTGAGGAGCGGCGTGTGCTGCGCGCATGCCTTGAGCGCCCCGACCCATTCCTGCTGCTGACGTCGCGCCACACCGATGTGCTGCGGCTCGAGGGCGCGGTGCGCGCCACCGGCATCGAACCGACGCATGCACGTCTGTATTTCCACTGGCGCGAGAGCGGTCTGATCGAGCGCCTGGCGATCGCCGCATGCATGCGCGTGCGGCGCCACGCCCGTGCGATCGCACCGACCGAGGTGACGGCGGCGTTCCTGAAGCGGACTGGGTGGCGCCACGTCGAGTGCATCCCATATCCGATCCGCGCCATGGACCGTGACGCCTCGCCTTCGCCGTTCAGCCACCTGCTGGTGGCGGGTGCCGTCCGAATGAACAAGGGCATCGAACATGTCGCCGCCGCGCTCCCGATGCTTGCCGCACGCGTGCCGTGCCCGCCGGTGCTCGTGCAGACGACCGGCAAGCGCCGAGGTGGGGTGAGCGGACGCAGGGAATCGGCGGCGCTCGAGTCGCTCCGGGCGTGCGGCTATCCAGCGCTGCGCATGGACCCGGAGGCTCCCGACGCGCGCGCCTACGCGCAGCGCTTCCGGGGCGCCGTCACGCTCACGCCGTACGACCCGTCGAAGTTCGCCGACAATGTCAGCGGCATCGCGCTCGATGCGCTGCTCCACGGCAGTCCCGTGGTCGCGACGGCAGGAACGTGGCAGGCGGGACTCGTCGAGCGCTCCGGCGCGGGGCGCGTGATGCCGACCTGGACGGCGGCAGCGCTTGCCAAGGCGGCGGGCGAGTGCATCGATGACTGGGACCGCGTGTCGGCCGCCGCGCGCGAGGCGGCGCGGGAACTCGCGAAGGTGCACCATCCCGCGGCGTTGGTGCGCAGCCTGCTTCACGGTTGATCGGGCGGGCGCGTCACCCGTCGCGAAGCGCCGCGACCGCCAATGCACTGGGGTCGGAGAATCGTTCGGCGATCGCGGCATTCGCGAGCCGCGCCGGCCGGCGTGACTCGAACCCGGCGGCGTCCGCGCCCATGATGGTCGCGCGCAACTCGTCCTCGTCGCGGCACGCGATGATCCCGTCCATGTCGAAGTGCCGGGCCACTTCCGGATCGCCCCAGTAGATCGGAATGCTCCCGCATCGAAGGCAATCGACCAGCTTCTCGGTGAAGTAGCCGGGATAGGAACCGTTCTCGATGACCACCGAGTACATGAACGGGAGGTGCCCGTCGGCCTTGTCGTCGAACGCTCGGTATCCGCGCCCCAGCAGCGCCATGTCGGGCACCGCCGTACGAGCCCACACCGCCATGCGGTGACGCAGCCGATGGCCCTCGGTCGACGCCTTGGACGATGCGATCATCGCGATGCGCCCGGTACGGGGAGCCATGGCATCGACCGGGTGCCTGATCCAGGTACCGCCATGGGGCACCAACAGCGTGTTGCTGCAGCGCGCGGTGAGCGAGGCCTGGTGCGTGAGGATGCGGTGCCAGCGTCGGCCGATCCACGGCAGCGCCGAGTAGAAGCGCCCCTGCACACACGGCGGTTCGCGAAGCCAGAGCGAGACCCGGCATCGCGTCCCGCCGAGTCGCGCCAAAATCGCCTTGGACGACACGCCGACCACGACATGGTCGTCCGGACCGAGTTCCGCGACCGTCGCCGGCGCCGGATCCGGCGACTCGCGCCAGTCGCATCCCTGGAGAGACACGTCCGCCAGCCGCATGAAGGGCCGACTCGGAACCCGGTAGGGGAGGAAGGCGACGCCCATGCAGCCGTTACGCGCCCCCGCGCGGTTCACCCGTGATCCATGCACGCACGCCGAGCACCCGGATCGCCGCGCGATAGAGCGGGCGCCGGATCTCGTGCGAGAGCACTTCCCAGAGCGGCTTGCCACGTGCCTGAATGGTGGAACCACCCACTCGCACGGTCGCGTCATGCACGCCGGACGGC
>JBIKJV010000296.1:0-2783 GCA_044360755.1 Phycisphaerales bacterium
CTCAAAGAGGCTCTCAAAGAACTGAATGACATTGACAAGAAACTTCGCAGGCAAGTCACCAAGGACTTCAAAGAGATTGTCCAACCTGTGATCCAGGAGGCTTATGGCCGTATGCCTGTTGACCCTCCGTTGTCGGGTATGAAGTATTCGTGGAAGGGCAAGTCAGGCAAAGAAATCATGCACTGGCAGTCCATGATGGTTCGTAAGAATCTCAAAGCGTTTACATCGGGCAAGAAGATCCGTGATACCGGGCTCGGTTTTAAACAGAATGTGGGCGTGTTTGGTATTCGTTGGGGTGGCACTCAGGCAACCATTTTTGACATGGCTCGCAAAGGTGATCTAGGTCAGCAGTTAGACCGCCGTTTCGGTCAGCCGTCTCGAGTTCTTTACCGTGCCTACGAGGTTAAGCAAGCCGAAGTTGAAGGTCAGTTGAAAGACTTGGTCTCGAGAGTTATGCGTCAAGTTGGACGCGGTGGGAACATTTAGCCATGTCTGTTGTACTTAACATTTTTAGCGAGTTTGACTCTTCGGGTGTCGAGAAGGCAAAGAAAGAGTTTGCCCAGCTTGACGGCGTTGCAGCCAAAACTAAGTTTGCGTTTAAGAAGGCTTTGATTCCTGCGACTGCTGCGGTGGCTGGTTTGGGTGCTGTTTTGTTTGACGCAACTAAGGGCGCTATGGAGGACGCTGCTTCGCAGGAAATCCTTACTAAGTCTCTTAAGAACAACACTGCCGCTACTGATGCACAGATTGCAGCCAATGAGGATTGGATTAGTACTCAGGGCAAGTTGCTTGGTGTTACCGATGATGATTTGCGTCCAGCCCTAGCCAAACTTGCTCGGCAGACGGGCTCACTTGAAAAGGCTCAGCAGGGCGCTTCCCTTGCCATGGACATAGCCGCAGCGACAGGCAAGCCTCTCTCCGCGGTCACGGATGCGTTAGCGCGTGGGTACGCAGGTAATACGACAGCGCTAGCAAAGCTTGACCCGAAACTTCGTGATCTGGTTAAGGGCGGTCTTGACGCTGAGGGCGCTATGTCGGTTCTTGCGGATACGTTCGGCGGTTCTGCAACGACCAAGGCAAACACCGCTGAGGGACAGTTCCAACGCTTGTCGGTTTCGCTCGCTGAAACCAAGGAGACAATCGGCGCTGCTTTGTTGCCAATTATCGAAAAGGTTTTGCCGTTCCTTGCTCAGCTGGGCGACTGGGCTTCTAATAACACAACAGCCTTCCTAGTTATCGCTGGTGTAATCGGCGGTATTGCAGCTGCCATCGTTCTTGTAAACGCCGCTATGGCTATTTGGACAACGGTTACAACCGTCTTCACTGGCGTAATGGCTGCTTTTAACGCGGTCATGGCTATGAACCCAATCGTGCTAATCGTGATCGGT
Source organism: Phycisphaerales bacterium (assembly GCA_044360755.1). GTDB lineage: Bacteria > Planctomycetota > Phycisphaerae > Phycisphaerales > SM1A02 > UBA966. The sequence continues at coordinate 1,389 of JBIKJV010000296.1, forward strand.
ATCGGGTTGCTAATTGCTGCACTGGTCATCGCCTACAAGAAGTTTGAAGGCTTCCGCAAAGTTGTTGACACCGTCTTCAAGTTTATTGCTGGCGCGGTCAGTGGCTCACTCGATCTAATCAAGGGTTACTTTTCAACCGTCCTTGGTTTCTATAAAACCATTTTCAACGGCATTGCTTCATTGTGGAATAACACTGTCGGCAAATTGTCTTTCAAGGTTCCTGGCTGGGTGCCGGGTCTTGGCGGTAAGGGTTTCGATGTCCCGAACATTCCGATGCTCGCTGCAGGTGGCATTGTTACGAGTCCTACGCTGGCGATGATTGGCGAGGCTGGCCCTGAGGCTGTTGTGCCTTTGTCCCGTGCTGGCGAGTTCGGCATGGGTGGCGGTAACAACGTCACTATCAATGTAAACGGCGGAGACCCGAACGCTGTTGTAAACGCGCTTCGTACTTACATGCGCCAAAACGGTTCCGTACCTATTCGAGTAAGCAACATTTACTGATGACCATTCAGAACTATCGCGTTTACTACGGGACTGTCCCGAATACCTTTATTGGTTATTTGGACAATGTGCAAAACATCCAAATCACTGTCGGACGACAAAAGCAACTCGACCAAATCAAGGCAAGCACGGCAAACATTTCTTTGCGGTACCCAACAGGTTTTGCAACCCCCATCGCTGAACTTGTGACTGGTACTTACATTGCTGTTTACAACATCACAAACGATCTGTATTCCAATTACCCGGTGTGGTTTGGTCGTATCACCGATGTTGTGGCTTCGTATGGAATCCCATATCAAAGCGGAGTAGGCCCTGCTGATTATCTAGAAATCAGTTGTGAAGGCAATTTTGCAGCGTTAGGGCGCATGGAAGGCAACGGCTATTCGATGGCTGCTGGCGACGTTTCTACGCAAATTGCTACTGCTAGCACTCAAACAGGCATCACCATTAATGCTCAGCCTGCAAGCATTACAACCCCTGTCGCTGCAACTACGGTCTCGACAACTTGGGCTGACTGGATTGCTCGGGTTTGTCAAAGCACAAACAGCCGATTATGGGATGGCGGTACAGCTGCTGAATCAACTGTTGTCAGCCCGTTCATTGGTTACACGGCTCAGGTATTTTTTGGTGACACAAACGCCCCATATGAACAGAACTACAGCCAAATAAATTTCGATAGTTATTCGGACAATTACTACACGCAAGTAACCGTTGACCCCGAAAGTTACAGTCCATCGACCGTAACAAAGGCTGGAGCAGCAGCCCCGTATCGCACCTATCAGACCAACACTTTGAACGCCAGCACCGCACAGGCAACGGACTACGCCAATTATCTTTTGGCTAACTATTCAGATCCGAAACTTGGTATTAGTTCGGTGACTTGTATTGCTGAGG
>JBIKJV010000230.1:0-2771 GCA_044360755.1 Phycisphaerales bacterium
ACCTGCCCGCGATTGCGGAACCGCAGCGCGATCGCGCCGTCCCGCAGGTCCATCTTGCCGCCGCCTTCCAGGCGCATGGTGCCCGTCGAGAGATCCAGCCTGGACACGCTCACCTCGTCGCCGGCCAGCGTGAAGGCGATGTTCGCCTGTTCCAGCGCGCTGCTGAGCGGGAGCATCAGCTGCGTGAGCTGCAGCAGGCTCAGGCCCAGGGGGGAATCGACCATCCGCGCGTCGGCGATCGCCGCCCGCCCGGCGCCGCGGCGCGAGTCCGGTTCGCCGAAGATCCCGCGTACGTCGAACTTGCCGCGCAGCGTGCCCTGGGGCCCGGCCGGGTGCGTGCCGATGCCCGCGTCGCGCCCGTCGGCGAAGGACGCGAACCCGACGTTCGCGAAGGCGATGTGCGCCTCGTAGCCCAGGCCGGGGTCCAGGATGCCGCTGCCGATCAGCCGGCCGCCGTACATCTGTCCTTCAAGGTTCGAGAGGTGGACCGTGCCGTCGTCCGGCCGGAACCCCAGCTCGCCGCGAATCGCGGTGGCGCCACGGTCGATCACCGACAGGTGGTCGAACGACAGCCCGATGCGGCCCGACGGGTGCCCACGTCCCGCGCCGATCGCGAGGTCCAGCGCCCCGAACGCGTCGCTGATCGTCGTGCCCACCTGGAACCGTGCGCTCGCCATGCTGATGCGGCCGTGGACTTCGACGTTCGGGTCCTGGTCGTCAGGCACGTCCAAGGTCACCCGCATGGCATCGGTCCAGATCGGCGCGTCGGTCCGGAACTCGATGCGCTCGAGCGCGTCGCGGGCCGCCAGCGGCAGCATCGCCACCGCGTCCGGCGACCAACGCGCGAGCATCGCGCCGAACTGCAGCTCGCCGGCCGTGCCGCGGCTGCCGCGCGCCAGTTCGCCGTCCAGCGTCAGCCAGCCGTCGGCGATCGAGCCGACCAGCCCGGCGGCGCGCATGCCCGTGGGACCGACCTCGACGGTCCCGCTGTGCACGAGCATGCCGAAGGCGCGGCCGGCATGGACGCCCTGCACCGCGCCCGGGGTGATCGTCAGCCGCCACGGGGCGTCGGGCCCCGAGCCCTGGATGCGGTAGCGGGCGTCGAACGCGCCGCGGATGGTCCAGTCGCGGATGATCCCGCGCAGCGCCTCCAGCCCGGAGGCCCGCAGCGCGGATTCGACCAGGGGGCCGTCGATCGCGATCGCGTCGACCTCGGCACCGAAGTCCGCGTCCGGGCCGAGCAGGTGCCCGCCCGCGAGGATCCGCAGCGGCGTCTGGTCGGTGTCCGGCGCGCGCAGATCGAGCGACTCGATGCTGAGCTGGCCGTCGCGGTAGACCAGCCGGCCCGAGGCGATTTCCAGCGGGATCGTCCCGCCCAGCGTGAGCGTGCGCGGGTCGGCTGTCGCCCGCGTCGAGTTCGCGCCCTTCGATCGCCGCCAGTTGACGGTGCCGTCGAACGTGCCGGTCGGCTGCAGCGCGTCCCAGGCGCGGCGTGCGTCGTTGCCGTCGCTGCCCTCGGCCAGTGCCAGGAAGTCCCGCACGATCGGGAACCCGGCAAGCGTGACGTCCAGGCTGCCGTCCTCGCCGTCGGTGCTGAACCGTCCGTCCGCGCGCACCGTGCCGCCGTCGCGCTCCGCCGTGAATCCGCGGAGCGTCAGCCCCTCGGGCGTGACGTCGATCTCGCCTCCCAGCCGGTCCAGCCGCAGCTGGCCTGGCCAGGCCAGGCCGAACCCGCGCATCACGCTGGGAAGGGAGGGTTCGGGTGCGATCGTGCCGGAGGCGATCCGCACGTGCGTCTCGACGCGCTCCGCGCCCGCCGGCGTGGTGCGCACGGTGCCGTCGATGTCCAGCTCCGCGCGCATGCCGAGCGCGGTCAGCAGCTCCGCGATCGGCGATCGCACCTTGCCTGGCCAGCCCGCGGGCTCGGGTGAGCCGGGCCGGAAGCTCACCGGGATGGCGGCGAGCATCGTCGGCCCAAGCTGCTCTCCGCGCAGCTGGAAACGCAGGTCGTTCTCGACCACCCGCGAGGCGCCCTGGCGCCGCAGGCCGATGGTCCCGGTCACGGTGCCCGTCCCGCCGGCGTGCGTGCGGATCCTGATGTCGCCCGGATTGAGCAGCACGCGCTCGTCCTCGATGACGACCCGCCCGTCCGCGGTGATCGGATGCGGGAACGCATCCAGGACGACCCGCGTCTCGCGGAAGGCAACGTCGCCGGTCACGCTGGCGGAGGTTCCCCCGGCCTGCTGGCGGACGCGCAGGTCCAGGTCGAGCGTGCCGCCGGGCTCGCTGCCGGGCGGCGCCACCCCTGCAGCCGCAAGCGAGTCCCACGCCTTGCGGTCGAACAGGGCGCTGAAGATGCGCCGAGGCGCGTCGTCGAACGCGGCGATCAGGCGGTCGTCGACGGTCAGCGAACGGCCGACGGCCCGGATCGAGTAGGTGGGGTCGGTGCCACCCACGTCGACGGTTCCCGAGAGGCTCAGCGTGCCGTCGCCGCTGCCGCGGCCGCGCAGGTCAGTGATCGTGGCCCGCGTGCCGTCGACCTCGATGGTGCCCTGCACGCCCGTCAGCCGGTACGGGAACGCCGACGCGCGGATCGTGCCCTCGCGCAGGCGCAGCGCGCCCTGCATCGCGACGGGCGCCGGCGTGCCCGCCGGCGTGGCCGCGCCGCGCGAGACACGCAGTTCCACGTCGGCGGCCCAGTCGGCGGCCCCGAAGTCCCGCAGGACGTCGATTGCGGCCATGGGCAGTTCGATCGGGCGCGGCGTGCCGTC
>JBIKJV010000250.1:0-2766 GCA_044360755.1 Phycisphaerales bacterium
GAATGCAGCCGTTTCTTCGGTGGTCATTTCTGACTCTACTGTCAACTCCGGACCTTCCCCTCGCATCTCCCCGTTTGCGGTAATAACCCCAGCAATCATGTTCGGTTTATCCCTAAAGTAGGGATGAAAAAATACGTTTGCGCCCTCCAGTAGGTTTCCTAGGTACGGTACGTTTGAAGTCCTTGCTGGTGCATTAAAGCCATTATTTAGCTCCATCTCTGGGAGTCCTGGAGCGACTTTCTGCATGATAATTATGTCAGTGACTACCTTCGTGTTCGCAATTCCCCCGAAAGCATCTTGGTGAAGACGAACCGCACCTAGAAACTTCAAGCCTTGCGCACTAATCGCTTCTCGCTGTTTAGGGACTGCCGCGTCCATCGTGAAGTGAGTTGTGATGAACGCTACCACCCCTCCCTCTCGAACCCTTTTCGCGGTCTTTGCGAAGTAGTAGTTGTGCAAAGACAAGTCTTCAATGTCTTCGGTTGCGTCGGTCACTGGGTTTTTGTTAAACGGTACGTTTGTAATCGCAACGTCAAAAAAACCTTCTGGGTACGGGGATTGCTGATACGGAATGTTCAGGTGGCGTACTGATGGGTACAGGTGTTTCGAGACACGACTTGATGCTGTGTCCATGTCGATACCGTGCATTTCTGCTCGCTTAAACATAGAGTCAGGCATTGTTCCCCAGAACATACCGCTACCTTCAGACGGCTCCAGCACGCGAATCTTGCCAGCTTCGGGCAATACGTTTTCAAGAAACTTCCACATAGACCTCGCAATAGCAGGGTCCGTGTAGTGGGAATACCGCGTGCTTTTCCTGGCTTGAGCATACTCCGCTGGAGTCATCGACAACGCAAGACGAACGCGATGCTTGTTGGTCGCCTGTTCTCTTTGGATTTTAGCTAGTATCTGCGCTTCAGTTCTGCCTTTACGCACTGCTTGTTCGCGAATCCGCTGCTCAGTTATTTGATCGAGCCTGTCGAACGCTCCGCTCCTCCACTCCTTTGCTTCAATCGCCTTCAGGCTAAAAATGTCGCTGTCTCTAATAAAGAACTGCTTCAAGTGACCCCAGCCTGTGTACTGAGCGATAACTGACTGTTCTTCTGGTGTTGCACGCCGACCTTCTCGCTCCACAACTTGCATTGTTTCGATCGAATCGATATTGCGGTTGAGCTTTGTGACGGCACCGCCCTCAAGCCAAACAGGTCGCTCTCCAATCCTATGGTTATTTAGCGATCCGGCAGGTGAAGATACTCCGTCTCGATTTCCTCCCGAATCCGCATTTGATCCATCCCCTGTTGCCTCATTGTCTCTTCGGCTTTTAGTATTTCTTCGCTTGCCACTCGCAGATGATCCTCCAGAACCCCTTCTTTTTCGAGGCTTCTTATTAGGTTCGGTCTCGTTCTTTTCCACGTCCCCAGTATCATCTGGGAGTGCGACGTCATCTCTTTCATCTTTCGTTTCCTTTGCTAAGTAGTCTTCCACCCTCCCAGCGGGATCCTGCACAAAACCACGAATGTTCAATGCGGACCAGCCGTCTTGCATGTACGGAGCGAACTCCCTTGCGAACGCATCGCCAAACTTTTCCACGATCGCTTCGACGTAACCTTTGAATGTCTTGATTCCTGCCTTGGCGTACAAGTAGGCAACCCGAACAACCTCCGCAGAAATCTCTGGATCGATGCCGGACATCAGCTTTGCACGGATCTTTTCCATCGCTGCCTGAGCTGCGTCGTGTGCTGCATCCAGGTCCGTCTTTGCTTCTTTGAGGGTCTGCTCGCTCTTGCGTGGCGGCTTTGGTGTTTTCTTCGGGTAGTTCTCCAGTGCGGCGGTAATCTGCTCGTCCAGTCGGCTAGTGATGAGCGCATCGCCAACGGTGATTTCATCGCCTAGCTTGCTAATCTTTTCGTAAGCCTCGGAATCGTGAACGTCGTCAATCGTTTCTCGTTCCCCAGCGTAGATATCGTTGAATATCTCTGAGTAAATCGGTGCAAGCGTATCGATCGTCGCTTGGATACCTTCGGCATCTTCCTCCTTGCTAGACCAACCCCAAAGAGGCTCCAACGCTCGATCCCTGTACCGTCGCACGAAGTCTTGTCTGTCGATTTCCGCTGCCATCCCAGGCATGAGCGGAAGCACGTATTGACCTTGCTTGGTCTTCTCTGGCTCCTTGCGTCCCTTTTTGGGTGCTGGCTGAGGCTTGGGCTTCTCGGCTGCTGTAATCGCGTCGAGAGCTTTCAAGGCAGCTTCTACTCCCTCTGATTGCTTGGGTTGCTCCGCTGGCTGCTCACTCTTGGCTTGCGAGCTTTGTTTTTGTCCTTGAACCGTAAAAGCTGGTAACTCTCCTATGTCTGGAGGGTTAAAAACATGAACCTCAAATGGATTTCCTTCATAACCCTCCTGCTTGTAAACTACTCCGTCGTAGCCTTTTCTTGTCGCTTCTTCGAAAATGGCTATGTCAATGTAATGATGAATATCCTGTGTTTCGCTTGGCTCTTGCAATGAATCCTCATCGATGCCAAGCTCTTCCATAGCCTGCTGCTTCGTGTCAACAACAAGAGGGTCGTTCAGTTCAACCATCTGAGCAACAACAACGTTGACCCCAACGCCACGAGAGTATTTTCCTGCGCCCTCTTCGTTTGTTGCGTAAAACGCACCGTACCTGCCTGTCTGACCACCAATTGTCGGGCTTCGCCACATTTCTCCCTTTAGGCGATCACCCTGCATCATGTACTTGATAGCGCTCGGTGGCAGTTGATCATCATC
>JBIKJV010000015.1:0-28206 GCA_044360755.1 Phycisphaerales bacterium
CCGGACGGTGCCGGGGCGCAGGGGGTCAGTGGCTTGCGCCAGGCCTCACTTCTTGGCCTGCATCTGGTCGTGGATGAAGTCCACGGCGTTGCCGACGGTCAGGATCTTCGAGGTCTGGTCGTCGGGGATCTGGATGTCGAAGCGCTCTTCCAGCTCCATGACGAGCTCGACCAGGTCGAGGCTGTCGGCGTTGAGATCGCTCGTGAAGTTCGTGTTTCGGGTGATGTTGCTCTTGTCCGCCGAGAGCTTCTCGGCAACGACGGCGATCACCTGCGGCTCGATCTCATCCTTGGTCACGGCTCTCTCCTCTGGGTTGCGGGGCGGGGGTCCGCCGCCTTGTTTGAACGGGGGAATATAGCCGAAATCCGCCCATGCCGGATGGGTTGGCGGGCTTCGGAGTGGCTGGAAACATCGGCCTTCTGGGCGTCCGGGGCCCAATCTTCCTGCGAAAGGCGGCCATCCGGCCGCCCTGGGGCTCACATGGGCAGGCCGCCGTCGACGGTCAGGACCTGGCCGGTCACGTAGCCGGCGCCGTCCGAACTCAGGTAGCCCACGGCCGCCGCGATGTCCTCGGGGACGCCCAGGCGCCCGACCGTGATGTGGCTGGCGACCTGCTTCTTGTCGTCCTCGCCCAGGAAGGCGGTCATGTCCGTCTCGACGAAGCCGGGGGCGACCACGTTGGCCGTGATGCCCTTGGCGCCCAGTTCCTTGGCCACGCTCAGCGTCAGGCCGATCAGGCCGGCCTTGGCCGCGCTGTAGTTGGCCTGGCCCTTGTTGCCCGAGACGCCGCTGACGGACCCGATGTTGACGATGCGGCCGAACTTGCCGCGCAGCATGGGCCGGGCCGCGGCACGGCACGCGATGAAGACCGAGCGCAGGTTGACGTTCTGCACCTCGTCCCAGTCAGCGTCGCTCATGCGCATGAGCAGGCCGTCCTTGGTGATGCCGGCGTTGTTCACCAGCACGTCCAGGCGGCCGTGCTTCTCGGCGACTTCCTCGACCATGCGCTGCACGGCCTGGCCGTCGGACATGTCGCAGGTGCGGGCCTCGCAGGACCCGCCCTCGCCCGCGATCTCGGCGGCAAGGCTGGCCAGCTGCTCGGCGTTGCGCGCGACGGCGACGACGTGGCGCCCATCGGCGGCCAGGCGCTTGGCGATGGCCCGGCCGATGCCTCGGCTGGCTCCCGTGACGATGGCGACTCGCTTGTCGATGGTGCACCTCCTGCGTGCGTGCGGTCGTCATCGACCGCGGTCCTTCAGTATGCCCGCGGCGGGACGATCGTGCGTCCCGCCGCGGGTGTCGTGTTCACTCGGTTCAGCGGCCCGGACCACCGGGGCCCGGCGGCTTGATCGGCGGACCGGTGGGCTTGTTCCGCATCGGCGGTGCGCCGATCGGCCCCTTGGGCTCGTCGCCGCCGCTGCTCTCGTCCGGCTTCTCCTGGGCCTGCACGCGGGCCGGCGACTTGAACGTCTCGTCCGGCTCGTCGGCGACCTTGCGCTCGGCGGCAACCAGCTTGATCCACTCGTCGATCAGCTTGGCGCCGCTGATCTTGCTCATCACGTCGACCGGCTGGATGTAGCTGTCGAACGACTGCTTGGTAACCGTGCGTCCCTCGCCCTCGACCGTGAACTGCCACAGCTGCGGCTGGAACGAGTCGCCGGTGCGGTAGACGGCCATCACGTAGGCCTTGCCCTCGACGCTGCCGGTGGTCAGGTCGATGCGCTCGGCCGCTGCGGTCGCCTTGGCGAACCCGCCCGACTTGTCCATCATGTCCAGGACGGCCTGGTCGGCGGGGGACATGGCAGGCTTGATCGCGGCGGGCGTGCCCTTGGCGAAGCCGTCGAAGAACTTCAGGACGGCCACGCGCTCATGCTCGGTCGCGGGCGCCTTGTCCTCGGCCATGCGGATCTTGGGACTGATGCCCAGTTCCTTCATGAGCTGCGCGACGGGCGTCACCGTCGGCTTGGGCGGGGGCGGCGGCGGCGGGGGCGGCGGCGGCGGGGCGGCGGGCGCCTCCTCTTCCTCGCCGCAGCCGGCGAGCGGCGCGGAGACGATGGCGATCGCGAGCGCCGCGGTCAGCGCGGCGCTCGCGATGCTGCGGAGGGCGCGGTACGCGGCGTCAGCCCGCAGTGGGTTGCGCGGCGTTGTCTCGCTCAGGCTGGTCATGGGTGGTTACCTCGACTGCTCGGTCGATGCGGCGCATCAGACCCTTCAGGACCGTGTTCGGCGCCAGCTCGTGGAAGGTTGCCCCTCCGACGGCGCGGACCTCGCCGATCAGGTCGGCGCAGGACTGGGCCCATCGTACCGGGGAGACGATCTGGTCGACGAGCAGCTTCCGGAGGAGCGCCGGGTCGTCGGTGGCGTGCCGCTTGCCGGTGACGTTGCTCCAGACGGGGATGCGCAGGGGGCGCAGCTCGACGTGCTCGAGGGCGCGGGCCATGCCCTCGGCGGCAGGGGCCATCAGCGGGCTGTGGAAGGCGCCGGCCACGGCCAGCTTGGTCGCGCGCAGGCCCATCTTGCCCGCCACCTCGACCGCGCGGTCGCAGGCGCCCAGCGCGCCGCTGACCACGATCTGGCCAGGGGCGTTGAAGTTGGCGGGCACCAGGACCTCGCCGCCGGCGGCTGCGGCGCACAGTTCGGTGGCCTGGGCCTCGTCGGCGCCGATCAGCGCCACCATGCCGCCGCGCGAACTCTCGGCGGCCTGCTGCATCAGGCGGCCGCGGGTGGCGACCAGGCGAAGGCCGTCCACGAAGCCGAATGCGCCGGCGATGCACAGCGCCGTGTACTCGCCCAGGCTGAGGCCGTTGGCGGCCCAGGCCAGCATGGTCGGGTGGCGCTCGGTCAGGCCCGCGTGGCTGGCGATGCCCGCGGTGAAGAGCGCGGGCTGGCTGACGTCGGTGCGATTCAGCTCCTCCTGTGGGCCCTCGAAGCAGAAGTCGCTCAGGCGGCGACCGCCGGCCGCGGGGAACGAGACGGCCTCGTCCGCGGTGCGGAAGACGTCTGCGGCCGCGGGGCTGGACTCGACCCATGCCTTGCCCATGCCGACGGCCTGCGCGCCCTGGCCCGGGCAGAGGAAGACGGTGTGCGTGCCGGTGGTGGTGCTCATGCTGTTCTCCCGGACGCCCGCGCGCGGCGGTGCGTCACATGTTCCAGACGCAGGACGCCCACGTCACGCCCGCACCGAACGCGACCAGGACGATGGGCTTGCCCGGCTTGACGGTGCCGGCATTCACCAGCTCGTCCAGGCAGATGGGGATGCTGGCGGCGCTGGTGTTGCCGTACCGGTCGATGTTCACGTAGACGCGGTCGGCCGGCAGCTTCAGCTTCTCGACGGCGCTCTCGATGATGCGCACGTTCGACTGGTGGCAGATGTACTGCTGGACGTCCTCGGGCTTCAGGCCCGTCGAGGCCAGCGCGTCCTGGATCGCCTCCTGGAAGCGCGTGACCGCGAACTTGTAGATCTCGCGCCCGTGCATGCGCAGCTTGCCGAACGCGATGGGCATCGCCTCGTCGCCGGGGGGGACGTCGCGCTCGCACTTCGGGTGGTACAGCGTGCGCCACAGGCGGCCATCGCCGCGCATCGTCTGATGGACGCAGCCCTTGCTCGGGTCCGCGTCGGCCACCAGCACCACCGCGCCCGCGCCGTCGCCGAAGATGATCGAGACGCTGCGCTCGGTGTAGTCGCAGAGGCGCGTGAGCACCTCGACCCCGATCACGGCGATCTTGGATGCGCGCCCGCACCGGATCATGGTGTCGGCCATGTTCAGGCCGTAGAGGAAGCCACTGCATGCAGCGGCCAGGTCGAAGACCGCCGCGTCGTCCGCGCCGACGGCCTCGGAGATGCGTGCCGCCGTCGAGGGGCACAGCATCTCGCCGCTCACCGTGGCGACGATGATCATGTCGAGCTCCGCCGGGTTCACGCCCGAGCGCTGCAGCGCCTGCAGCAGCGCATCGCGTCCCAGCGAGAACACGGTCTCGTCCTCGGACGCCTTGCGGCGCTCCTTGATGCCGGTGCGCTGCTGGATCCACTCATCGTTGGTCTCGACGAGCTTCTCCAGGTCCTGGTTCGTGAGACGTCCCTCGGGGGCGGCCCTGCCGGTCCCCGCGATGCGCACGCCGCGGCCGAATGGCGCGGTCATGCCTCGACCTGCTCCATCTTGACGGTGGCCAGGCGCGCGACGATCTTCTCGTTGATCTTGGCGTTGGCGAAGGCCTTGCCGCGCAGGATCGCGTTCTTGATCGTGCGGTCCTTGCTGGAGCCGTGGCTGATCAGCGAGACGCCGTTCACGCCCAGGAGGGGCGCGCCGCCGTACTCGTGGTAGTCGTACTTGGCGTACAGGCTCTTGATCACGCCCTCGAGGCGCATCACCAGGTCGGGGTCGGTCGCGAGCGTCTCATGCGCCAGCGCCTTGAAGATGCCGCTGGACAGGCCCTCGGCGAGCTTCAGCATGACGTTGCCGACGACGCCGTCCGTGATCACCACGTCGGCCTCGCCGTTGAACACTCCGCGGCCCTCGACGAAGCCGGTGAAGTTCAGGTTCTCGAAGCGGCGCAGGTGGTCGCGCGCCTCGCGCATCAGGTCGGTGCCCTTCTGCTCCTCGCCGCCGACGTTCATCAGCGCGACGCGGGGGTTCTTGATCTCGAGGATCTCGCGCGCGTAGACGTCGCCCATCACGCCGTACTGCGCCAGGTGGCTGGGCTTCGGCTCGATGTTCGCGCCCACGTCGATCAGGACGATCGGGCCGCTGAAGGTGGGGACCGTGACGCAGATGCCGGGGCGCACGACGCCGGGCAGGCGGCGCATGAAGTACTGGCTGGCCGCGACGCACGCGCCGGTGTTGCCGGCGCTGATCACGACGTCCAGCTTGTTCTGCGCGCGCGGCGACGCCATCTGGTTCATCACCACGATGGACGAGTTCTTCTTGGCCTTCATGGACTCGACCGGCGGGTCGTCCATGCCGATGACCTCGGTCGTGCCGATCACCTCGATGTGCGGGTTGCCCTTGAGGCCGCGCTCCTCGAGCGTCTCGAGGATCAGCGACTCGTCGCCGAAAAGGACGAGGGTGTCACCGTCCTGGAGGAACGGGACGGACTGCACGCACCCCTTCAGGATCTGGTCGGGGGCGTAATCGCCCCCCATCACATCGACGCCGATGCGCATGTGTTTCGGGCCCGTCCTTGCGCCCCAGGCTTACGCCTCGGGCTGGGTGACCTTGAGCTGGAGGCCCGGGCGGACGTAGCCGCAGCTCGAGCACGCGCAGTGCGGGCGCTTGTTGGCGCCGCAGTTGGGGCAGCTGACGGTGTGCGCGGCCTTGATCGCGTGGTGGGCGCGACGGCGGCGGGTACGGCCGGGGGAGGAGCGGAATGCTGGAAGCATGTGAGGACCTCTTCTGGTGTCCGCGCTCCGCGGCGCCGGGTGGTGCCGCTGGAGTGCAGGGGGGACAAGGGTAACCGAACCCCGGCGAACACGCAAGGATCACGCGTGATTGCCCGCTCATCCGCGGCGGATCCGGTAATCTCGTCCGTCCATGGCTGCCAGCTTCCAGTTGTTCACCGACGGCGCGTGTTCCGGCAACCCCGGACCGGGCGGATGGGCCTTCATCCTGCGCGGCGACGGCATCCAGGAGCTGGCCGAGAGCGGCGCCGACGCATCCACCACCAACAACAAGATGGAGATGCTGGCGGTGATCCGCGGGTTGGCCCATGTGCCCGACGGCGCTTCGGTGTTGGTGACCACCGACAGCGAGTACTGCGTGAAGGGCCTGAACGAGTGGCTGGACGGCTGGAAGCGGCGCGGGTGGCGCAAGGCCGACAAGGGGCCGGTGGCCAACGTGGAACTGTGGAAGGCGCTGGATGCCGAGCGGCAGCGCCTGCAGCTGCGGGCCACCTGGATCCGCGGGCACAACTCGCACCCCGAGAACGAACGCTGCGACCGGATGGCGGTGGCGGCGATCGATGCGATGCGTCGGGGCGCCAGGGCCTCATAACCCCTGAAATCACGGGCATTGCGTTTCCGGGCGTTGCGTGCGGCGGTTGCGGGGGAGCAGGCTTTCGGCTATCGTCTTCCGCTTCCCCCATACGGGACCCAGACACCTATGCCCACGATCAACCAGCTCGTCCGCAAGCCCCGCCGTTCGCCGGCCGCCAAGTCCAAGGTCAAGGACCTGAACGCCTGCCCGCAGAAGCGCGGCGTGTGCCTCCAGGTCAAGACCGTCACCCCGAAGAAGCCGAACTCGGCGCTTCGCAAGGTGGCCCGCGTGCGCCTGTCGAACGGCAAGGAAGTCACCGCCTACATCGGCGGCGAGGGCCACAACCTGCAGGAGCACTCGATCGTGCTCGTGCGCGGTGGCCGCGTGCGTGACCTGCCCGGCGTCCGCTACCACATCGTCCGCGGCACCCTGGACTGCCTGGGCGTCGAGGGCCGCAAGAAGGGCCGCTCGCAGTACGGCGTCAAGAAGAAGGCCGCCGCGACCGGCAAGAAGAAGTAAGCACTTTCGCCGGACGGGAAGGTCCCGCCCGGCATCGCACCTGACAGGCGAGTAATTCCGCCGCACCATCCACGGGCGCCTGCCCGGCTGCGGAATGAAGAGGACCGGCAAATGCCGGCATCGCCAAGGAGATACCCATGCCGAAGAAGTTCACCGCCAGCGAATCGCAGCTCAAGCCCGACCCCCGCTACCAGGACAAGGTCGTCTCGAAGTTCATCAACTGCCTGATGCGCCAGGGCAACAAGGGTCCCGCGACCCGCGTCGTCTACCGCGCCTTTGACGAGATCCAGGTCCGCCTGGACAAGGACAAGAGCGAGGCGCTGCCGAAGACCGCGATCGAGCTGTTCCAGAAGGCCTGCGAGAACGTCCGCCCGTCCGTCGAGGTGCGTTCGAAGCGCGTCGGTGGCGCGAACTACCAGGTGCCGATGCAGCTGAACAAGCGTCGTCAGCAGAGCCTGACCTTCCGCTGGATCATCGAGGCCATCCGCGAGGAGCGCGGCCGGCCGATGCACCTTCGCCTGGCCAAGGAACTGATGGATGCCGCCAAGGGTGAAGGCAAGGCCGTCACGACCCGCGAGAACACCCACCGCATGGCCGAGGCCAACAAGGCCTTCGCGCACTTCGCGTGGTGACCCCGCGGCGGGCCCGGCCCGCAGCCTGACACGAATCTCCCGGACGCCCCGCCACGCGCGGGGCGTTCGTGCTTTTGCGCGTGGCGCGAGCCGCGTACCGTGTGGCCATGCGCTACCACCGCCAGCAGATCCTGCCCGGCATCGGCGCGGATGGCCAGGCGCGCATCCGCGCGGGGCATGCGCTGGTGGTCGGCTGCGGCGCGCTGGGCTGCGCGGCGATCGACCTGCTGGCCCGCGCCGGCGTCGGGACGCTGACGCTGGTCGACCGCGACGTGGTCGAGCTGACGAACCTGCAGCGGCAGTCGCTCTACACCGAGGCCGACGTGCGCGCCGGTGCGCCCAAGGCCGAGGCCGCCAAGCGGCGCGTGGCGGCGGTGAACTCCGACGTGCGCGTGCATGCCTGCGCCGAGCACCTGTGCGCCGAGAACGCGCTGGACTTGGCGCGTGGCGTGGATGTGATCGTGGACGGTCTGGACAACTACCGCACCCGCTACGTGCTGAACGACGTGGCCGTGAAGCTGGGGATCGCGTACGTCCATGCCGGCGCGGTGGGGACGCGCGGGACGTCGATGCCGATCCTGGCAGGCGTGGCGGCGCGCTCGGGCGTGGCCGCGGCCGACGCGCCATGCCTGCGCTGCATGTTCCCCGACGTACCGGCGCCCGGCAGCGGCGAGACGTGCGACACCGTGGGCGTGTTCGGGCCCACGGTGGCCGCGGTCGGCGCGCATGCGGCCGCGCAGGCGCTGAAGGTGCTGGCCGGCGCATGGGGCGCGGTCGACCGTTCGCTGTGGTCGATCGAAAGCTGGGCGAACCGCTCCGTGCGCGTGCCGCTGGACGGCGCGGCCCGCGCCGACTGCCCCTGCTGCGGCGCGCGGCGGTTCGACTTCCTGGACGAGGCATCCGACGACCGCTGCACGGTGCTCTGCGGCCGCAACGCGGTGCAGGTGCTGCCGGGCAGTGCGGCGGCGATCGACCTTGCGTCGGTGCGCGCGCGGCTGGGCGCGGTCGGCGCGTTCGACGTGCGCGACGGCGTGCTGGCCGGCGCGCTTCCGGGCGACCTGGAACTGGCGCTCTTCGCCGACGGCCGCGCGATCATCCGCGGCACCACCGACATCACGGCGGCACGGAGCGCGTACGACCGGTACGTGGGGGCGTGACGAGATTGTGTCCGGGGTAGCCCGGGGCGATTTCCGTGCGGTGCCGAAAGGGCGCGGTGACCGCGAAGCGACTTTCCACGCCCAGCGATCGCACCACCCGACCATGCGACGTCCCCCCGTCCCGCACCTACACTCCGCGCCATGTCCCACGCCCACTACGTCCTCTCTGGCCTCAATCTCGGTCTCGGCTACGCGGATGCGCTGACCAAGACCATCCCCGCCGACAAGTTCGCGCACTTCCCCGCGAAGGACGTGGTGTGCCCGGCCTTCTACATGGCGCACCTGGCGATCTACCCGCACCGCGCACTCGGCATGCTGGGCCGTCCTGACCTGATCGTGCCCAATCCGGCCGGTTGGGACGATCGCTTCAAGGCGGGTGTCGAGGCGAAGCCCGAGCACGCGTACCCGACGAAGGACGAGATCATGTCCCACTTCAACGCGGGCTACCGGGCGGTGGCGAAGGCACTTGAGACGGCTCCGGACTCGGTCCTCGCCGAGGAGAATCCCGCCGAGGGCCGCTTCAAGGAGATGTTCCCGCAGAAGGGCGGCGCCATCACCTTCCTGTGCGTTGGCCACATGCAGATGCACCTCGGCCAGATCAGCACCTGGCGCCGCGTGATGGGCCTGGGGAGCGCGATGTGAGTCGTGCGCCGGGCCGTCAGGGGGCGGCGTGGCGGTTGCTCACTGCGTGCGTTGCCGCGTGCGCGTTCCTGCTGGCGCACCACGCGGATGCGCGCGGCGGTGGCGGGGTCACGGACCTCGAGAGCCTTCCGGCGTGGGGGGCCGACGACGTGCTCGCCGCGCTGGACCGTGCCGGCGTCGTGGTCCCGCGGGACCGGGCGCTGGACGCGGTGCAGTCCTACGTGGCCGCGTGGACGGCCGCGTCGGACACGCTGCTGAAGGAGCGCGAGCGGTACATGCGCCTGCGTGCGGCGGAGCGGAACGCCTTCCCTGCATCCGCGGAGCAGGCGGCTGCCGAGGCGACGATCCACCAGCGCACCGTCGAGACCTGGGCCCGCGTCGAAGACGCGCTGCTCGATGAACTTGCGCAGGCTGCCACCGAAGCCACCCGTGCGCGGATTGCCAAGATCCGGCAATCCCGTGAATGGGCGCGCGTCCTGGCGTCCGTATCGGCGCTGGGGCTGCAGCCTGGGGGCATCCCGTGCACGGACATCGAGATCGTGATCGCCGACGCGCTGCGCGGCGACACGGCCGCACGCGCCGCGGCGGATGTCGTGCTCGAGCAGTCGCGCGTGCCCCGCCTCGCTGCCGCGCGCCGTGTCGCGCCGGCCGCCGCGCGCGGTCAGGATGAGCAGCGCCGGATCCTGGACGAGGCAGGGGTCTCCGCACTGACCGGTGAGGACATCGCACGGATCTTCGAGCGCGATCGCGCCGATCCCGGGCCCGATGCATCATCGCCGCGCGAGGACGATGCCCCCGACGCGCCGCGCTTCAAGCCAGGCTCGCAGGCCGAGCGGATCATCGCCGCGATGGAGGCCGGCGGCAGGGCCTGGAGCGCTGCGCTGGCGCGGCCCGTCGCGCAGTTCGTGCGCGAGCAGGTGAAGACGCTCCACGCGGTGCTGGACGCGCTGCCGCCCGAGGCGCGCGATCGGGTGGCGCGGCGCATGGCGCGGGACCTGGCGGAGCTCGCGAGCGGATTCCCGGGCATCGGGCTCTACCGCGCGCTGGCGCGCACCGACCTGTCGCCGGCCTGCGAAGCCTGCCTGCAGTCGGCGCGCGACGCATGGCGCGAGCGGTTCCCGCGCCTGGTCATGGATGCGCTTGACGCGTACGCCGCCGGTGCCGAGCGTGCCATGTCCGGCGACTACATCTGGCGGGGCGGGCTGGATTGCTCGGAGGCCTTCGGCGAGAAGTCCGCGGAGGTGGTCGCGGGCCTGCTGGCCGGATGCGCCGGCGCGTGCGGCGGCGCGGCGCTGGACGACCGTGAGACGCGCGCCTGGACGTCGCGACGGCTGCGCGGGTTGCCCGAGTTCGACGCCGATGCGGTGGAGGCCTGGACCGCCGAGATGGGCGCGGATCCCGAGGATGGTGAGGCACCGCCCGTGCCTGACGAGTCATCCGGCGACCCCTTCGGCCTGGGCCGCGACATCACCGTGCTGGGCCAGCCGCCGAAGGCCGCCGGCTTCGAGGCGGCGCTTGATCGGCTGGGCGTGTCGCCCGAGCGGCGCGTCGTGGCGATGGCCGTGCATGCGGCATTCGAGGCGGAGTGGTCCGAGCAGGTGCAGGCGGCGCTTGAACGGTTCGAGGAGCGGATGGATGAGCTCCAGTCCGGCCGCGGCGCCGGGGATGGCGAGGTGCCGCCGCCGGGGAAGGACCCCGGGCCTGTGCGTGCCGCATTCGCTGCGCTGGTGTCCGCTGCGGCGGGCTGCGACGATCGGCTGGTCACCGGCGTCGCGGCCGCGGCCGGCCTGTCGGACCGCGATGTGCAGGCGTTGCGCATGTGGCGTCACCTGGGCGACGCCCGTTCACAGGCGCCGCTCGCGGGCGAGTATGGCGACGAAACCATGGGCGGCCTGCGGCTGAATCCGTTCGACGCGCTGCTCTCGACCGACCTTTCCCCCTCCGCGCGCGATGCCGCCACCCAGGCGTTCCTGCGCCAGGCCCCCGCGCTCCGGGCGCGCTTCGACGCGTGGCTGCGGACCCGCTTCGAGGCCGAGGTGGCGCGGCGGCTCGCCGTCGATCGCCTGGTCCAGCGGATGCGCGGCAGCGGGCCGGCCGAGGACAAGCTTGCCGCCCGCGAGGAGTGGCACGCCGAGCTGACGCGGGTCACGGGCGAGGTGGACGCCGCGCGCCTGGCCTACGAGACGGCCGCGCGCGCCGCGATCGACGAGGCGTGCCAGGCCGTGCCCCCTGACGCGGCGGCCGCACTGCGCGAGACCGCGCTCATGCGCCGGTTCCCGTTCCACTACCTGAACGAGGCGCTCGTCCGCGCCACCGTGGCCGACGTGCTTGCGCGCCTTCCGGCCGAAGACCCCGACGCCCATCTGGCCGTCGCGCGGGTGTCCGACGCATGGCTGGCGGTGGCCGCGGCGCTGCGTGCCGACGCGATCCGGTACGCCGACCTGCCGCATTCCGCCTTTGCGTGGCGGTGGCACGGTGACCCCGATGAGGAAGCGGCAAACCACATGGCGTCCGAACGCGTCAACATCCGGATGGCCGCAGCCGGACTCCTGCTGCAGCTGGCCGTCGAGCGGCTGGCCACGGCGGTGGAGCTTTCGCACTTGGAGGCCAGCCCGAAGTTCCGCGGGCTGGCGGAGCGTGCAGGCGTCGAACTGAAGTCGCTCCGCGCCCGCGCCGCCCTATCCTCCGCGCCATGACGCCCTTCGAGAGCGAGTTCCTCGGCACGCTGGTCTTCGTGTTCCTGGGATGCGCGGTCTCCGCGAACGCGCGGCTTTCGCGCACGCATGGGCACGCGATGGGCTGGGCCGGCATCTCGCTGGGCTGGGCGGCGGCGCTGGCCGCGGGGACGTGGGTCGCGCGCACCAGCGGCGGCATGTTGAACCCGGCGCTGGTGCTGGCCTCGGTGTGGGACGCGCGCGTCGCGATGGACCGGTCGCTGCTCTGGACGTATGTGGGCGCCGAGTTCGCGGGCGCCGCGGTGGGCGCCGTGCTGGCGTGGCTTGCCTTCCTGCCGCACTGGGCGCGCACCGACGACCGCGACGCGATCCTTGCGTCGTTCGCCACGGTGCCCGCGGTGCGTGCGCCGCTGTCGAACCTGATCGTCGAGTCACTGGCGAGCATGGTGTTCGTGCTGGTGGCGCTCGCGGAGCGTGGCCCGGACGCGTGGGCGATCCGTGGCGTCGCGGTGCTTGCGCTGATGCTTGGCGTGGGCGGCACGACGCAGCTGGCGCTGAACCCCGCGCGCGACCTGATGGGGCGCGCGGTGCACGCGGTGGCGCCGATCACGGGCAAGGGATCCGGCGACTGGGGCTACGCCTGGGTGCCGTTCCTGGGGCCGATCCTGGGCGCTGCCGCTGCGGTCGTGGTGCGTCGTTTGCTTCTGCCTGCGTAACGCGCAGCCACTTCGCGACTTAGGCCTTTCTGCCAAGATGTGGCCCCCGTGGCCACACAGGGGCTGTTTTTCTGCGCACATGGGGCAGGAGGCGCGGATCCCCGCGCGACACCCCGCATGACACACACACCACATCAAGCGATTGTCGAGCCCAGCCCCGTTCCCGCCGCCGCACGTTCCGCCACCGCCGCCCGACGACTTTACGGCCCAGAACGACCCCAGCCAGCGCAGTTCCTGGCGGTGGCCGATGCCTTGCCCGGCGCGTCCGCGATCGTGCTCGACCGTTCGATGACGATCCTCGGTGGCACCGAACGCTGGTTCCGCACGCACGACATTCGATCCGCTTCGGCGGTCGGCCAGTCGCTGCGCACGATCCTGCCGTCGGTCGCGGGGGAGGAACGCATCGATCTTGCAAAGCGCGCGTTCGAGACCGGCCCCATGGTGATCCGCGGCATCCGCGACGGCGTCCACGAGATGATCGTCGTGATGGAGTCCTCGGATGCCGGCGCCGAGCGCCTGCTTTGGATGGAACAGCTGGCCTGCGCGCTGCCGCTCGACGAGCCGGAGATGCGCATCGCCTACGCGGTCCACCACACCTGGGGCGCGCTGAAGGCGCTCACCCCGAAGCAGCTGGACATCCTGCGCATGGTTGGGATGGGCCTCGAGAACGACCGCATCGCCGACCTGACGAACCTGTCGCGGCGCACCGTCGAGTGGCACATGCAGGGGCTGTACGAATCGCTCGGCGCGGTCGGGCGCGGGGAGCTCGCGCGGCTCGCGCTGCGTGCAGGCCTGCCGTCCTTCCCCGTCGACGCATGGCAGCGCATGCTGCGCGCCCCGGAACGGCTGCGCGCCAGGCAGGCGTCGTTATGATCGGGTCGTGATGACCCGCGCCTGCGCTCGGACCTCCGCACTCGCCCTCTTCGTCGCCTGCGCGTTGCCCCACGGCGCGCGGGCGATGCTGCTCCCGGCGCAGGTGCCGGGGGCAGGCGCGCCGGCGAGCGGCGTTCCGGCCGGTGGTGCTCCTTCGGCTCCCTCCGCGCAGCCGCCCGCCGCGCCGCCTGCGCCGCCGCCGCTCATCGCCGCACCCGGTTCGCAGCCGCGGCCAGCCCCGCCGTGGTGGGCGAAGCTGGGCATGCGCGCGCTGGAGGTCGAGTTCGGCGTGCCCGTGCTGGACCAGGTGGTGCTGGTGCCGGACGAGGCCGCGTTCCTGCGCGAGATCGGTCGCTGGACCACGAAGGCGCGCTGGCCGGTCCTGATCGAGGACACCGCGTTCGCGCCGCGGTTCATTCGCGCGTTCAAGCCGTCGGTGGTGCTGCGCCGCGGCGGAGCCGACGAACCGCTCCCTGCCGACCGCGCCGCGCGGCGTGCGGCGATCGAGGCCGCTGTGGTCCGCGCATGGGACGGCAACCCCGGGACCGACACCCCGGCGACGGCCTTCCGCCGTGCGGGCCTGGTGCCGGCGGGCATCGTCGCGACATCGACCGACGACCCTGCATGGACCGCCGCGGTGGCGCTGGCCGCGGGGCGCGGACAGCCGCTCGCGTGGATCGACCAGCCGTTCGCCGGCCCGGGCGCGGTGCTGGACACCACTGCGTACGGCAAGCTGGACAACGCGATCCGGCAGGCGTTCGAGCAATCGGGGTGGACCTGGCAGGCATTGGGCGACGAACTGGAAACGCTGACGCTCTGCCGCAACGCGCCGCTGAAGGTGGACCTGGCGCTGCCGCCCGGTGGCCGCCAGCCGCAGCTGCCGCCCGACGACAAGCCGCTCTCGCTTTCGGATGCGCTGTGCCGCCAGCCGGACGGCGCGCGATATGCGTTCGTCGGCCAGATCTTCGGAGAGCCCGTCCGGTCGGCCGCGCTGGCGATGTGCTCGCTCTTCCTGCGCCGCGAGGAAGTCTGGACCTGGGACGGCTACGCGGGCCGCAACGGCGGTGCGGGGTTCGCGCCCTACGCCATGGACCGCACGGACCCCGTGCTGCTTGCCGAGGGGTACCGGGTCAAGCAGTGGGACGGGCCCAAGGCCGGCGTGGCCGCGTGGCGCGCGCTGCTCTCGGGCGGCATCGCGCCCGACGTGATGCTGGTGAATTCCAGCGGCAACTCCGACTTCTTCGAGCTGGCCGCCACCGCCAAGACCTGGGCCACCGACGTGCCCGTGCTGCGCGAGCCGCTGGCGCTGGACTTCATCCACAGCTTCAGCCTGCAGTTCGCCGATTCGCTGGCGACGGTCGGCGGGCGCTGGCTGGAGCACGGCGCGTACTGCTACGCGGGATCCGTGCAGGAGCCGTTCGTCGTGGCGTTCATCCCGACGTCGCTCTTCGCGCAGCGGATCGCCGCGGCCACGCCTTTCCTCGTGGCCGCGCGGCAGTGGCAGGGTGACCTGATCCCCAACGTCTGGCGCGTGGCCACCGTGGGCGACCCGCTGATGACCGCGCCCTCGCCGAAGGTGCTGGCCGGCGTACCGGGCAGGCTGCCTGCCGCGGTGGGAGCCGACTACGCGGACGTGCGCATCGCCGCGCGCGACGCATTGGAGCGCGCGAAGGCCGCCGCGGACGATGCGTCCGCCGCTCCCGCGCTGCGCGACGCGATGCGCGACCTGGTGGCCTGCGGCGACGACGCGCTGGCCGCCAAGGTCTGGCAGGTGGCAAAGGCACGCGGCCCCGCATCCGCGGCGGCGGCGGCGCATGCCGCACTCGGCCCGCTCTTCCGCACCGGCGACCGCGACGGATTCATGTCCGCGTGGCCCGACGCGGGCAAGGCGACGCCGGAGGAGAGCGACATGCTCTGGCACCTGTGGACGGCAGACCTGCCGAACGTGCGCGACCGCGTGGTGCTGGGCATCCTGAAGGCGAACCTGCGCGCGCCGCGCCAGGACATGGACGCCGAGCTGCTGGCCCCTGCCGTGCGCGCGGCCGAGGGGCGCGATGCCGCCGTCGCGTGGCTCAACGCCGCGATCCAGCGCGCGGATCACTCCGAAGCCAAGCGCCGGATGGCCGAGTTGCAGGTCAACGTGGCGAAGTGACGGGCGGCCTGCGCCGGGCCGGCGTCGGCGCCGCGTCTGCGCGATCGCGCCACGTGGCCGCCACGGCCGCGGGGTCCTCGCGGAATGCGCGGGGGGCGCCCGGCGCGTTCGGCTGCGTGACGCCCAGGAATCGCTCGTTCACGGCCTGCTCGATGCACGCCAGCAGCGCCAGCGACCCAACGAACGTGGGGTGGAGCTGGTCGCGCTGGATCAGCGCGCCGTCGGCCGCTTCCGACCACGTCCGCCGCCCCGCCTCGAACGGCTTGCCCGAGCGCAGCTCGGCGACCAGGCGCGCCAGCGGCACCACCGCCACGCGCGGCCGCTCGGCGGCCCACGTGCGGATGCGTTCGTTGGCGCGGGCGATCGTCTCCAGCGCCGGCATCTGCGCCTTGGAGAGCATCTTGCCGACCGCGGGCGACATGTCGGGAATGTCACCTATCACGAGCGGCATGCCGGCCTTCGCGATGCGATCGGCCAGCGCCAGGCCCGCCTCGAGGTGCGCAAGCCGCTGCTTCTCGTCCCGGATCGCGCGGCCGTCGCCGTCGCCGGCACCGTAGGTGAACCAGAAGAGGAAGTCGACGCCGATCACGATCGTCGGCCGCGGCTGCGCGGCCAAGGTGCCATCGACCTCGCGTCCGCCGTTCGACGAGGGGCTCAGGAAGAACAGCCCGGTCGCGTCGCCCGTCACCGTGCCGGCGCCTGCGCGCGCGGCGTCGGCGATGGAGGCCAGGGTCACCGGCTGCAGGCGCCCCGGATGGTCGGCGGGCAGCGGCGGCCGCACGCCGAACCCGGCGCTGGCGCTGGCGCCGATCACGTGCGCGCGGTCCCACAGCGTCTTCGCGTCGATCCCCGCGGCGACGCCGGCCGTGGTCTCGGTGCCGATCGCCTGCGGTGTGGCCGCCAGCAGGATCGCCAGCGTGCAGAGCAGGGCGCTTGCCGCCAGCCCGCGCAGCCCGTGCGGTGGCTTCATGACGCGTCCTCCCCGGTGGGAAGCACGCGCACCTGCAGCTTGGGGCCGGCCACCAGGTGCCCGGGCGGCACGCTCTGCGTGACGAACACGCCGCCCGCGACGACGCTGCCCGCGCCGATCACCGTGTCGCCGCCCAGGATGGTGGCGCCGGCGTAGACGGTGACGTTCGCCTCCAGCGTGGGGTGCCGCTTCGTGCCCTTGCGCAGGCTGCCGTCGGGTTCGCGCTCGAACTTCTTCGCGCCCAGCGTCACGCCCTGGTAGAGGCGGCAGCCGTCGCCGATGCGGCACGTCTCGCCGATCACGACGCCGGTGCCGTGGTCGATGAAGACGCCGCGGCCGATCTCGGCACCGGGGTGGATGTCGATGCCGGTGGCGCCGTGCATGTGCTCGGCCATCATGCGCGGCAGCACGGGTACGCCGCGTCGCCACAGTTCGTGCGCCCAGCGATGCGCGGCCAGCGCGGCCACGCCGGGGTAGCAGAGCACCACTTCCTCGCGGCTGCGCGCGGCGGGGTCGCCGCGGAACGCCGCCTCCACGTCGGCCGCGATCGCGGCACGCACTTCGGGGATGCGCGCGAGCGTCGCGTCGGCGATCGCCTCGGCGTCCTGCATGCCGGGTGCGGTGGGTGCCGCCTCCAGGCACGCATCGACCAGCTGCACCAGGAGCGCGCGCAGCACCGGGATGCGCTCGGCGACGAACGCCTCGGTGTCCGCGTGGTCGGTGCCGCGCGGCAGCGGATGGAAGCCCGGGAACGCGATCTCGCGGAACGCCGCCACCAGCCGGGCCACCGCGTGGGGGTCCGGCAGGGGGGGCGCGCCCAGGCGCGCGATGGCCTGGTGCGCGGCCACGCTGGCCGCGATCGACGCGTGCAGGGTGCCGTGGGCTGCGTCGGGCATGCCCCGATCGTAGCGCGTTCGGATATCCTCGCTGCCCCTCGCTGCGGCGCGCAGCAGGTCTCGCACCGTTACGGCCCACACGACACCATGGCGATCCTCATCGACGGCAACACGACGGTCATCTGCCAGGGCATCACCGGCTCGTCCGGTGCCTTCCACACGAAGGGCTGCCTGGAGTACGGCACTCGCATGGTCGGCGGCACCACGCCCGGCAAGGGCGGCCAGAAGGACGCGAACGGCCTGCCGATCTTCGACACCGTCGCGCAGGCGGTGAAGGCCACCGGCGCGAACGCCAGCATGATCTTCGTGCCGCCACCGTTCGCCGGCGACGCCATCCTGGAAGCCGCCGACGCCGGCATTAAGACGATCATCGCCATCACCGAGGGCATCCCGGTGCAGGACATGGTGAAGGTGCGCGCGCGCCTGGCCGGTTACCCGGACAGCGTGCTGGTCGGCCCGAACTGCCCGGGCGTCATCACGCCGGGGCGCAAGACCGACGTCGCGGGCAAGTACGCCGGCGGCTGCAAGATCGGCATCATGCCGGGCTACATCCACACGCACCGGCTGGATGCCAAGACCCGCAAGGCGGTCGGCATCGTCAGCCGCTCGGGCACGCTGACCTACGAGGCGGTGTGGCAGACCAGCGACCGCGGCATCGGCCAGTCCACCTGCGTGGGCATCGGCGGCGACCCGGTCAAGGGCCTGAACTTCATCGACGTGCTGGCGATGTTCGCGGCCGATCAGGAGACGGACGGCGTGATCATGATCGGCGAGATCGGCGGCACCGACGAGGTTGAGGCCGGCCGCTGGATCAAGGAGAACATGCAGCACAAGCCGGTCGTCGCGTTCATCGCAGGCCGCACGGCGCCCCCGGGCCGCCGCATGGGCCACGCGGGCGCGATCATCGGTGGCGCCGACGACACGGCGCAGGCGAAGATGGACGCCCTGCGCGCCTGCGGGATCACGGTGGCCGAGAGCCCCGCGGACCTGGGCAGCGCGATGGCGAAGGCGCTGGGGCAGTAAAGCGAACCCGGTCGACCGGGTGCATGCGCCCGATCCCCGCGATCGCGCGTGACGCGGGCAGGTGAACCCGGTCGACCGGGTTGCTCGTTACTCTCCCCCCATGGCCACGGACGGGCCCCGACGCACCATCTCGCTCGCGCGGCTGTACGGCAACCCCACGATGCTGGCGCTGCTGGCGCTGGGCTTCGCGGGCGGGCTGCCCAACGTGATGATCACGGACGTCGCCAAGGCGTGGACGTCCGCCTCGGGGTGGGACGTCGCGGCGATCGCGGCGCTTGGCTTCTGGACGTTTCCCTACGCGCTGAAGTTCCTGTGGGCACCGCTCGTGGACGCTGTCCCGGTGCCGGTGCTCGGCCGCCTGGGCCTGCGCCGCGGCTGGCTGCTCCTCACGCAGGTGGGCGTGCTGGCCGGGCTCCTCGCGATGTGCCTGCTCGGGCCAGACCGACCCGGGGCGTTCGTCGCGGCGGTGGCGGTTGTCGCGTTCCTCTCGGCCACGCAGGACACCGTGGCCGACGCGTTCCGCACCGAGTGCTTGACCGACGAGGAACTGGGTGCCGGCGCCAGCACGTTCGTCACGGGCTACCGCATCGCGTTCGTCGCGCTGGGCGCCGGCGTGCTGGCGTCCGCCGACACGATCGGCTGGCGCGCGGCGGCCGTCGCGGCGTCGCTCGCGATGGTCCTCGGCATCGTGGCCACGCTGCGTGCCTGCGAACCGGCGATCGCGCGCTCGCGCCCGGGCCTGCGCGATTCGGTGGTGCAGCCCGTGGCCGCGTTCTGGCGCTCGTGGGGCGTGTCGTTCCTGGCGCTGGTGCCGTTCGTCCTGCTCTTCAAGTTGCCGGACCAGATGGCCAATGGCATCACGACGCCGCTCCTCATGAAGGGGCTTGGCTACTCGGCAGCGTCGATCGGCTGGATCCGTCAGGCGTTCGGCATCGGCATGACGATCGCGGGTGCGGGCGTCGGCGGCTGGATGGTGGCTCGGCTCGGCGTCGTGCGCTGCCTGTGGATCTTCGGCATCGCGCACTGCCTGAGCATCGGCGGATTCCTGGCGCTTGCGGTCTCGTACGGCGCGACCGTGCACTCCACGCCGGCCGCGCCGCCGCCTGTCTGGGCGCTGGTGCCGGCGATCGGCATCGAGAACTTCGTGATCGGCCTGGTCACCAGCGGCTTCGTCGCGTTCCTGATGGGCGCGTGCGACCGCCGCTTCACGGCCACGCAGTACGCGCTGCTCACGGCGCTGATGGCGGCGGGCAACGCCCTTGCGCAGTGGGCCAGCGGTGCACTGGCGGCCGCGCTCGACTACCCGGCGTTCCTGGTCGTGGCCATGCTCGCGGGCGCGCCGGGCGTGCTGCTCATCCCGTTCGTGTCCGGAAAGCGTGGCGCCGGCGATTGTTAAGGCGACGGCGGCGGCCCACCCGGCCCGGTACGATTTGCCCTCCCATGGCCGACGCGACCGCCACCGAACCGAAGTCCCGGGCGCCCCTCACCTACAAGGAGTCGGGCGTCGACATCGATGCCGGCGACGAGGTCGTGGACCGCATCAAGCACGTCCTGAAGCGCACGCATGGCCCGCGCGTCATGGGGCAGCACGGCGCCTTCGCGGGCATGTTCCGCCTGGACTACAACCAGAAGCTCTTCAAGCGCAACTACCGTGACCCGGTCCTGGTGGGCTGCACCGACGGCGTCGGCACCAAGGTGATGCTGGCGGCCGAGCGGAAGATCTACGACACGGTCGGCATCGACTGCGTCGCGATGAACGTCAACGACCTGATCGTGCAGGGCGCCGAGCCGCTCTTCTTCCTGGACTACCTGGGGCTCTCGAAGCTGGATCCCGAGGCGACCGCGAAGATGATCGAGGGCGTCGCGAAGGGGTGCGAGATCGCCGGCTGCGCGCTGATCGGCGGTGAGTGCGCCGAGATGCCCGACATCTACAAGCCCGGCGATTTCGACATCGCGGGCTTCTGTGTGGGCGTGGTTGAGCTTTCCCGCGTGGTGGACGCCGCACGCGTCAAGAAGGGCGACGTGGTCATCGGCCTGCGAGCCTCGGGCGTGCACTCGAACGGGTATTCGCTGGTTCGGCGCATCGTGAAGGACGCCGGCCTTGACATGGACCGCGTCTACCCCGAACTGGGCGGCGACCCGCTCTGGAAGGTCCTGCTGGAGCCCACCCGGATCTACGCCAAGCCGATCACCAGGCTCCTTGGCAGCTACAAGAAGAAGAAGGTCGTCAGCGGGATGGCCCACATCACCGGCGGCGGCTTGCCCGGCAACGCCAGCCGGGCGCTCGGCCCAAAGGTCGATTGCGTCATCGATACCTCGAAGTGGACCCCCAACCCGATCTTCCCTTTCCTGCAGAAGCACGGCAACGTGGAGCGGGACGAGATGTTCCGCGTCTTCAACATGGGCATCGGGTACGTGTTGGTGGTCCGGCCGGCCTTCGCCGACGGCGTGCTGGAGAAGCTGGCCAAGTACGGCGAGGATGCTTGCGTCGTTGGCGAGATCGTGAAAGGAACGGGCGAGGTGCGGCTGCAGCACGGCGGAACGACCTGAAGCGGGTCGGATCGCGGGATTTTCAGCCGCAGCGAGCTTGAAGAACCAACGGGCCGATGCGCCTTTGCCGTGCCTCCTTGCGGCAGATACCGGGGAACTTGCCTTAAGCCTTCGTTGCGCCCTGTCGAACCGGGGTTATGTTCGCAGGGGGGCGTTAGCCGCGCCCGAGTTGTGTGCCCGGCCTCGTGGGTGGGCCCCGACCTTCACTCTCCAGAGGAGATCCTGATGCTTCGTTCTTCCTTCAGCGCCCGCACGTCGGTCCTCACGGGCCTGGCAGCTCTCGCGCTCACTGGTTCGGCGTTCGCGCAGGCCGCGGGCGACGAGTGCTCCACGGCAGTGACCGCGGTCGCCGGCGCCAACGCGTTCAGCACCGCATCCGCCACGGCGAGCGCTCCGCTCCCCGACGCCTCGCAGTGCTCCACCACCTTCCTCGGATGGACGTCGCCCACGCCCGACGTGTGGTTCAAGTGGACGGCGCCGAGCGCCGGCCTGCTGACGCTCTCCACCTGCAGCGCGGGCAGCTTCGACACCTCGCTGGTGGTCTACACGGGCACCTGTGCGAGCCTGACGCAGGTGGCGTGCAACGGCGACGCCTCCGGCGAGTCCGGCTGCCAGCAGTACTACTCCAGCATCGCGGACTTCTCCGTCACGTCCGGCACGACCTACTACCTCCGCATCGGCGGCTACAGCGCAACGGACGTCGGCACGGGCTCGCTCGCCCTGACCTTCAACCCGTCGACCGGCGCCTGCGCCACCGCCACCGGCGGTTGCGGCGTGGTGCACGCCAGCGGCGGCTGCAACCAGCCCGCCTGCTGCGCCACCGTGTGCGGCCTGTTCCCCGACTGCTGCGACGTGGGCTGGGACCAGACCTGCGTCGACCTGGCCGTCAGCCAGTGCGGCATCTTCGTCTACCAGTGCACGCCGGGCGGCCCCGCGAACAACTGCGCGACCGCGGCCACGGTGTTCTCCGGTGACGGCACGTTGAACTTCACCAGCGTCGGCGCCACGAAGGATGGTCCCGATCACCCGGCCGCCACGTGCAGCTCGGGCAACAACTTCTTCTACAACGACGTGTGGTTCAAGGTGGCGGTGGTCGCCAACGGCGAGCTCTCGGCCAGCACCTGCGGCACGGTGCCGTTCGACAGCAAGCTCGCGATCTACGACATGGGAACCAACCCCGCGGCATTCGACTACAACAACCTGCCCTCGGCACTCGTCGGATGCAATGACGACGGCAACAACTGCTACCAGACGGACGGCGTGACGCCGTACGCATCGTTCCTGGCGGTGCCCGTCTCGGTCGGCCGCACCTACCTTGTGCGCCTGGCCAGCTACGCCGACGGCGAGACCGGTGCCGGCACGATCACGTTCAACGTGCCCGAGCCGTGCCAGCTCCCGGCGACCAACGCCACCGAAGGCGAAGCCTGCGGAAGCGGCACCAACAACGGCTGCGTGAACAGCGTCGTCTCGGCCACCCCGATCTCGGGCGGCCAGACCGTCGCCGGCACGTTCTACGCCGCCGGCGGCACGCGTGACGTCGACTACTACAGCATCACGCTGGCGCAGGCATCGACGATCTCGTTCAAGACGTATTCGGCCAGCACGGTCACGTCTTCGATCTTCGGCGGCGACCTGTGCACGGGTGCTTTCCTGGTCGCGACCGGCTCGGGCAGCTGCCCGAACACAGTCACGGCCTGCATGCCGGCCGGCACCTACTACGTGGCGATCGCGCCCAGCACGTTCGACGGCACGCCCTGCGGCAGCGGCGTGTTCAACACCTACGCGCTCGAGTGCACCGTGACGGCGTCGAACTGCGCGCCGTTCGCCGACGGCTGCACGAACGCCGGTCCGGACAGCCGCTCGGGCAACAGCGATCCGGCGGTGTCATTCGGCCTGGTCGCCTGCGCCGGCGGCAGCTACACGACCGACAACTCGTACGCGACGGTCTTCTCCGGCATCACCGGGGGCCAGATCCAGTGCGTCGAGTTCGGCGTGACCAACTACCAGAACATCGGTGGCACGAACTTTGCGGGCCAGGTCCAGCCGGCCAAGGTCAACGTGTACCGCGACACCGACGGCGGCGCCCCCGTGAACGTTGGCGTCGACCTGGTGCTCGTGGCGTCGCAGGACGTCCAGCTGAAGGGCGGCCTCTACATGGCCGGCGTGCAGTTCGACCCGCCGATCTGCGTCGACGGCAACACGCAGAACCTGGTCGTGGCCCTGGACCTCTATCCGACGGTCTCGGGCTCCGGCTTCGGCGTCCGCGCGGCGGGCAATGCCGGGACGTCCACCGGCCAGCTGTACCTGAAGTCGGCCGGCTGCGCGATCAGCACCTACACGCTGACCGACAACGTCGGCACCGGCTTCTTCGACCGGTGGGTCGTGAAGCTCAACGGCAACTTCACGCAGTGCGCCAGCGCCTGCCCGGCCGACCTGAACCAGGACAACGTGGTGAACGGCGCGGACCTCGGCATCCTGCTGGGTGCGTGGGGCACGGCCGCGGGCGACCTGAATGGTGACGGCACCACCAACGGCGCCGACCTCGGCCTGATGCTGGGCGCGTGGGGCGCTTGCCCCTGATCCGCTGAACCGATCGCGGGCGCCCGTGGCCCGTGCATGAAACTCCGCGACCCCCGGCTTCTGCCGGGGGTCGCGCGCTTTCCGGTCAGTCGTTCTTCCAGTTGCGCGCGCGCTTCTTGTCGGCGTCGCGCTTCTTGCCCTCCAGGCGGCGCTGGACGCTGCCCCACGTGGGCTTCGTCTTCTTGCGCACCTTCGGGCGCAGGGCCGCGCCCGAGACAAGCACCTTCATGCGTGCCTGGCAGGCCTCGCGGTTCATCAGCTGGCTGCGGTGCAGGTCGCATCGGAAGAGCAGCGAGTCGCCGCCGACCAGCGCCGCGCCCGCCATCGCCAGCAGCCGCTCGCGCGCGGCATCGTCCAGCCCCCCGAGGTCCGCGATCGCGACGCGCAGCACGGCGGCGGTGCTTGCCTTGTTGACGTGCTGGCCACCCGGACCGCGCGCCGTCGTGAACGACCAGTCCAGGTCCTGCGGACGCACCCACGCGCCGTGGCCGAGCAGCAGCGCACCCGGCGGCGGCGGCACGCGGCGCGGCGCGGGGGGCGGGGATCCGGGTGCGGGGTACGCTTCCGACATGGTGGTCCACGGCATTGTCGCATGCGTCCTCGCCTTCGCCCCGTTCCAGTCGGCGGGAAATGCCCGGGCGGCGGCGCAGGCGGCCCCGATTCCGGCCGCGATGCCGGCGTCCGTGCCTCCGGCGGCGCCCGCGGCCCCGTTCCTTGACTTCCAGGAGCGTCCGTACGTGACCATCGACCTGGACGCCTGGGTCCCGCGCCTCACGGGCACCGCGAAGGTGGGCGCCGGCGGCACGACGTTCGAACTGAACCACGACCTGGCCGTGGACGACAGCGTGCCGGCATTCGCGGGCGAGTTCGCCGTGTGGCTGGACCGCTGGCGCGTGGGGATGATCGGGTTCCAGTCTTCGGCCGGCAGCACCGAGCGCGCAGGCGTCGGCGGCACGTTCGGCAACACGGGGATCGCCGTGGGCGACACCATCTCGGGCACCTACAGCGCGTGGATGGCGGGCGTCGAGGCGGGCTACGTGCTGTGGCGGCCCTTCGCGGACCGCCCGCTGCCGTGGGACGGCGCAGGTGCCAACCGCGACCGCGCGACCGCGGTGCTGGGTGCGAACGGTCGCCCGCGGTTCGACGCGCAGGTGCTGGTGATCGGCGGGGCGATGCTCTTCGACTACGAGCAGTCGCTGACGAACGTCACGACCGGCAGCAGCTCGGGGTTCCAGAAGTTCGTCGGCTGCTTCTACGGCGGCGTCGGGCTGGACCTGTGGATGGGCTTCGACGGGCGCGTGCCGCTGGTTCAGGACGTACGCCTGTACGCGGACGTCGGAATCGGGCCGTCGATCCCGGACGGCGACATCCTGTGGATGATCCGCGCGGGAGTGTGCATGATGTTCACGCCGAACGTCGGGATCGAGCTGGGATACCGTCTCTTCGACTTCAATCTGCAGTCCGGCCCGTCGGACATCGACGGCGGCCTCCGCGGCCTGTTCGGTGGGTTGACGGTCAAGTTCTGAGGCGACCGATGGACGATGCGCCGGGCCACCACGACGACGTGCCGCCGCCTGCGCAGCGCAGGCGTGGGAATGGGTTCCTGCGCGCGAAGCTCCGGCATGCGGTGCTGACGCGCGCGGCCGACACCCTGACGCTGGGGGCGCTGGCGCGGCGTCACCATGCGCAGCCGATCGTGGTGCGGACGGTCGAGGTGCGCTCGGCGGCGTGGCCACGCGCGTACGACGGCCTGCGCATCGCGCACGTCACCGACTTCCACCTGGGGCACCTGATGCCGGTGGAGCGTGCGATCGACGCCGTGGAGCGTGTCGCCGCGCTGCGCCCGGACATCGTGGCCTGCACCGGCGACGTGGTGGACCTGGAGCTGGACGGCGCCGGCCGCCTGCTGCGCGCGATGGCGGCCGTCGAGGCGCGCTGGGGCCACTACCTGGTGCTGGGGAACCACGACCACCTGGACGACGGGCGTGCGCTGGCCGCGCTGGCGGGCCGCAGCGGGATGCACGTGCTGCACGGCCGGGTGGTGGAGGCGGGCCACGCGCGGTCGCCGTTCCTGGTGGGCGGCGTGGACTGGGCGCGGACGGTGGGGGCCTCGACCGCCGCGGTGGATGCGCTTCCCGAGGTGCCGCACCTGCTGCTGGCGCACAATCCCAAGGCGTTCCGCGCCGCGGCGGCACGCGGCGTCGCGCTGACGCTGAGCGGCCACACGCACGGCGGGCAGGTGGCGCTGAAGGGCCGGCCGCGCGCGAACCTCTCGTTCGCGCACCGGCTGAGCGCGGGGACATACCACCAGGGCGCCAGCGCGCTGTTCGTCAGCGTGGGCGCGGGGGCGTGGTTCCCCATGCGCGTCCACTGCGCGCCCGAGGTCGTGCTGCTCACCGTGCGGAGCGGATGAGGTCCCACGCGGCGTCGACGTGGCGTTCCCCGACGCCGGGCGCGCCCACCGAGAAGCGGATCACGTGGCGACCGTCCAGGCGCGTGTGGCTGAGGAACGCGCGGCCGGTCGCGTTGACGCGGTCGAGCAGTGCGGCACTCTCCTCGTCGCTGGCGCCACGGGGGCGGAAGCAGGTGAGCGTCCACGGCGTGGGGGCAATGAGCTCGAATCGGCCGTCGGCGGCCACGTGCGCGCGGAAGCGGTCGGACAGCGCCACGTGCCGGCGCACCAGGGCCTGCAGCCCCGCCACGCCGTAGTGCCGGATCACGAACCACAGCTTCAGCGCGCGGAACCGGCGGCCCAAGGGCACCTGCCAGTCGCGGTAGTCGATCACCTTGCCGCTGGCCGTGGCGTCGTTGCGCAGGTATTCGGGCAGCACGCTCAGAGCGCGCACCAGCGTGGCGCGGTCGCGGACCCAGAAGGCGTCGCAGTCGAAGTTGACCAGCATCCACTTGTGCGGGTTGAAGCAGTAGCTGTCGGCGAACTCAAGGCCCGCATGGATGCCGCGGAACTCGGGGCAGAGTGCCGCCGTGCCAAGGTGCGCCGCGTCGACGTGCAGCCAGGTGCCGCAGGAGTTGCACGCGGGTCCGATCTCGGCGACCGGATCCACCGCGTGGCTGGACGTGGTGCCGACCGACGCGACGCAGAGGAACGGCACGTGCCCCTCGGCGCGATCGGACAGGAGCATCGACTTCAGCGCGGCGGGGTCCATCGAGTGGTCCGCGCGCGTGGGTACGGTGCGGATGGCGCCGGCGCCCAGGCCGCAGATGCGGGCGGCCTTCTCGATGCTGGAGTGCGCATGCTCGGTGGCGTAGGCCACCAGGCGCGGGTGGCCGTCGCCCTGCAGGCCGTCGCGCGTGCCGGCGAACCCGGTGGCGCGTTCGCGTGCGGCCAGCATGGCGCAGAGCGTGGCGCTGCTGGCGGTGTCCTGGATGACGCCGCCGCCGGAGCCAGTGCTCAGGAAGTGCGCGGGGAGGCCCAGCATGCCGGCCAGCCAGTCCATGACGTGCGTCTCGAGCTCCGTGCACGCGGGTGACGTGGACCACAGCATGCCCTGCACGCCCAGCCCGGCCGAGAGCAGTTCGCCCAGGATCGACGGTCCGCTGGCGTTGGCGGGGAAGTACGCGAAGAAGTTAGGGCTCTGCCAGTGGGTCAGGCCCGGCACGATCACGCGGTCCAGGTCGGCCATGACCGCGTCCCAGGGCTCGCCGCGCTCCGGCGGTGCCGGGGGCAGCTGCGCACGCACCCAGCCTGGCGCCACCTGCGAGGCGACCGGGAATCGCTCGATTCCCTCGAGGTAATCGGCGATCCAGTCGACCATGGCGTGGCCGTCGCGTCGGAAGTCGAAGGGAGCGGTCCCGTCGCCCGGCGGGTTATGAGGCTGGTGCGGGGTGGGGTTCATGGCGTCGGTTTGTCCCGCGGCGCGCGGTCGGGCAAACTGTATGCGGAGACCCACACCATGACCGAGACCGCCACCACCGCGTCCGCCACATCCGCCTGCTGCCAGGGCACCGGCTGCTGCACGGGCTGCCCCGCCACCTGCCCCTGCGCGGCGCGCCTGGACAAGCTGGAGAAGCGCGTGCGCCGGATCCGCTTCTGGCTCTTCGTGGCGCTTGGCATCGCGATCCTGCTGATCGGCATCGGGATCGGCAAGGGCTCCGCAGAGGATGAGATGATGCGTCGCCGTATGGGTGGCCCGCGCATGGCGCAGCCGATGCCAGGCGGTGCCGCCCTCATGCCGGCCGTGCCAGCGATGCCCAACATGCCGGGGATGCAGGGCCCGGGGCCCAACCAAGGTCAGGGCATGGGCATGGGCCAGGGCATGGGTCCCGGCCCCGGCCCGATGAACAACGACCGCGGCCCGCAGGACGGCCGCGCCCGGCGCGGACGCTGAGCCGCGTCGCCGGGTAGCGGAAACGGTACGGGGTTGTCCCGGAACCGATTTCGGTCAGGCGTAGTGCCGGCCGAAGCGGTTCGCGATGAAGTCGGTGAACTTCACGTCCTCGTTGCGGACGAAGCCGTGCTGGGGCAGCACGCCTTCGCGCAGCAGGTCAAGCAACGCGGTGACGCCGCAGGCGGTCGTGATCTGGATCGCGGTCCAGTGGTGGCCGCCGATCTCCTTGTGGCGAACGATCTTCGCGTAGGTGCGCTCGGTGTAGCGGCCGTCCACCTGGCCCGCGGCGCTCACGAAGATCGCCACGATGTCCTGCCTGGTGGTGGGCAGCGCGCGCTCGAAGGCCTTTTTCAGCTCGTCGCGGTGCTCGCGGTAGCCCAGGTCCCACAGCAGCAGCTTCAGGATCGCGTTGTGGCCGGGGTATCGCATCGTCTTGTAGGACAGGTGCTTCACCTTGCCCTCGAGCGTCAGCGCAAACGTGCCCAGGCCGCCGGAGGTGTTGAAGG
>JBIKJV010000023.1:0-25185 GCA_044360755.1 Phycisphaerales bacterium
GAGGTTGCCGCCAAGCCTGCTGCGCCTGCAGGCACGGCCGCCCCGGCCGGCGCGAATACCTACACCGTGCAGAAGGGCGACACGCTCATCGCGATCAGCCGCAAGTTCTTCGGCTCCGATGCCGAGTGGAAGCGCATCCTCGAGGCCAACAAGTCTGTCCTGAAGGGTGATGCCGGAAATCTCCAGCCCGGCATGAAGCTGACGATCCCGGCCAAGCGCTGAATCCCGGCATCAGCTCCCGGTCCTGAAGTGGCCATGAATCCAAGGCCCCGCGCATGCGCGGGGCCTTTTCGTGAAGTGGGGGGGTACTTTTTCGCGGGTCGGTGCGTATCGTTAGGCAGCCGCATGCCCCCCTCGGGGCGGCTTCCCCGACAACCGGAGACCACGATGCACCACCCCGCACTTGCCCGGACCGCCGGCACCGCCGGACTCTCGCTCCTCGCCTTCCTTGGCTGCGTCAGCATGGCCATCGGCCGCGCGCCGCAGGCGGCGCCGGCTCCCGCGCATCCGCGCATGGCCATCGGCCTTGAGCCGCGCTGCGTCGCGGATCTGCCGGGCGTCCCGCTCTCGCTGTGCTTCACGCCCGACACACCGGCCGCCAAGGTGCAGGAGATCAGCGATCGGCTGATCGCCAAGTGGTACGCCGACAACGGCGCGGACGGTGGTGCCTACGAACTGACCACGCGCTGGAACCTGAATGGCAGCTTCTCCCAGGGCACGCCCGTCACCATTCGCTGGTCCATGCCGGCGGACGGCCTGTCGATCCCCGACGAGCTGGGGCTCGGCATCGGCTCCGCGTCGAACAACCTGAACGCGACCTTCACCACCAAGTTCGGCTCGGTCGAGGCCGGGAAGAACCTGCTGCGCCAGGTCTTCCAGCGTTGGAGCGACCTGACCGGCATCGCCTACGTCGAGGTCACGGACGACAACGCCGCGTGGGGCAGTGCCGGCGGCGCGACGCGCGGCGACGTCCGCATCGTCGGGCGCTCGCTCGGGACGGCTGGTGCGGGCACCCTGGCCTACAACTTCTTCCCGCAGAGCGGCGACATGGTCATCAACACGCGGTCGAACGAGGTCGGCCTCTGGACCGTGACGAGCAACAATCGCTACTTCCGCAACATCATCGCCCACGAGCACGGCCACGGCATGGGCCTGCTTCACGTCTGCCCGACCACGCAGACCAAGCTGATGGAGCCCTTCATCAGCACGAACTTCGACGGCCCCCAGCACGACGACATCCGGGCCGGGCAGCGTCACTACGGCGACAACTTCGAACCGAACGACTCGTCGGCGACGGCCACGGCAGGGCTCTCGGGCTCGGGCACCACGAACCTGTTCAACGCGTCGATCGATGATGGCGCCGATGCCGATTGGTTCCGGCTGCCCGTGTCCGCGGGGAGCAAGGTCACCGTGACGGCCACCCCGTTCGGCCTGGCGTCGTACCAGGCCGGCCCGCAGACATCGGCCTGCAACACGGGCACGACGATCAACTCGCTGGTGGCGCAGAACCTGGTGATCCAGGTCTATGCGCCGACCAACCTCTCGGCGCCCGTGGCCACGCAGAACGCAACCGCGGCCGGGAGCGCGGAGTCGATCGTCGACCTGCCCATCACGACGACCGGAACGTGGTTCGTGCGCGTCTCGTCGGCCAGCGGCGGCACGACGACGCAGCTGTACACGCTGGGCGCCTCGGTCACCGCGGGGCGGATCGGCGACTTCAATGGGGACGGGATCGTCAACGGCGGTGACCTCAGCATCCTGCTGGCCAGCTGGGGTGCGTCCGGTTCGACCGACCTGGATGGCAGTGGGTCGACCAATGGCGCGGACCTGAGCGTGCTGCTGGGTAACTGGGGCTGAACCCGGCGCTCCGCAACTAAGAACGGCCGCCCGGCGTACGCCGGGCGGCCATTTCCTTGACGGGGTTGGTGCCTGAGGCGGCTGGGGCCGGGAATCAGTTCCGGTCCCAGGCGCCTGCGAGCGCGCTGCTCGGCTTGGACGACTCGTCCTGCTCGGCGGCCTCGACGGCCTCCTTCGCGATCACGCCGTCCTTGCCGACCTGCTCGAACCGCACGCTGACGCGCTTGCTGACGCCGCGCTGCGGCATGGTGATGCCGTAGAGCTGGTCGCAGGCCTGCATCGTGCGCTTGTGGTGCGTGATCACGATGAAGTGACTCTTGTCCAGGAACTCGTGCAGCACGTTGCAGAAGCGCTCGACGTTCGCCTCGTCGAGCGCGGCGTCGACCTCGTCCAGCACGCAGAACGGGCTGGGCTTGCTCTTGAAGATGCTCATCAGCAGCGCCACGGCCGTCATCGTCTTCTCGCCGCCCGAGAGCTGGCTGATGACGCGCGGCTCCTTTCCGGGCGGCTTGGCGCGGATCTCGACGCCGGACTCCAGGATGTCCGTCTCGCCAGTCTCCTCGTCGGGCAGCAGGAACAGGTCCGCGCTGCCGCCGCCGAACAGGCGCCGGAACATGCCGCCGTTGCCGGCGAAGTTCTCGCGGACGGTGTTGAAGGTCTGCTCGAAGCGCACCCGGCTGACGGCATCCAGCTGCAGGATGAGCTCGCCCAGC
This sequence comes from Phycisphaerales bacterium, assembly GCA_044360755.1. Taxonomy (GTDB): domain Bacteria; phylum Planctomycetota; class Phycisphaerae; order Phycisphaerales; family SM1A02; genus UBA966. Next base: position 2,571 of record JBIKJV010000023.1, read on the forward strand.
TGCTTCGTCGCAGCGTCGATGTCGCCCACCTGGCGGACGAGCTCCTCGTTCCGCTGCTCCAGCTGGCCTTCCTCGTCGATCGCGTCCAGGTTGACGTTGCCCAGGCGGCGGATCTCGTCGCGGAGCTCGGTGACCTCGCGCTCGGACGCCGTGCGGTCGAGCGCCACGAAGCCCTCCGCGGCACGGGCCGCAACGTGGTCGGCGTAGCCCGCCGCCAAGTCCAGCTCCAGGTCCTGCATCGTGGACTCCTCGAGTCCCTCGCGCTTGACCTCGACTTCGCGGCGGCTGGTCTCGACGCTCATCCAGTTGCGGTCCAGCAGCTTGGCCTGCTCGCGGGCCAGGTGCAGCCCGCCGGATGCCTCCTCGACGGACTTCTGGGCGGCCTCGACCGAGGCACCTGCGGCCTCCAGCTCGCCGGCCAGCCCGGCGATCGTCGCCTGCGCGGCGGCCACGGACTCGCGGCCCTCGGCCACCGTCGCCTCGTAGCGGTCGATCTGCTCCCTGCGGCGGTCGGCCTGCGTGGCCAGCTGCGCGCGCTGGCGCTGCTGCTCGTCGCGGGCCAGTTCGGCGCTGCGGCGCTCGCGGCGCAGGGTGTCCAACGCAGCACCCAGCTCGCTGGAGCGGATGCGGGCCGTCGCCACGGCGTCGGCAGCGGCCTCCGCCTTGGCGGCGGACTTCACGGCATCTGCATCCGCCACTGCCAGGCGGCCCTGGAGGGCTTCCAGCGTGGCGCGTGCGCGGCCCAGGCGTTCGTCGATCTCGGTGCGCTCGGCGTCCAGCGCCCGCACGCGCCGGGTCAGGTCCTCGGCCTCGACGGCCAGGGCGGCCTGGTCGTGCTCGATGCGCTGGATCATCTGCTCGCAGCGGTCGCGCTGGTACTCGGCATCGACGATGGTCCGGCGCACCTCGGAGAGGCGGCGCTCGACGTCCTGGTGGCGGCGCCGGGCCTCGTCGCCCTGGGCCAGGAGCGAGGCCGACTCGCCCTCCACCAGCTCCATCTCGACGGTCAGCACGCGCAGGCGCTCGCCCAGCTGGGCATGCTCGGCACGGCGGGCCAGGGTGCCTTCGCCGGCAGCGGCACCGGTGGGACGCCCGACGGTCACGCGGCCCAGGCCGTCGACCACCTCGCCGGCACGGGTCACGATCCGCGCGCCGGCGTGCGTGCCGGCGGCGGCGGCCAGAGCCGTGGCCAGGTCGGGGGCGATCCACGCGTCGGCAAGCAGCCCGTCGACCAGGCGCCCGGCGCCCTCACGGACGCGCAGCACGGTGGCGATGGGGGCCAGACCTTCGGCAGCGTCCCGGGGGCCGGTGTTGGCCGGTGCCAGGTCGGCGGGGGCCAGGGTCACGCGGCCGTCGACGCCGGCGCAGGCATGCGCCAGGTCCACGACGTGGGTGCCCGCGTCCACCACCAGGAGCTCCAGGTCGCGGCCCAGGGCCGCCTCGACCACCCCGGCGTCCGCCAGGTCGGTTTCCACGAAGTCGCCCAGCAGGCCGACGACCGCCGGGAACCGGACCCGGTCACCCAGGACGGTCCGTACGGCCTCGTCGACACCCTCACGGGCGCGCTGCATCTCTTCCAGGAGCTGGCGGCGGCTCTCGAGCGACGTGCGCTCGTCGCGCAGCTCGGAGAGGCGCCGCGCGAGCGAGGCGTGGCGGTCGCCCAGGCTGGCGGCGGTGGCCAGGTGGAGGTGCACGTCTGCCTCCAGGCGCTGCGCCTCGTCGACCGCGACGAGCCGGCGCACCACCTGGTGGTTCTTCTGCGCGCGCTGCGCGTCCATCTCGAACGCGAAGGGCTGGCGACGGCGGTCGAGGCGCGTCGCCTGGTCTGCCAGCTGGCGCTCGCGCTCGTCGATCGCGCCCAGGTGCGCGGCGGTGCGGGCGATCTCGCGATCCGCCTGTGCCACCTGCTCGCGCAGGCGGTCGGCGCCGCTGCGGGCCTGCTGCGCGGCCTCGGCGGTCTTGGCTCGGTTGCCGCTGGCGGCCAGCGCGGCCTGCTCGGCCTCGTTGGCGGCTTCCGCGGCGGCGGCCACGCGCTCGCCTGTGTCCTCGATCTGACTGGTCAGCTCGGCGATGCGCGCGTCCAGTTCCGCAAGACGCGCGTCGTCGTGCTGCGCGGACTCGCGCAGCTCCGTGTGCGACCGCTCGGCGAACTCGATCCGCTGCTGCGCCTGCTTCTCCAGGCCGATCGCCTCGATGCGGCGCTGCTCGAGCGCGCGCTGCACGTCCTGGGCGCGCTGGCGCTCGCCCTCGGCGACGTTGCGGCGGTCTTCCAGGACGGCCAGCGCCTCGGCCAGCTCTCGGCGGTTCGCGTCCAGGATCGCCAGCTCGCTGGTCAGGCCGGTCAGGCGTTCGCGCTGCTCGTGGTATGCGTCGAAGGCGAGTGCGGTGCGCAGTTCGCGCCGGCGGGCCTCCAGCAGCTGGAATCGACGGGCCTTTTCGGCCTGTCCCTTGACGATCTTCAGCCGGCGCTCGGTGGTCGCCAACTGCTCGCGGACCAGCACCAGGTTCTTCTCGGCGCCTTCCAGCTTGCGCTGCGCCTCGGCCTTGCGGGCGCGGAACTTGGCGACGCCGGCGGCCTCCTCCAGGATGTTGCGGCGCTCCATCGGGGCGGCGCGCAGCATCGCATCGACCTTGCCCTGCTCGATGATGGAGTAGGCATCGTTGCCGATGCCCGTGTCCATGAAGAGCTCCTTGATGTCGCGCAGGCGCACCTTGCGGCCGTTGATCAGGTATTCGCTGCGTCCGTCGGCGTACAGCCGGCGGGTGACCTCGACCTCGTCGGTGTCCACCGGCAGGCCGCGGTGCAGGACCGCGTGGCGGTTGACGGCGGCGCCCAGGTCGGCGCCGTCCTCGTCCACCTGCTCCTGCACGGGGTCGACCTCGGCGTCAAGCACGGCGGGGGCCGCCGCGCGGAGCTGCTGCTCGGGGCTCAGGACCGGGTTGTCGAAGACCAGGGTGACGCTGGCCATGCCGCAGGGCTTGCGCGCCGCGCTGCCCGCGAAGATGACGTCCAGCATGGCGCCGCCGCGCAGGCTCTTTGCGCTGCGCTCGCCCAGGACCCACTTGATGGCGTCGACGACGTTCGACTTGCCGCAGCCGTTGGGGCCGACCACGCCGATGATGGGCGAGTCGAACCGGAACTCGGTGGCGTCGGCAAAGCTCTTGAAGCCACTGAGGATGAGACGGGATAGGCGCAAGGCAAGACCTCCTGTCGCGCGTCGCGTCCCTTCCTGGGACGCTGTGGTTCGGATGCGCCGCGCTGCTTCGCGCACCCGTGTCGGTGGCACCCCCGTCAGGGGGGCGTCACCGTGGGACAGTATCCTTCCTCGGCTTCGTCGCATCAAGTCCGGAGCCGACGCTGGCAGCGTCCAGGTCGGACTTTTGCCCCGAAAGCAGGGCGCCCGAGCTGGCCCCCTGGAGCGCAGGGTCGGATTCGTCGGTGTCGAACTCCGGGCGCCGTTCCTTGTCAGGCTGGTCGGTCTGGAGGATGTCGTTCAGCACCCGGTCCTGTTCCGCCCGGAAGTCGCAGGAGATGTACCGCTCCCGCCACAACTGGTGCAGCAGGCTGATCGTCTCGCTGTAGGACAGGTTCAGGCCGACCTCGGGACGCTGGGCGGTGGGCTTCCGGCCCAGGAAAGCGACGAACTCGAGCAAGGCCGGCTTGACCCGGTCGATCACCGGGGGGACCTCCTGGCGCTCCCGGTAGAAGACTTGCAGGAGGTCGTCTCCCTCGTCGGCCTTCATGATCATCCGGCGCTCCCACGTGACCAGCGTCATCGGGCGCTTCACCTGCAGCGTCTCGTCGAACACGACGATGCGGGGCCGGCCGCTCTGGGTCACGTAGATCATCGGATGCTTCGAAGGGCAGATCAGCAGCGTGAACTTGCGCCCGATCTCGAGCGCGGTGATGCCCACGTCGCCGCGCTTGTCCAGTGCCTCGAAGGCCGCCAGACGGACGTCGACGTCTGGGTCGTCAAGCAGTTCGCGCAGGCCCAGGTCGATCTCGGCATTGGTGCCCATGCGGCCCAGCAGCCGGATCGACTGCGTGCGAGTCAGGATTGACGCACTGTTCCGCGCCATGTCCAGGAGGTGGGGCACCGCCAGCATGTCGTCCAGCTTGGAACCTGCGTCCAGCGCCGCGAAGCGAGGCTGCTCCTCGGGGTAGTTGTAGAGGTCCTCGATCATCGAGAGGGACTTCTTCCCCAGGGCCTGCCACCGCCAGCTTGCAGCACCCGCCGCGCCGGGGTTCGCAAGGAGCGCCCGGCGGATCGCCATCGCGGTCTGCTCGGGGTTCTCGATGTTCATGGGTGCGTGGCGGACCAGCTCGGCGAACTCGCCCGTCCGCTTCGCGTAGCTGGGCGGGATCGTCAGGTCGATCGTGTCGCCGGTGCGGCCGTGGGCGGTTTCGTCGCGCTGCCGAGGCTCGCGCGGGAAGAGCGAGTTCAACGTGTTCTGGATCGTCTCGGCGCGTGAATGGCTGGGCGTGTACAGGCGCAGCTTGAGCGGCAGGTCCTTCTGCATCTTGCCGCCGTCCAGCACACGGCCGGTCGTGCGGTTGATCGAGTCCTTCTGCAGGGAGTTCGGCTCGGCGAAGGGGTTGATCACGATCGGGCCGCCGGCCTCGGCCAGCGGGAACGGCTGCCGGCTTCCGGTGAAGAGCAGGCCGGGGCGCAGGTCGGCCACCAGCAGCCGACCACCCTCCAGGCTGGTCGTCGAGGTGCCCGGCGCCGCGTACACGCGTACGTCGAACGTGGAGTCCTTGGGCGCGCCCGGCGGAATCACGCCCTCGACCACCACGACCGCCGTGTCCGGGCTGTTGAGCAATTGCTGCGGCGACCACGGCGGCGCGCCGGGGTTGCCGCTTCCGAACCCGCGCTTGGCCAGTTCCTGCACCAGGAACGCCCGGACGTCTGCGGGCATCTGGCGGCTTCCGGTGCCGCGCAGGCCCACGACGATCCCGTACCCGCGGACCACGACTGGGTCGAACCCTACCAGGCTGGTGTCGGCGGCGACCGTTCCGCGCATGATCGGGTCGACGTCCACCTGGACCGTCTTGACGGCTTCGCGGTCGACACGGGCCTTCTGGATGCCGTCGGTCTGACGCTCGATCATCATCTCGCCGCAGGCACCGAGGAACGCCGACGCGGCGGCGGCGAGGCCGGTGACGGCACGCATGAGGCGGTGGGTGGGGCTGGGGACGTTCATCGCGTGGCGTTTGGCCGTGGTCAGGAAAGCGGACGGGCGTGCCAGTGGGCGCTACTGGATTCGAACCAGTGACCACTGCTGTGTAAAAGCAGCGCTCTTGCCGCTGAGCTAAGCGCCCGAGCCGGACAAGGATACAGACCTAGAATCCGCCCGCCGTGACCGATCGGATCCGACGCCTCGAGGAACTGGTGGATGGGTGCCTGGCCCCGGACCGGCCGCTCTTCCGGCGTCGCCTGCATGGCATCCGCCGGGCGATCGGCGCAGGTCGCCCAGTGGACGCCGCGCTGGCCGCGCTTGAGGCTGAACTGGGACGCAGCGCCGGTCGGCGGGCTTCCCGGGCCCAGGCGGTGCCCGCGGTCTCGTATCCCGAGGACCTGCCCGTCGCGCAGGCCCGCGCCGAGGTGGCCGCGGCCCTGGCCCGCAGCCAGGTGGTGATCGTCTCGGGCGACACGGGCTCGGGCAAGACCACCCAGTTGCCCAAGATCTGCCTGGAGGCGGGGCGGGGGGTGGATGGCGCGATCACCCTGACCCAGCCGCGCCGGATCGCCGCGCGCAGCGTCGCGGCGCGGATCGCGTCGGAGCTTGGCACCACGCTCGGTGATGTCGTCGGCTTCAAGGTGCGGTTCGACGACCGCACCGGCGCGCGGTCGCTGGTGCGCGTGGTCACCGATGGCGTTCTGCTGGCCGAGATCGAGCGCGACCCGCTGCTCCTGCGCTCGGACACGATCATCGTGGACGAGGCGCACGAGCGAAGCCTGAACGTCGACTTCCTGCTGGGGTACCTGAAGCGCCTGCTGCCTCGCCGGCCAGACCTCAAGGTCATCGTCGCGTCGGCCACGATCGACGTCGAGCGCTTCGCGGCGCACTTCGGCGGGGCGCCGATCGTCGCGGTGGGCGGGCGCCTGCATCCGATCGAGACGCGCTGGCGTCCCGAGCCAGTGGACGCGCCGGAGCAGGGGATCGTCGACGCCGCGCTTCGTGGAATCGCCGAGTGCCTGGAGTCCGGCCCCGGCGACATCCTGGCATTCCTGGGCGGCGAGCGTGACATCCTGGACACGGCGGACGCCCTGGCGCGCACGCCCGCCGCGCGCGGCTGCGAGGTGCTGCCGCTCTTTGCGCGGCTGCCGGCCGGCGAGCAGGACCGCGTGTTCCAGCCCTCCAAGGCGCGACGCATCGTGCTGGCCACCAACGTCGCCGAGACCTCGGTGACCGTGCCCGGCGTCCGGTACGTCGTCGACACGGGCGTCGCGCGCATCGCGCGGTGGTCGGGCCGAACCCGCGTGCTGCGCCTGCCCGTCGAGCAGGTCTCGCGTGCCTCGGCCGACCAGCGGCGCGGGCGCTGCGGGCGGATCGGCCCCGGCATCTGCGTCCGCATGTACGCGGAATCCGACTACCAGGCCCGCGAGGCCTTCACGCCCGCGGAGTTGCTGCGCACCAACCTGGCCAGCGTGATCCTGCAGATGAAGGCATTGGGCCTGGGCGAGGTGGCGGATTTCCCGTTCCTGGACGCACCCAGCCCCCGCCTGGTGGCGGAGGGCACGGAGACGCTCGTCGAACTGGGCGCGCTGGATCGCCGCCACGCGCTCACGCCGCTGGGCATGCGGATGGCCGCGCTGCCCGTCGACCCGCGATTGGCGCGCATGCTGATGGCCGCTTCGGACGAGCACGTGCTGGCCGAGGGCCTGGTGCTGGCCGCCGCGCTCTCGATCCAGGACCCGCGAGAACGGCCGCCCATGAAGCAGGGGGAGGCGGACTTCGCCCACGCGGCCTTCCGTGACCCCGAAAGCGACTTCGGGACGCTCCTGCGGCTGTGGCGGCGCTGGCGGGCCGAGTCCGCGGCGCTCGGGTCGTCGGCGCTGCGGCGCTGGTGCCGCACGAGTTTCCTCTCGCACCAGCGCATGCGCGAATGGACCGACCTGGTGGACCAACTGCGCGGCGTGCTCGCGGACCGCCTGCGGCTGTCGGTTCCGCCCCTCGGGGAGGAGAGCGACCTGGTCCGTGTGCACCGCGCCGTGCTGGCAGGCTTCGTCTCGCAGCTGGGCATGCGCACCGAGGACGGCGACTACCGCACGGCATCCGGAGCGCGCTTCGCGATCTTCCCGGGCTCGACGCTGGCACGGCGTACGCCCACGTGGGTCGTCGCAGCCGAGATCGTCGAGACGACCCGGCGTTGGGGCCGCATGCTGGCGCGCGTCCAGGGCGACTGGGTCGAGCGCATCGCGCCGCACCTGGTGCAGCGCGTCCGCAGCGAGCCGCACTGGGTGCGCGCCACCGGACAGGTGGCGGCGTGGGAACGCGTCTCGTTCGGCGAACTCCCGATCGTTGCGCGGCGCCGCGTGCCGTACGGGCCGGATGCCCCGACCGAGGCGCGGACGATCTTCATCCAAGCCGCACTGGTGGAGGGCGACTGCGACCTGGACGTGCCGTTCGTGCGCCACAATCGGCAGCTGCTGGCGCGGGTCGAGGCCATGGAGGCCAAGCGCCGCGAGCGCGGTTTGCTGGCGGGCGGCCCCGCGATCCACGCCTTCTTCGACGCACGCGTGCCTGCCGACGTGCACAGCCTTCCGTCGTTCGAACGGTGGCGCCGGCGCGCCGAATCGCAGGACCCGCGGGCCCTCTTCATGCGGGACTCCGACGTGCTTCAGGCCGCTCCCGACCCGGACCTGGCCGCGCGATTCCCGGACGAACTGCCGCTGGGGTCCGCTGCCACGGCGCGGCTGGCCTACGTGCACGAGCCCGGGAGCGGTGGCGACGGGGTCCGGCTCGAGGTTCACGTCGACGATCTGCCGCTCGTCGATGCCGGCCGCCTGGAGTGGCTGGTGCCGGGGCGGCTGGCCGAGAAGGTCGAGGGGCTGGTGCGCGCCCTGCCCAAGCGCCTCCGCACGCGCCTGTTCCCGGTCAAGGAGGTCGCGCAGGGCGCGGCCGAGGCGCTGGCGTTCGGCGAGGGGCCGCTCCTGCCGCAGCTGGCGCGGCATCTCTCGCGCGTCGCCGGCACCGAGATCGTCCCCGGCGACTTCGAGCTTGCCGCGCTTCCGCCGCACCTCTCGATGCACGTCGAGGTGGTCGACGACGCCGGCCGAGTCGTCGCACGCGGCAACGACGTCGACGCACTGCGCCGCCAGCTGCAGGGCCTGCTGGCCGAACGCCGCCAGGCCTCCCTTGGCGATGCGTTCGGCGACGCGTGGCGGCGCACCGGGCTGCATTCGTTCGACCTTCCCGAGCTTCCGGAGCGGGTCGCCGCGTCGGTGGGCGGGCGGCGCATCGTGGCGTTCCCGGCGCTGGTCGATGCGGGCGACTCGGTCTCGGTCGCGCTGTGCGACTCCGCCGACGAGGCCGAACGACTGACGCGCGGCGGACTGCGGCGGCTCTTTGCGATGGCCTGCCAGGATGCGATCGCGCACCACCTGGAGTACATGCCTGAACTGGATCCCCTGGTCCTGACGTGGCTGGGCGTCACCGGGGCGGGACGCGCGGCGCTGGTCGCGGCCCTGGAGTTGGCCGCCGCGGCGCACGCGTTCGTCGATGGGCAGCCGATCGTTCGGACGCCGGCGGAGTTCGAGGCCCGTCTGGACGCCGGCAGCCGGACGCTGCGCGACTCCGTTGTCCAGGCCGTGCGCGCCGCTGCACTGCTCTACGGGCATGCCGCCGATGTCCTGCGGGCGCTCGACGCGCCGGCCCCGGCCGCCTGGGCACCGGCGCTGGCCGACGTCCGTGTACGGCTCGCACGTCTGGCGTCGCCCGCTGCGCTGATGCGCGTGCCGCTGGCGGATGTGCCGGTCGTGGTCCGCTACGTCGACGCCCTTGGCGTGCGCCTGCGCCGCCTGGCGGGGCCCGGACTGGATCGCGATCGCACCAACCAGGCACTGGTGGCCCACTGGGAGGACGAATTGGCCCGCGCCGAGGCTCAGCTTGCCTCCGAGGGCCGTGACGCCGGCATCCTGGAACCGTTCCGCAGGCTGGTCGAGGAGTACCACGTCAGCCTGTTCGCGCAGGAACTGCGGACGGCCGTGCCTGTCAGCGCAGAACGGCTCGCGCGCGCCTGGTCGGTGCGCACGAGCCGTCCGTCGTCGGGCGGGCAGTGACCGCCGTCGCCGTCAGGGCGCCCATCGGCCGAGCACGAACCCAAGGTCCGCACCGTCCACGACGCCGTTCCGGTCGAGGTCGGTGGGCGCGCCGGGCGACGCTGGGCCGAAGGTGCCAAGCACGGCACCGAGGTCGGCGCCGTTCACCCTGCCATCGCCGTTCACGTCCCCGGGGACTGCGACCGTGCCCAGGGTGCCGTCCGCATTGAGCCGGCATCCCACGATGTCGACGGTGCCGATCGCGCCGGTCTCCCAGACGTTCACCAGGCTGGTCGCCGCGGCATTGCCGCCGTTCTCCAGCACCCAGCGCCCGGTGGAGGTGACGCCCGTCAGCGGCACCGGCGCCGTCCACACCGCGGTACCGGCATCGGTGTAGCTCTGGGCGAAGGTCGTCTCGGAGCCAAACGCCGCGGTGCGGGTCCACGAGAAGATGGGCTTGCCCGCCAGCATCGATGCCCGGGGCTGCCAGTACTGGTAGACGGTCTCGAGCGGCGCGATCGGCAGGCCGCCGACCGGATCCCACAGCCGCACGCCCGACGCATCGATCGCCTGGGCGGCCGCGCCGTAGATGCTGCTGTTGGGGATGCGCTCCACCCAATTCACGTAGATCCGGCGACTGACGGGATCCACCGTCGCGCTGGGCGATGTGCGTTCGACCGTCGTTCCCGTGGCGACCGCCAGGCCCGCGGTTCCGAACAGCCGTGTCCCGGTATTCGTGACCCATTGCACCACGCACTGGAGCGGGCTGGTCGTGTACCAGCTGAAGACCGCGCCGCCATTGCCGTCGGAGGCGAAGGCCGGGTAGTTGCCGAACTGCAGCGATCCCGAGGAGAACACCGACAGGTTCGAGGTTCCCCACTGCGGCACGCCGGCGCCGCTCAGCTTCTGCGCCTGCAGCGTCTTCGCGCCCGTGAAGGTGGTGTAGCGCACGCAGCTGGCGATCACGGAATCGCCATCGCCTGGCTGGATGTCGGAGAGGAACGTGGTCAGGCTGCCGGTCGTGGTGTCCGCCATCACGAAGGGCGTGGACCATGCCGGGGTTCCGTTCGCGTTCAGGCGCAGAACCCGGGCACGGTTCCCGGCGTTGGTCTCCGACCATCCGACGACGGCGGCGCCATCGCCCGCGCGCCCGGCCTTCGGCGAGTAGACGTCGCCCGTGGTCGGCATCCGGATGCCATTGACTCCCCACGGCAGCGAGCCATCGGGTGCGATCGCTTGGGCGGTGATCTTCAACGGCGCCCCAAAGCGGTCGTCGCGGTTCACGAGGATGGCGTTGCCCGCGGCATCCACCGTCAGGCCGTAGTCCTCGGTGCTGGAGAACGACGTGTCGAAGGCCTTCACGGGGGCCGGCCACGCGGCTGCACCGGTGGCCGTGTAACGCTGCACCATCGGGTCGTAGCCCCCGCCGGAGTTGTCCAGCCAACTCATGTAGAAGCCGCCGTCCGCCAGGCGCACGATCTTGGGCTGGACCTGGTCACTGGCTCCCGACGCCAGGACGGTGGGGCTGGCGGGGTCTGAGGTCCACTGGGCGCCCGCCGCCGCCCCGAGGACGAAGGCGGGGAGCAGGCCGAAGGCCCGGAGGGCACGCTCGTGGGGCTGGAACATGCCACCAGTGTGCCGCCATGCGGGGCCCCGTGAAACCGGTTCTCCCTGGATTTCCGCCGCAATCCACCCCCCATCTCGCCTGGATCCGGTCAACCCGTGCGTGCCGCGGGCCTGGGCAACCGCGCCCAATTCCGTCGGGATCGCTTGCCGTTCCCCGTTTCGGCGCTACTTTCACCTCGTCCGTGGGGCACAGCTGCGGGTCCGGCGTCGGGCATTCACGTGGGGTGATGCCTGGCGCGGGCCCGCGCTTCTTTTTGCCGCGGCGTTGTCAGTGCCCCGAAGGTCCGTGCTGCTCGCGCCGGTCCCATCGTTCTTCGTCGCGGACGCTCCGGTTCACTGCGCGCCGCGTGCGCCAGATGTCCCAGATCAGCCCGAGCGAAAGGAAACCAGCCAGCAGGAATCCCACCAGGCCAAGGGTGGCGATCGCGGAATCAGGCTCGCCGCGCGCGGCTAGCACCAGGATCGAGCTGGCCACCAGCAGCGCGCTGATCAGCAGCGCGTACGACACGGTGGTCGCCGTGTGCTCCACCGACATGCGGAAGCGCTCGATGCCCTCGAAGTGGAAGTTGACCTTCGCCTCGCCCAGGCGGATCTTGCGCAGGATGCCGTTGATCTGCTTCGGCAGGCTGTCGACCAGCTCGGCGTAGCTGAAAAGGGTGTTCGCCACGCGCTTGGTGAGCGCCTTCGGCGAGTACCGGTCGTTGATCAGCTTGTAGATGAACGGCTTGGCGGCCTCGATGATCTCGTAATCCGGGTCCAGGTCGCGCGCCACGCCCTCGATCGTGCCCATGGCCTTGATGAGCATGACCATGTCGGCCGGGCAGCGCACCTTGTAGACGCGCAGGATCTCGTAGAACTTGTCAAGCACCGCGGCGATGTCGATCTCGCCGATCGGCTTGCCGATGAATTGGTCCACGACCTCCTGGACGTCGTCCAGCAGCGCACGCTCGTCGATGGTGTCGGGCTCGACGTTGCCCATGCGCATCGCGGCGCGCATGACCAAGCGTGCATCGCCGGTGGCCACGCCGAAGATCAGCTCGGCGATGCGCTGGCGCGCGTCGGCGCCGATTCGTCCCACCATGCCACAGTCGATGAACGTGATCCGCCCGTCGTCGTGGATGAAGATGTTGCCGGGGTGGGGATCGGCGTGGAAGAAGCCCAGTTCCAGGCACTGGCGGAACACCGCGCGTGCGCCGTTGGCGATGATCTGCTTGCGGACCTCCAGTGGGATCGACGAGTAGGGGGTGCGCGCCAGCAGGCGTCCCTTCACGCGCTCGATGGTCAGCAGGCCAGGCGTGGTCGCCTCCCAGAAGACCTTAGGGAACGAGACACCGGCGTCGTGCTCGAACGAGCGGCGCATGCGGTCGGTGCTGCGGGCCTCGATCGTCAGGTTGGTCTCGCGCCGCAGTTCCTCGCGGAACTCCTCGACGATCTCGGTGGGGCTGAAGCCGCTCTTGGCAAGCCGGTCCTCGGCCAGGCGCGCGACGAAGGCCAGCGCCTCCATGTCGGCCTCGATCTGGTCCGCTGCGTCGGGGCGAAGCAGCTTGACGACGACCTCGGTGCCATCCTTCCAGATCGCCGCGTGCACCTGTGCCATCGACGCCGCCGCCAGCGGCTCGGGGTCGATCCACTGGAACAGCTCGTCGGTGCGCCCCTTCAGCTGCTCGTCCAGCGCCGCGCGCACGCGATCGAACGGGATCTTCGGGCAGTCGGCCTGCAGCTGCATGAACTCGTCGGCCAGCGAGTCGGGGATCAGGTCCCGGCGGGTGGACAGGATCTGGCCGATCTTGATGAAGGTCGGGCCCAGTTCCTCCATCGCCTTGCGCAGGCGGACCTCGAAGGGCGCGGATGACAGGTCGACCGTGCCGTCGCGGCTGTAGAGCCACTCGATGTGGGCCCGGCGCAGGGGGCCGAATCCCGATTGCGCGACGAAGCTGGCGAACCCGAACCGGGCCAGGACGCCGATGACCTCGCGGTACCGCTGGGCGTTCTTGAGGCGCCGGGCGACGGGGATGTCGATCGCGTTGGCCATGCGGGGGCGGATGCTAACGGGCAGGGGGGCGCCGGGCGCGGCTCAGCGGAACGCGCTGATGCGCTTCACCGCGGCGATCGCGCCGGGCGGTGCGCCCTTCTGCGCCTCCTCCAGCGTGCCCGGCTCGCGGCGCGCTTCCTGGAGGAGCTTTCCCAGATGCGCGTCCAGCGCGAACTTCCAGCGGCCGAACAGCGCCTCCAGGTCGTGCCGGCTGAAGTGCCCCAGCGGGTCGTTCAGGCCGCTCTGCGCCACGGCCCACTCGATGAGCCGCGACGACGCATCGAAGCGGTACAGCGCCAGCGTGTTCTGCAGCCGGCGGCGGATCGGGATGAATGGGTCGGTCGCCGCGTCCGGCAGCGTGGTCATCACGTGCTCGGGCTTCTTCTTCGAGATCTCGCCCAGCCATCCGCCGTCCGAGCGCGCGTGCAGGTCGGCCAGCGTCGGCGTGCTCCCCAGCTGGTCGCCGCCGTCGACGTGCTCGAGCTCGGCCATGCTGGCCAGCACCGTCTTCTCGCCGGCGTTGGGGAAGCGGATCCAGATGCGGCGGTCGGGCCGGCCTTCGCGGGTGATCACCTCGATCTTGGCGATCGTCCCGGTGCCCCATTCGGGGCGCTTGGAATGGCGGACCTTCTCGCCGATCTTGAACGAAGTCGTCTGCATGGGTTTGGATTCCGGTGGCCGAGGCAGCACGGATGGCCGGACCAGGCGGGTCCAGACCGATCGCCGAGTCGTCGAGGCCCCAGGTTGCGTGCGCCGTGCCACGTGGCAGGAACGCGTAGAGTGTAGCGCATGGGTCGCTCCGTCAAGCTTGCATTCCTCGGCGATATCAACGGGGCGCCCGGACGCTCCGTGCTGGAACGGTGCCTGCCGGCCCTGCGGGAGCGTTGGGCGCCGGACGTGGTGATCGCCAACGGCGAGAACGCCCGCAACGGGTCCGGCCTGACCCCGGAGCTCTACAAGGCGTTCCGGGCGATGGGGATCGACGCCCTGACGCTGGGCGATCACGTCTACCGCGACCCAAAGATCGTCCCGTACCTGGAGCGGCCCGATGAGCCCGTGGCGCGTCCCGCGAACCTTTCGGCCCGTTCGCCCGGCAAGCGTTTCTCGCGCATCCCGGCCGCCAATGGCCGCACGCGCGACGTCTACGTGGTGACGGTCCTGGGCCGCGTCTTCTTCCCGCTGCCCGCGAACGACCCGTTCACCGCGGTGGACGAGGTGATTGCCGCAATCCCGGAGCGCCGGCCGATCGTGGTCGTCGAGGCCCACATGGAGGCCACCAGCGAGAAGGCCGCATTGGCGGCGTGGTGCGACGGACGCGCGGCGCTCGTCGCGGGGTCGCACACGCACGTGCCGACGGCCGATGCGCGGATCCTGCGCGGCGGCACGGCGTTCATCACCGACATGGGCATGTGCGGGCCGTACGACTCGGTGATCGGCCGCCAGACCGAGGCGGTCGTGCGGCACATGACGACGGCGCTCCCTGTGCACTACGAGATGGGCCAGGACGACACGCGCGTCTGCGGCGTCTTCGTCGAGATCAGCGAGGACACGGGGCTTGCCAACCGTGTCGAGCGCATCGAGCTGAAGTGACCGCCATCAGCGGTGCGGCGCGCCCGCGCCGCCGCCGCCCGGGGTGCGGATCTCCACGGCGTCACCCGCCTCGAGCCACGCATGGGCGATGCCGGGAAGCGGCTCGACGTGGCCGTCGGCGCGCATGATGCACTGCTCGCCGGGCGCGCCCGCGTGGCCGCCGTCCAGCCCGGGTGCGCCCGCCGCGCGCCGCAGGCCCGTGAAGCACAGTTCCGCCGCGTCCAGGAGGCGCAGCCGGCGCTCGATGCCCATGCCGCCAGGCGCGGCGCCGGCGCCGCCGGATCCGGTGCGCACCCGCAGGCGCTCCAGCAGCACGGGGGTGCGCATCTCGAGCGTCTCGGGGTCGGTCAGCCGCGTGTTCGTCATGTGCACGTGCACGGCCGATGCGCCTGCCTGGCCGGGTGCGGCGCCGGCCCCGCCGCCGATGGTCTCGTAGAGGCTGAACGCGGCGTTCCCCAGCACCAGGTTGTTCATGGTGCCCTGGCTGCCGGCCGCGGCGCCGAACGCGCGCAGCAGCAACTCGACCACCTGCTGGCTGGTCTCGGTGTTGCCGCACGACACGGGCGGGCAGGCGGCCGGATCAGCCACGAACGGGGGATTCAGGAGGCCCGCGGGCAGCACCACGTCGACGGGGTCCAGGAAGCCCTCATTGAGCGGCGCCGTGTGCTCGTCCAGCGGCTCCGCGCGGCCTGCCAGGAGCCGCAGGACGTACAGCACGGCGCTCCGCACCACGGCGGCCGGCGCGTTGAGCGTGCCCGGGTGCACGCCGCCGGAGCCGGTGAAGTCGATGTGCAGGCGATCGGCGTGGCGATGGATCGCCACCTGCAACGGCGTTCCGTCGTCCAGCGCGGCGCGTGCGTGCAGCCCGCCGGGCGGCACCAGGGCGAGCAGGCCGTGCGTGCGCGTCGCGCTGCGCGCCAGAAGCTGGCGCATCGCCTCGCGCAGCGTGCCGCCATCGGCCGCGCGGGCCAGGTCCCGCAGCGCGGTGGCGCCGGCATCCAGCGCCGCACAGGCCGCCAGCACGTCGTCGACGTTCGCGCCGGGGTCGCGGCTGGGGTGTGGGCCGCCGGCGAAGATGGCCTGCACGCGCGCCGTGTCGATGCCGCCGGCGCCGGAAATCACGGTGGGCGCGATCGCCACGCCTTCCTCGGCCAGCGTCCGTGCGTCGGGCGGCATCGAGCCCGGGCGGATCCCGCCGACCTCGGCATGGTGCGCACGCGCCGACACGAAACCAATGCGGCACCCCGCTTCGTCGTGCACGGCGCGCACCACGGTGATGTCGGGCAGGTGCGAACCACCGAACGCCGGGTGGTTCACCAGTACCGTGGCATCGCCGGCCTCAGGCACGGCGGCCAGCACGGCGCGCACGCACGCACCCAGCGCGCCAAGGTGGACGGGGACGTGCGGGGCGTTCGCGCACAGCCGGCCGTCGGCATCCAGCAGGCCGCAGGAGAAGTCCAGGCGGTCCTTCACGTTCACGCTGCGCGCCGTGCGCTCCAGCAGCGCGCCCATCCAGGTGGCGATCGCCGTGAAGCGCGCGGCCGCCACCTCGGGCGAGAGGGGGTCGGCAGGAAGTTCCTCGGACGCACGCAGGTCGAGTGCCCCGCCCGGCGCGGGTTGCGCGGTCCAGCCAGCGTCGATCGCCACCGTCGCGCCGGACTCCGTCAAGATGGCGGGCCCCGGCGATGGGCAGTCGCCGTTCCAGGGGCCGTGGTCCGCGCCCGCGATCCATGCCCGCCGGTCGGGGGCGTGGCCCGGCAGCTCGCCGGGCAGGTCGTCGGCTTCGGTCGCGCGGGCCAGCACGGATTCCACCACCGGTGGAGTGTCGGGAGCGGCACGGCCATAGACGCGCGCGAATTCCGCGTCGAACGCGCGCCGGCAGGCGGATGGCTCAAAGGCGGCGGCATCGGGCAGCGCCACCGCCAGCGTGCCGGCCTGGCCCGCGACACGCATCGTCAGCTCGATTCCCGCCGCGCATGGGCGCGCCACGCCATCGGCGCGCAGCGCGTCGCGGGCGCGCGCGAGCGCGCCGTCGATCGCGGCACGCACGGCGCCGACGTCATGCGCAGGCGCCTCGCACGCCGCGATCCCCATGCGCGACCGCATCGAGCCGTGCGCACCGGCGCCGCTCACGAACCCCGCATCCGGCAGCACCAGCACGCGCCGGATGCCGATCGCGGCCGCCACCGCGCACGCATGCTGGCCGCCCGCGCCACCGAAGGCGACCAGCGCGCGGTCGCGCGGGTCCACGCCCCGCGCCGCGGATGCCGCGCGCACGGCGCCTGCCATGTGTTCGTTGGCAAGCGCAAGGAAGCCCCGCAGCATGGGCGCGACGTCCAGCCCGGCGCCGATGGCCTCGCGTTCGGCCGCGCGCTCCGCCGCGCCGCGGTCCAGCGGCAGCGATCCGCCCGGCACCAGGCGGCCCAGCAACAGGTTCACGTCGGTCACGGTGAGCGGACCGCCGCGCCCGTAGCACGCGGGGCCTGGGTGGGCGCCGGCGCTCCGGGGACCAACGAAGAGCCCCTCGCGCGTCGCACGGCAGATCGACCCGCCGCCTGCGGCAACGCTCAGGACGTCCACGCACGGGCTCGCCACGGTGATCCCCGCCACGTCGCTGGTGGCGCGCATCACCACGCCGTGGCGCCCCAGCAGCGTGACGTCCGTACTGGTGCCGCCCATGTCGAAGCCGATGCCTTCCTCCACACCGGCCCGCCGCATGCCCGCCAGCGCGTGCTGTGCGCCCAGTGCAGGCCCACTCAGCAGGCTGTCCTTCGGCTGGTACCCGCGCGCATCCACGATGCCGCCCGCGCTCGTCCCGGCCAGCACGGTGCCCGGGGCGGCCTGCTCCGCGATCCGCTCCAGCAGGCCCCGCACCGCCGTCGAAAGCGCGGCATCGACCACCGCCGTCTGCGCCCGCGGCACCACGCGTGGGGTGGGGGCCATTTCGCTGCTTGTCACCACGCGCGTGAACCCCGCGGCGCGGAGGATCGCGGCCGCGCGAACCTCGTGTGCCGGGTTGCGCCATGCGTGCATCAGCGCCACTGCCACGTGCCGGATTCCAGCCGCCTGCAGGCGCTCGCCGGCGGCCCGCAGCGCGTGCTCGTCCAGCGGCGCGTGCTCGCGGCCGTCGCACATGATCCGCCCCGGCACGCCCACCACCATCGCGACCGGCACCGGCGGCTTGCGCGGCACCAAGTCGAAGAGACCAAGCCGTTGCTGGGTGCCAACCTCAAGCAGTCCCTCGAGCCCGTCGTTCACCACCAACCCCACCCGGTCGACGGCGCCCTCGAGCAACGCGTTCGTACCGCGCGTCGTGCCCACGCACAGGTCGACGGCCGGCAGGGGCGCTCCGAGCGACGTCTCGGTCACCATCCGCGCCGCGAACACCGGAGCCTCGAGCCCGGCGTCCAGTTCGCACCAGCCAGCAGCGTGCGGCGGGCACTCGACGTCCAGCGCGATGCCGCCCTCGCACGCCCGCGCGCCGCGCACCCGTCCCGCGTCGCCCGCATCGGTCCGCGCCTGGGTTCCCGGCAGCGCCGCACACCACCACGCCGGCGCGCCCCGCAGCAGCAGCCCGGCGGCATCGGCCCGGCAGGGGGCCCGCAGGATTCCGTTCGTCAGCAGCTTCACGCGCCGGCAGGCGCCGTCGCCGCGGGTGGCCACCGCATCCGCGAAGGTCCCGCCCACGTCCACGCCGATGCGCCACCGTGGCCCCGCGGCATGTTCGCTGCGGGGTTCGGCGGTTCCCTTCGGCAACGCGCGCTCCGGCGCGTCAAGCCGCGCTCAGGATGACGACCAGGCGATCGACGTCGGCGTCGTCCACCCAGATGAGCACGCCGAAGACGCCCTGGACGTGCAGCGCCTCGATGAACTCGATGTTGATGCCCGCCTCGGCGATGGCGCCCAGCGTGCCCAGCAGGTCCCCGCCGCGGTACTCGGCGCTCAGGTAGAAGCAGGTCTCTTCCCACGTTCCCAGCCCGATCGACGTCGCGAACTCGCGGAAGCGGTCCGCGTCGTCGGGCACGATGTGGAAGCCGTCGGCCGAGCGCCCCTCGGTGGGGCCGAAGTAGCTGACGATGTCGACGTTCGCGTGCTTCAGCTGCGCAGCGAGGCGCGCCAGCTCGCCCGCGCGGTGGGGCAGTCGCACGACGAACTCGGTCAGTTGCTTCCAGTGGGCCATGGCGCCGATCATAACCGCGTCCGGGAACAGGCGTCCCTGCCGTATCCTGCACGGATGCGCTGGCTGCGCGACTGCGCCTACCTGACGGCCGTCACCGCCACCGCGCCCATCTGGGCGTGGCGGATGCACCGCACCGGCAAACTGCGGACGGACTGGAACGCGCGCTTCGGCGCGGGGAATGCGCTGCCGCGGAAGGCTGCCCTCCGCATCCTGGTGCACGCCGTCTCCGTGGGCGAGGTGAACGCGATCCGCCAACTGGTGGAACGCCTGGCGACCGACGCAATCGCTCCCGAGGTCGTGGTTTCCGCCACAACGGACACCGGTACCGCACGGGCCCATGAGGTCTTCGGCCGCGCCGGCCACGCCGTCGTGCGATACCCCTTCGACGCCAGCTGGATGGTCGAACGCTTCCTGGACCGCGTGCAGCCCGACCTGGTGGCGCTCACCGAGCTGGAGGTCTGGCCCAACTTCGTCGATGCCTGCGCGGCGCGGGGCATTCCAGTGGTGGTGGTCAACGGCCGCCTTTCGGCCCGCAGCTTCTCGCGCTACATCCGCGTCCGAGGGCTGCTGGCCGGCACCTTCGCCAAGCTCCAGGCCGTGCTCGCGCAGAACCAGGACTATGCCGAACGGTTCAGGCGTCTGGGCGTCCCGAACGGCCGCGTGTACGTCACCGGCACGATGAAGTGGGACACCGCTCAGGTGGCGGACCACGTACCGGGCGCCGACGCGCTGGCGCAGGAACTGGGGATCGATCGCTCGCGACCGCTGGTGGTGGCCGGCTCCACCGCACCGGAGGAACACGCGCTGCTGCGCGACGCCGTGCCGAAGGGCGTGCAGCTCCTGTGCGCGCCGCGCAAGCCCGAGTGGTTCGATGCGGCGGCCGAGACGCTGGCCGGCTGCGCGCGGCGCTCCAAGGGCGAGCGTGGCAGTGCGAAGGGCCTGTTCCTGCTCGACACCATCGGCGAGCTGCGGAAGGCCTACGCGCTGGCCGACGTCGTGGTGATCGGCCGCAGCTTCGGACAGCTGCACGGCTCCGACGCGATGGAACCCGCCGGCCTTGGCAAGGCCCTGGTCACCGGCCCACGCTACGGCGACTTCCAGGAGTCCTCCGACGCACTGCTGCGCGCCGGTGCGATGCAGCGCGTGGACGCCACACGGCTGCCGGCCACCCTGCGCGAACTCCTTGGCGACGCCGCGCTGCGGGCGCGGATGGGCAGCGCCGCCCGCCGGACCGTCCTGGAGAACCAGGGTGCCACGCAACGCACGGCCGACGCGCTCCTGGCGCTGGTGGCACGCACCGCCGGGGCCACCGATGCGTGAACGCGACCTCATCGCGCGCATCCGTTCGCACAATCCCGCGTTGTCCGGGGTCCCGGGTCTCGACGTCCCCGTGCCGCCCGGCGACGACATGGCGCTGGTGCGCTTCGGTGATGGGCACGTGCTGGTGGCCGCCGACCAGGTGATCGAGGGCCGTCACTTCCTGCGCGGCACCGACCTGGACCTGGTGGCGCGCAAGGCGGTCGCCCGGAACGTCAGCGACGTCGCCGCGATGGCCGCCATCCCGCGAGCGACCGTCGCCACCGCCGCCTTGCCCCGCGGAATGGCGGACCGCGACGTCGAGGCGCTGGCCGACGGCCTCCGCCGCTGGGCCGCGCACTGGGGCTGCCCCATGGTCGGCGGCGACGTGGGCGTGCAGGCCGCCGACGGCCCGCTGGTCGTCAGCGTCTCCATCCTGGCACAGCCCGGGCCCGGTGGTCGCGTGGTCACCCGCGCGGGGGCCATGGCAGGGGACCTCCTCTGCGTGACCGGTGCGCTCGGCGGCTCGCTGGGCAGCGACGGCAGGGGGCGCCACCTGACCTTCGAGCCCCGCGTCCCACAGGCGCTGGCACTGGCGGCGGTGCTCGGCGGCCGCCTGCACGCCATGATCGACGTCTCGGACGGCCTGGCGCGCGACGCCGGCCACCTGGCGGACGCCGAGGGCCTGGCGGTCGAGGTGGACGCCGCATGCGTGCCCTGTGCGCCGGGCTCCAGCTGGCAGGGGGCCCTGGGCGACGGCGAGGACCACGAACTGGCCTTCGCCTGCGCAGGAGCGCCGCCCGCCGCCGTTGAGGGCGTGCCCGTCACGGTCATCGGCCGCTTCGTCATGCGCGCGCCGGGCGCCCCGCTGGTGGTCGCAATCGAGGGCCCCCGCCGGATTCCTGCCGATGATGCCGGCTGGGAGCACCGCACGTGACCGGACCCGAGCGCACCCTGCACCTGGCCCATGACGAGGCCCAGACCGAGGCGATTGCCGCCGGCCTGGCTGCCACGCTCGAGCCGGGCATCGTGATCGCGCTCGAAGGCGACCTCGGCGCGGGGAAGACCCGCTTCGTGCGCGGCCTGGCGCATGGCCTGGGGCACGACGTCGCGCAGGTTTCCAGCCCCACGTTCGTGATCGAGCACCGCCACGCCACGCCCGGCGCCGTGCCGCTTGTCCACATCGACGCCTATCGCCTCCGCGGGCCTGCCGACCTCGAGGCGCTGGGGTGGGACGAGCTGCTGGCGTCGGGCAGCGCGATCGTGGCGGTCGAGTGGCCGTCCCGAATCGCCGCCGCGCTGCCGACGCGCCGCGTCACCGTGCGGCTCCGCGACTGCGGCGAGGGGATGCGCGAGATCGAGATCGTCAGGGAGGGGGCATGAGCGACGACCCGACGATCATCGGCGGTGCCACGCCCGGCGACCGTGGCGTGCCCAGCCCTTCCGACGTGCCCACGGTCGTCGGAGGCCCGCCTCCCCAGGCCGTTCCCGTCCCGCGCGGCCTGCGTTTCGACGAAGGGGCCACGATCGGGCACTTCACCATCACGCGCATGCTTGGCGAGGGCGGCTTCGGCGTCGTCTACGAGGCCGAGCAGCGCGAGCCCGTCCGCCGCACCGTGGCGCTCAAGCTGGTCAAGCCCGGCATGGACTCGTCCGAGGTGCTCGCGCGCTTCGAGGCCGAGCGCCAGGCGCTGGCGCGCATGGAGCATCCATGCGTCGCGAAGGTGCTGGATGCGGGCATCACCGAGGACCACCGCCCGTACTTCGCGATGGAGTTCGTCCGCGGCGAGCCGATCGGCGCCTTTGCCGATCGCGAGCGACTGTCGGTCCGGCAGCGCCTGGTGCTCTTCATCCGCGTGGCCGAGGCCATCCAGCACGCCCACGTGAAGGGCGTGGTGCACCGCGACCTGAAGCCGGCCAACATCCTCTGCACCCGTACCGAGAGCGGCCTGTTTCCCAAGATCATCGACTTCGGCATCGCAAAGGCGATGGGCGAACGGCTGGGCAACCAGGAGATCCGCACGATCGGCGGCATGATGATCGGCACGCCGGACTACATGAGCCCGGAGCAGGCGCAGGGTGGCGACGTCGACACGCGCTCCGACGTCTACGCGCTGGGTGCCACGCTCTACGAGTTGGTCTCGGGCCTGCTGCCGTTCGACCCGAAGGCGCTCCGCGGCAAGGGCTTCGCCGAGATGCAGCGCATCCTCTCCGAGGAGACGCCGCCCCGGCCGTCGGCGCGCTACGGCGACCTCCTGCAGTCAGACCCCGCCCGCGCCGATGCGATCGCCGCTGCACGCGCGGCCTCGCCGCCGGCGCTGCGCGCTGCGCTGCGCGACGACATCGACTGGATCTGCCTGAAGTGCCTGGAGAAGGACCGCGAGCGCCGCTACGGATCCGCCGGCGAGCTTGCGGCGGACATCCGGCGGCACCTCGACCGGCTTCCGGTGTCCGCCGGCCCGCCCAGCAGGCGATACGTCTTCCGCAAGTTCGTCAGCCGCCATCGCTGGGGCGTCGGCGCGGCCTCGGTCGGCGCGGTGCTCGTGGTCGCCAGCGCCATCACCTTCGCCGTCCTGTACCGCACCGCCGAGGAACAGCGCCGGCGCGCCACCGACACGCTGGACG
>JBIKJV010000225.1:0-3010 GCA_044360755.1 Phycisphaerales bacterium
CCAGCAGTCGATCGTGGCGATCGATCCCGAGAGGGGCAAGGGGCGCGCGGACCTCAACGCGATCGACTTCCTCTCGCTGGTCGAGGGCAACCTGGACAGCCGGCTGGATCGGCAACCGGATGTGCTGGCGTCCTTGCAGACCACGATGGGGCTGGCGCGCCTGGCGATGAGCGACAACGAAGGCGCCCGCCGCCTGCTTGACCGGGCGCTGGCCGAGCGGCGCGAGGCCGCACGTCGCGATCCCACGGCTGCCAACCGGCGAGCCCTGGGCGAGGCTCTGCACAACCAGGGGCGTGTGCTGTACGCCCTGAGGGAATTCGAGGGCGCGTTCCAGTCGTACTCCGAGGCGCTCGCGGTGCGTCGGGGCGTGGCCGGCGGCCGCCCGACCCCGGAGGTCGCGATGACGCTCCAGCACCTGGCCGCCACCGAGCGCCAGCGCAGGCGCGTGGACGAGGCCGCCGCGCTCTATGACGCGTCGATCGACATGTGGACCCAGATCGACGGCGCGGGGCTCGATTGGG
This sequence comes from Phycisphaerales bacterium, assembly GCA_044360755.1. Taxonomy (GTDB): domain Bacteria; phylum Planctomycetota; class Phycisphaerae; order Phycisphaerales; family SM1A02; genus UBA966. The sequence continues at coordinate 522 of JBIKJV010000225.1, forward strand.
CACGTGCGATCAACAACCGCGCGACGCTGCGCGAGCAGCTCGGGCGGCTCGACGAGGCCGAGCGGGACTTCCGCCTGGCGGTCGAGATCGCGTCCGCCAACATGCCCGAGGACGACGTGCAGCTGGCACGCATGCTGACGAACCTCGGCCGGGCGCTCTCGCGCAACGGCAAGCACGACGAGGCGATCCCGGTACTGGAGCGCTCGCTCGCGATCAAGCAAAAGAGGCTGGGGCCGGACGACCCACAGACGAAGAAGGGCGAGCTGGAGCTGGCGGAGGCCCAGTCCGCGCGCGCCGGGGCAGCCCCGCCGCCTTGATCGCGATCAGGGGCACACGCCCCATGCTGCGAGCAGGATGCTCAGGTCGCCGCCATCGACGATGCCATCACCATTGAGGTCGGCCGGGCAGTTGTTCGCCGGGGCCGTGCACTGGGCGCAGTTCTGCTGGGCAAGCGTCGCGCACAGGTCGTCCCAGGAGAGCGTGCAGCAGAGCGGGTCAAGGCCACACACCAGCGCGCAGCAGACCGGATCGGTGCAGCCGCGGGTCGTGGGGTGCGAGACGAAGCAGTCGCCGGCGAACACGTCGCCGCACACGCCGGCTCCTGCGCCGGGCGGAATCAGCGTGGAACCCGTCAGGCCGATCCGGTACGGTCCCGAGCCCGCGCCCGAAGCGCCGTTCCAGAGCTTCACGGGGAAGCTCAAGCCCACCTGGCTGGGCCCGAGCAAGTCGGTCGGCAGTCCACTGTTGAAGACGGCGACCTGGTTGAATCCGCCACCTGTCGCCGTCGGAACGAGTGCGAACGGCTTCACGCCGCTGGCCGTGATCGCCACCGCGTAGACCCCCGGCGCCCACTGCGTGCCCACGGGGAACGAGACCTTGGATGCCGTGGTCGTGCTGTTCATGTTGTCGTTCGCCGCGATCGCCAACGCGCCGTTGTAGCCGCCGGCCGTGTCCGTCGTGACGCGGAACAGCCAGAGCATCGGATTGAACGCCGTGTTCGAGTCGGTCGTCGCGGAGAAGGTCGCGGGGTTCGAGACGTAGATCAGGAACATGTCGACGACGTCGCCGACCAGGTAGCCCTCGGCGGTGGCGCCGCTCAGCGAGATGAGTGATCCGTTGCCCTTTGCCTGCTTGGCGGACTGCGGGGTTCCCCCGGCGTCGCGGCTGCCTTCCTCGACATCCGGGCCGGCGAAGGCGCCGGCGGCGAGGCCGGCGACGAGGGCGCCGGCAAGCAGGGCGCGGACGGGGCGAAGGCAGAGGCTGGGCATGGCGAGGGGGTCTCCGGTCATGGCCTGAATGTTCCACGGATATCGGTTGCGAACGAACCAAATCCGCGGCCACCCGCTCGGAATCCGGCAGGAGCCATCGGCTCTCGGACCTTGGCAATCACGCGCGCGGGCGTACGCCGTAGACATGGAAGCGGTGCCCAACGGGCGCCCAGCCAAGCTCCCGGCAGATCTCCGCCGCCAGCGCGGCGACACGGGGGTTGGTGAACTCGACACGGGTGCCCGACTCGACGCACACGACCACGTCAGTGGGAGGCTTTCCGTAGACAAGCTGGAACGTCGTCCGGTCCCGGTCCAGAAGCAACTCCGCCAGGATGCCGGCATCCAGCAGCAGTTTCAGCGTGCGGTAGACCGTGGCCTTCGAGACGTTCCGCCCGCGCGCTGCCAGCGATTCCTGCAGCTCGTCGGCCTCGAACGGGCGGTCCAGCGCGACGATCGCATCCAGCACGTCGGCCCGCTCATTCGTGTACTTCAGGTCGACGGACTTCAGGTAGCGGCGGAAGACCGCGCAGAGCGGGACCGAGACCCGCAGCGCGGCAGGTCCGGCGAGCGGCGAGCTGCCGCCGGGGACGGCGGACGATTCACTGGCAGTTCGGCGGGCCTGGGTTCGGCGCTTGGCGGTCATCGGGAGCCCGAAAGGGTACGACGCATACAAGGTCTCATAATGTGTGTTATGTAAAATGCACCAGGGCGCCCCAAACCCTCCCCCCGAAATGGCTTGCGCATCAGGCCGCCAACCGTCGTGGCCCACGTACGACACGACGTCGCGCCGCAATCACTCCGTTCATCGGCGCGCGCGCCCGGTCGACTGCATCGCTGCCGTCACTCCGGGACCGCTCGACAACCCGAACGCGTCGTGCACCACCCGCAGCGCTTCCTCGCCCCGCGGGCGATCGACGATGCAGCTGATCTTGATCTCGCTGGTCGTGATGTTGTGGATCCGGATCCCTGCGTCGGCCAGCGCCCGGAACATCCGGCTGGCCACTCCCGAGTGGCTCTTCATGCCGGTGCCCACGGCGCTGACCTTTGCCAGGCCGACCTCGACGTCGATCTCGCCCGCTCCCAGCTGCGCCGTCAGCTTCTGGCACAGGCCCTTGACGTCCGAGATGTCGCCGTGCTCGACGGTGAAGGCGATGGTCGTCGTCTCGCCGAACTCGGTCTGCAGGATGTCGTCGACCGACACGTTCGCGGCCGCCAACGGCT
>JBIKJV010000106.1:0-9754 GCA_044360755.1 Phycisphaerales bacterium
TGCGCCCGATGGAGTTCCCCTCCATCGGGCGTTCTTATTTGCGCTCGGTTTCCCCGGCGCGGCCGGCCGCGGCGCGCTCGTCGTCGGCGCGCAGCTTGGCCTCGAACTCCGGGTCGTCCCGTTCCTGCTTCTGGACGACGCGCCACGCAACGATCGCCACGGCCACCATGCCGACGATCGCCAGCACCAGCGTGACGATCCCCTCGACCGAGGCCATCTTCAACGGCGCACCCTCCGGCTCCGCGGCATCATGCGATGGCCGACTTCGAGAAGCCCTTCTTGCGCATCGCCGCGACCTGCACCTGAAGGTTCGGGCCCGGGCACAGCGTCTGCGCGCCGGGCCACTCCTTGTGGGTGAAGACGTTGTCGTTCGACACGCGGTAGTACGTGCGCAGCTGCGCGATGGCGCGGTTCAGCGCGACGAGCTGTGCCGCCGACGGCCGCTGCTCGCAGAAGTTGCCCATGCACAGGACGCCGACGTTCCCCTCGTTGCGGTTCTTCACGTGTGCGCCCTGCCACTTGGTGACGTCGCGCCCCTGCCAGACACGCCCCGAGCGGTCGATGACGTAGTGGTAGCCGATGTCCGCCCAGCCCTTGCCGCGGTGGCCGTTGCGGATGAGCTCCAGCCGGGCCTTGCTCTCGAAGGCCGAGATCCCGTAGAAGGGCGTCAGGCCGTCGTGATGGATCGTGATGTACTTGACCGGGAGCATGCGCTCCATGTCGGAGGTGTCGGGCCTGCCATCGGTCCACATCGAGCGCGGGAGCGCCCAGGGAACCGGGTTCCCGGGCAGCCAGCAGACGCCGTCGTCGCACGCTTCCTCGACCGCGGCGGCGCGCCCGGTCGCTCCCTGTGGCGCCGGGGCCGGGGCAGCGGCCACGGCCCCGGAACCCTTCGCGGGCCCCGCCGGCGGATCCGGGATCGGCGGCCAGTCGGGATCCGGCAGCCGCGAAAGGCGCTGCGCCTGCGACGTCGCGCAGCCCGCGAACGCCAACGCGCCCAGGAACACGAAGGTCCGGCGCGCCACGGAGAACCCGCGTGCGGCCACCCCGCCAAGGAATTCGTGCTGCTCGTTCGTCATGGGTGCCGTCCGTGGTTCGACCGCGGGGTCGTTCGAGCGATGGTCCCGCGCCATCGGACAGGTACGCCGTTCCGCCTTCCTTGGATCGGCCGCGCGCGCCTGCGTGCTGCAGTTTACGAGCCGTCCGGACGTGTGACGCAATCCGGGAAAAACCGCATGGATTTCCACGGAAAATGGGGTTCCGGGTACCATTCGCGTCTCCCCAAATGGCTGAGCAGAACCCCATGAACGCAGGCACCGAAAGCAGCCCCACCAAGGCCCCGTCGGCGGACCAGTACACCTCGTCCACCATCCAGGTCCTCGAGGGGCTGGAGGCCATCCGGAAGCGCCCCGGCATGTACGTCGGCGGCGCCGGCCCCGAGGGCCTGCACCACCTGGTCTACGAGTGCGTCGACAACGCCATCGACGAGGTGATGGCCGGCTACGCCACCGAGGTCCGGGTCACCATCGGCGTGGACGGCAGCTGCCTGGTCGAGGACGACGGCCGCGGCATGCCCGTCGACCCGATGAAGCACGAGAACCCGGCGATCAACGGCCGCCCCGCGGTCGAGGTCATCCTGACCGAGGTCCACGCCGGTGGCAAGTTCGACGGCAACGCGTACAAGGTCTCGGGTGGCCTGCACGGCGTCGGCATCAAGTGCGTCAACGCCCTCAGCGAGTGGACCGAGGTCGAGGTCGACAAGAACGGCAAGACCTACAAGATCGCGTTCGCCCGCGGCGCGGTGACGCAGCCGCTGCACGTGGTGTCCGAGACCGCGGCCAAGCGCAGCGGCACGCGCATCAGCTTCAAGCCCGACTCCGAGATCTTCGCCGACACCAACTTCCAGTTCGAACGCCTGGAGCACCGCCTGCGCGAGCTCAGCTTCCTGAACCCGGGCGTCAAGATCCACTTCCGCGACGAGCGCGTCGACTCGCAGGGCCGCCTGCGCGAGGAGACGTTCTACGCCGCCGATGGCCTGGCCGGCTACGTGCGCCACATGAACGCGTCGAAGTCGGTGCAGAGCCCCGTCATCAGCGTGGTGCGCGAGGACGAGTCCAGCGGCATGCGCGCCGACGTGGCGATGCAGTACACGGACGCGATGAACGAGACGCTGCTGGCGTTCGGCAACAACATCCCGAACCGCGACGGCGGCACGCACGTCACCGCGTTCAAGCAGGCGCTGACCGTGGCCATCAACGGCTACGCGCGCCGCACGGGCATCTTCAAGGACGGCAAGGACCAGGTCACCGGCGAGGACCTGCGCGAAGGCCTGGCCGCCATCGTCAGCGTCAAGCTGAAGAACCCCACGTTCAACAACCAGACGAAGGAGAAGCTCCTCAACCCCGAGGTGGGCCCCTTCGTCAGCCAGGCCGTCAACGAGCTGCTCAGCGCGTGGCTGGAGGAGAACCCCTCCGACGCGAAGCAGATCTGCAACCGCGCCAAGCTGGCCGCCGAGGCCCGCGAGGCCGCGCGCAAGGCCCGCGAGCTGATCAAGCGCAAGGGCGCGCTGGACTCGGGCGGCATGCCGCACAAGCTGGCGGACTGCTCGTCGAACGACGTCGAGAAGACCGAGCTCTTCATCGTCGAGGGCGACAGCGCAGGCGGCAGCGCCAAGGGCGGCCGCGACCACGTGCACCAGGCGATCCTGCCGCTGCGCGGCAAGCTGCTGAACGTCGAGCGCGCGCGCCTGGACAAGGTGCTGGGCTTCGAGGAGATCCGCACGCTGATCCAGGCGCTGCAGTGCGGCATCGGCGAGGACTTCGACGCGTCGAAGCTGCGCTACGGCCGCATCATCATCATGACCGACGCCGACGTCGACGGCAGCCACATCCGCACGCTGCTGCTGACGTTCTTCTTCCGCCAGATGCCCGACCTGATCCGCCGCGGGCACGTCTACATCGCGCAGCCGCCCCTCTACCAGGTGGCGCGCGGCAAGCAGAGCGAGTACGTGCTGAACGACCGCGCGATGAACGACGTGCTGGTCGACCTGGCGCTGCGCACCTGCTCGCTGGTGGTGCGCGACGATGACGGCAGGCCCATCGACGAGATCCCCGCCGAGAAGGTCCGGCCGCTGGTGCGGCTGCTGAACCGGCTGGAGGAACTGGTCACGATCAGCCAGCGCCGCGGCATCCAGTTCACCACGCTGCTGGCCGAGCGCCGCAACGACCCCGCGGGCGCCGGCCACCTGCCGACGCACCAGGTCACGTGGGCGGGCGGAGACGCGCTGTTCTTCGCCGAGCAGGACGCCCGCGCGTTCATCGAGAAGCACGGCCTGGTGCTGGGCGACGCGAAGGCCGCCGAAGCCGCCGCCCCCGCCGCGGCCACGAACGGCACGCCGGCGCAGGCCGCGCCGTCCGCCGACGCGCCGCGCGCCGCGCAGCTGCGCACGTTGCACGAGAACCGCGAGCTTGAGAAGCTCTTCGCTCAGCTGGCGCAGTCCGGCGTGGGCATCGACGACTGGGCGCTGGTCCAGGAGGAGAGCGTGACCGGCGAGAAGCTGCCCACGCGCTACGCCTGGAAGCTGGTGCACGAGAAGGACGGCAGCGTCGAGCACGTCGAGGCCGCCAACGTCCCCGCCATCCTGCGCACCCTGCACGAGGTGGGCCGCCGCGGCATCGAGGTCAAGCGCTTCAAGGGCCTGGGCGAAATGGAGGCGATCCAGCTGTGGGACACCACGATGGATCCCGCCCGCCGCACGCTCCTGCGCGTGACGTGGGACGCGGCCAGCGAGGCCGACGCGCTCTTCAGCACGCTGATGGGCGAGAACGTCGAGCAGCGCCGCAACTACATCGAGAAGCACGCGCTCGAGGTCAAGAACCTGGACGTGTGAGCCGCGGCGCGCGCCGCGCGCTCAGTCATGGGGCGGCGGGCCGAAGGGCGGTCGCCCCCCGGGGCCCGGGCCGCCTTCGAAGGGCGGCGGGCCGCCCGGACCGCGATCGCGCCCGAACGGCTGCCCGTCGCGACCGGGCGGCGCCATGCGCACGGGCTCGCTCGGGGGAACGAAGCGGTCCGCCCCCAGGCCGCCGGGACCGAGGTCGGCACGTTCGATCACCATCGTCTGCGGGCCGGGGCGCGGGCCGGCGTGCCCGCCGGGGCCGCCGGCACGCGGCGCGGGCGCCGGGAACGTGAACTCCGCGCGCCGCACGTGCTTGCTTGCGGGATCCAGCGTCAGCTCGATGCGGTCGGCGCCGCGGAAGCCGTCGTCCAGGCGCGTGGCGCAGACGCGCATCTCGCCGCCGGCATCGCAGCGCTCGATGCGGTAGTTGGCCACGACGTCGGCCAGCAGCACGTCCAGCCGGTCGGCCAGCAGGTCGCCCTCGGGGGTCTCGATGAAGCGCGGCCACGGGGCGTCGGTCGGAACGCGCATCACCTCGCCCTCGGGGCTGACGGTCCACGCCACGTCGCCGTCGATCGCTCGGGTCATGGTGCGCCCGTCGCTGAACCGCAGGTCAAGCCGCACGTGCCGCTGGTCGCGGACATCCAGCGTGCCCGTCGCACGCGGCGCGGAAGCCGCGCCCTGGCCCGGGTGCGGCGGGAACCCAAGCTGCAGCAGGTAGCGGCGCTCGCCGGCCGACTGCTCGGCGGCGCGGGCCGCCTGCAGCAGCGCGCTGGCCGAGGCCGGCTGCGGGTTGAAGAGCAGTGCCGCGCCCGCGATGACCGCGATCGACGCCGCCGCGGCGATCGGTGCGCGCCACCATGCCGCACGCGATGCGCGCGGCGCGGGGGACGCGCGTTCGGCGCGGATCGCACGCACGGCGCGGTCGACGCGCGCGTCGGCACCGGCCGCGTCGCCGCGGCGCGCGGAGTCCAGCATCGCGCCGATCCAGCGGTCGTTGGCGGTGTCCTCGTGGCCGAAGCGGTGATCGCCCATGCCGGTTCCTCCGCTGTCCATGCCGCTCATGCCGTGGCTCCCTTCGATTCGATGCACGCCGCGATCATCCCGCGGGCGCGCTGCAGGCGCTTCTTCGTCGCTTCCACCGTGGCGCCCACCTCGGCCGCGATGCGCGCCACCGGCGCGTCCAGGCGGTACGCCAGGTGGATCACGGTGCGGTACTCGTCGGGCAGCGCCGCGACGCATTCGTCCAGCGCGGCGATCCGCGCACGGACCTCCTCGCGGTCCATCGGGTCAAGCTCCTGCGCGCGCCGGTCCAGGCCGTCCAGGATCGCGTCGTCGGTGGCCACCTCGCGGTGCATCCGGCTGCGGTGGTCCATCACCAGGTTGCGCGCGATGCCGCGGAGCCACGCGCCGAACGGGCGCGAGCGGTCGTAGTCGGGGAGCCGGCGCCAGGCGACCAGCACGGTGTCCTGGAAGAGGTCGTCCACCGCCGAGGACGGCGCCGTGGCGCGCAGGAACACCAGCAGCCGCTCGGCATGCTCGCGCACCAGGATCGCGAAGACATCCGCGGCGTCCGGCGGGGAGCCGGGCGCGGGGGTCAGGCGGAGGCGATCTTCGGGAAGGCCGGGCATCGGGTGGGGAACGCGGGGCTCCCGCAGGGATTGCCCGCTGGCGCCGCGGGGGGACAGGTGCGGTCCCCGGATGGCAGGCGCCGGCCCGGAGCAGGGTCCGTCACCGCTCCGGCGGCAGGCCCGCGTCCGCGAACCCGCGCGCGCGCAGCTGGCAGGCGTCGCAGCGGCCGCAGGCGCGGCCCTCAGGCGAGGGGTCGTAGCAGCTGGACGTCAGCGAGAGGTCCACCGCCAGCTCGACCGCCCGACGAACGATCTGCGCCTTGCTCAGGTCCAGGAGCGGGGTGTGCACGGTCATCCACTGCCCACCGCGCTCGGTGGCCTCGACGCCCGCGCGCGTGGCCAGGTTGGCCAGGCGCTCGAACGCCTGCACGAACGCGGGCCGGCAGTCGGGGTAGCCCGAGTAGTCGACCGCGTTCACGCCGATCCCGATGTGGCACGCCTCGATCGCCTCGGCCATGGCCAGCGCGTGCGAGAGGAACACCGTGTTGCGCGCCGGCACGTAGGTCACCGGGATGTCGTGCGCATGCGCGACGTCGCGGTCCTTGGGCACGGCGATGTCCGCGGTCAGCGCGCTGGCGCCGAACGCACGCAGGTCGATGAGCGCCACCCGGTGCGACGCCGCGCCCACCTGGCGCGCCACGCGCGCGGCGCACGCCAGCTCGTGGCGGTGACGCTGGCCGTAGTCGAAGCTCAGCGCGTGGCATTCGAAGCCGTCGCGCACCAGGTGCGCCAGCACCACGGCGCTGTCCATGCCACCCGAGAGGAGCACGACGGCGCGGCGGTTCATGACGGGCTGGGCACCTGCTCGAGCACCTGCTGCAGGATGCGGCGCGTGGTCAGCGTGTCGCCCTGGTGCATGTAGGTGCGGCTGATCACGCGGTGCGCGCAGACGGACAGCACGTTCGAAACGATGTCCTCGGGCACGCAGTGGTCGCGGCCGGCCATCAGCGCCGTCGCGCGCGCGGCCTGCGCCAGCGCCAGCGAGCCGCGCGGGCTGATCCCCACCTGCAGCTCCTCGTGGCCGCGCGTGGCCGCGGCCAGCGCGATCACGTAATCGACCAGCGACTGGTCCATGCGAACGGCGTCGACCGCGGCCTGCAGTTCGACGACCTCCTGGCCGGTGGTCACCGGGCGCAGGTCGCGCAGCGTGGTGCGCGCGGGCTGCTTGTGCAGGATGCGGCTCTCGTCGTCGGGGCTGGGGTAGCCCAGCGAGATGCGCATCAGGAAGCGGTCCAGCTGGTTCTCGGGCAGGAAGTAGGTGCCTTCGAACTCGTACGGGTTCTGCGTCGCCACGACGATGAACGGCGCCGGCAGCGGAAGCACGTGGCCGTCGGCGCTGACGGTGCCCTCGGCCATGGCCTCGAGCAGCGCGCTCTGCGTGCGCGGGGTGGCTCGGTTGATCTCGTCGGCCAGCACGACGTTGGCGAACACGGGGCCTCGCTTGAACTCGAAGCTGTCGCGTTCGCGGTGGTAGACGCTGACGCCCGTGATGTCGGAGGGCAGCAGGTCCGGCGTGCACTGGATGCGGCTGAAGGTGCAGTCCAGGCTGCGTGCCAGGGCGTTCGCCAGCACGGTCTTGCCGACGCCGGGGACGTCCTCGATCAGCACGTGCCCGCGGGCCAGCAGGCAGGCCACCAGCCGGTCCACCGCCTGGCGGTTGCCCATGTAGACGCTGGCGATGTTTTCGCGAAGGCGCGTGAGCGCGGCGTGTTCGGCCATGGGCGATCTTTCCCGCCGGCGGCGGCGCCGAAGTATATCGTTCGGCTCCCCATGCCCCTGCGAACGCACCCTTCCGACGACGGCCCCGTGCTCGACGCGCACCTTGCCTGCGCACGCTGCCGCTACGACCTGGCGGGCACGCACGTGCTGCGCCGGTGCCCGGAGTGCGGGCTCGAAGTCATGGCATCCGTGGTGGCCAGCGGAGACCCGGATGCCGCAGGGCTCGCGCGCGCCGAGTCGCCGCGCGCCGCGTCCACCGCGGTGCTGGCGCTGTCGCTGGGGCCATTCGTCGCGGTGGTGCTGCAGGGCTCGGGCCCCGCGCTGCGCGTGGTCGATTCCATGGTCGGCCGCGGTGCGTCGTTCCCCGCGCAGGTGGAGCGCCCTTCCTGGCTTGCTTCGGGGATCGTGCTGCTGGTGGCCGCGGCGCTGGTGGCGCGCGGGCTCGGTGCGCGGCGCAACCCGACGCTGCGTACGGTCGGCGGTCCGCGGCGCGTGACGGCGGTGGCGGGCGGGCTGGCGCTCTGGGGCGCGGTGCTGGTCGCGGGCTTCGTGGCGTCGCTCACGGCGTCGATGCAGTCGAATGCGCTGCCGGTGCTGGTGCTGGCGGCGCAGCTGCTGCCCGCCTGCCTCGCGCTGGCGGTCGCGGGCCCGCTGGCCGGGCGCATCGGCGCGCTCAGCCGCGCCTACCGCGAGGCGCGCCACGGGCGCCAGAGCGCGGAGCTGGTCACGGTCACGCTGGCGGCGGGCATCACGCTGTGGGTGGCGGCGCCGGGCATCGCGGCGGTCGCCAACCCCGACCTGGGCGACGTGGCCGCGGCATTCGGGATCTTCCTCCTGGCGCTCACGGTGCTGGGGCTGGCGTACCTGGTGGCCAACGCGTGGGTCATCGCGGCCGCGCTTCGGGCACCCTGGATCGACCCGCGGCGCCTGCAGTAGGGCCTGCCAGACTGGCAGCGGGCGGCCAGCGCCGGGGGCGGCGTGGCAATCGACAGGCAGCCCAGGTGCCCCTTCGGCGACGATTTCCGTGATGGCGCGCAAGGGCTCGATCGCGCGCAACTCCATTTCTGCACGCGAGTTAGGCCGGCGGGCAGGCCCTTCGGGCGCCTCCCTGCCAGCGCCGTGCCGAGCCACCGCCTTCGATTGGCATCCCCTTTGCACCTTGTCAGGCCCCGCGGGGGTTCGCCCCACGGCCCCCGCGGCCCACACCGTCCACATAGCTCCACAGGAGACACGACCCATGGCAGTGAAGGAACTCGCATTCGACACCGACGCCCGCAAGCAGCTGCTCGCCGGCGTCGAGAAGCTCGCCTCCGCCGTCAAGAGCACGCTGGGCCCGCGCGGCCGCAACGCGGTGCTTGACCGCAGCTGGGGAGGCCCCAACGTCACCAAGGACGGCGTCAGCGTGGCCGAGGAGATCGAGCTGCGCAACAAGGTCGAGAACATGGGCGCCAAGCTCGTGAAGGAAGCCGCCAGCAAGACCAGCGACGACGCCGGCGACGGCACCACGACCGCCACCGTCCTGGCCGAGGCGCTCTTCAAGGCCGGCCTGCGCCAGCTGGCCGCCGGTGCCGACGCCAACTCGCTGGTGCGCGGCATGCGCCTGGCGGTGGGCACGGTCACCAAGGAGATCACCTCCGCAGCCAAGCCCGTCGCGAACGTCGAGGGCGGCATCGCGGCCGTCGCCACCATCAGCGCCAACAACGACGCCGAGGTGGGCAAGATGATGGCCGAGGCCTTCAAGAAGGTGGGCAAGGACGGCGTGATCACGGTCGAGGAAGGCAAGAGCCTGGAGACCGTCGTCGACGTCGTCGAGGGCATGCAGTTCGACCGCGGCTACCTGAGCCCGAACTTCGTGACCGACGTCGAGAAGATGCGCGTCGAGTTCGACCGCGCGCTCGTGCTGGTGCACGAGGACAAGATCGACAGCCTGCAGAAGCTGGTGCCCTTCCTGGAGAAGGTCGTCGACGCCAAGAAGCCGCTCATCATCATCGCCGAGGACGTGACGGGCGAGGCGCTGAGCACGCTGGTCATCAACAAGCTGCGCGGCGTGCTGCAGGTCTGTGCCGTCAAGGCGCCGGGCTACGGCGACCGCCGCACGGCCATGCTGCAGGACCTGGCCACGCTCACGGGCGCGAAGGCCATCATGAAGGACCTGGGCATCGAGCTCGACAAGGTCACCCTGGCCGACCTGGGCCAGGCCAAGCATGTCGAGGTGGACAACGAGAACACCACGATCATCGAGGGCGCCGGCAGCACGCAGGCCATCAAGGCCCGCTGCGAGCAGATCCGCCGCGAGATCGACTCCACCGAGAGCGACTACGACCGCGAGAAGCTCCAGGAGCGCCTGGCCAAGCTGGCCGGCGGCGTGGCGCAGATCAAGATCGGCGCCGCCAGCGAGAGCGAGATGAAGGAGAAGAAGGCGCGCGTCGAGGATGCGCTGCACGCCACCCGCGCGGCGATCGCCGAGGGCGTGGTGGCCGGCGGCGGCACCTCGTTCATCCGCGCGCTG
>JBIKJV010000372.1:0-2749 GCA_044360755.1 Phycisphaerales bacterium
CATTGCAGGATACGACTCCGGCCGACCCACAGCGCCAACGTATCGACGCTTGGACCAACAACGTAGCCCAGCCGTGGGGTAATCAGCAGTTCATGCAGACCATTGCCAAGTCACCAATGGCTGAGATCTTTGAACGACCAGCCATCAAGGAACTGGATAGGATATTTGATCTGGACAAGGCTAACGCAACACTCAAACCATACAATGGAACGGCATAAAGGATACCTACCAAACATGGAGCACGGGATAATCGTCTGGTATAAGACCACGAGGACCAAGGCCATATCCGTGAACCTGAAGACCGGTGTTGAACAGCGCATTGGATCGGCTATGGAAAGCATCCAAACCAACACCTCGGACTACGAGGAAGCCTGCAAGCAACTGGACCGACGCCTATCCAGCCCCAAGGCTGATCCACAGGTCAAGGCTGATCCCAACCAACTCAAGCTGCTGTGAAGAAGAAGGCCACCTGTAGCTACTGCAACGACACGGGCTGGAGTGTACGGGCCTATCGGTTCGGCTGGCACGTAGCCGGGCACAGTGGCCTGTTCCAGAAGGGAGAGAAGGCGTATCAGTGCCCGTACTGCGAGAAGCCGGTCGATGCACCGAAACCACCAGAGGGTATGTTCGGTCAGAAATAGTTAGTACCTTTGATGACATGGCGATAACAGAAGAACAGCTCAAGGCTATGAAGGGCCGAGTGAAGAGCAAGGCTACGGGAGTGGATGTGATGATAGGCATCGACCCCGGCACCCATACTGGCTACGCGGTCTTCCACGTTCCCCTCAACACGCTCACCGAGGTCACGTCCATGGGCATAGTGAGGGCTATGGAACTGGTGTACGCCACCCACAAGACCTACAAGGAGATCGGGAAGGTGATCCACGTCTACGTAGAGGACACCCGCAAGCTACGCCTACCCAAGGCCATGCAGTCCAAGGGCAGGGAGCGTGGTGCCGGGTCGGTAGCGCGTGACATGTCGATCTGGGCCGAGTTCCTCGAGTATCACAACATCCCACACACCATGTGCGGGCTGTCTCCCAAGGAGTTCCGGCAGTCCACCGACGAGTGGTTCAGGAAGAAGACGGGGTGGGACAAGCGGACAAATGAGCACGGACGCTGTTCTGCGGGATTGATCTGGAACCGATGACCCTCAAGCGCAAGACCCCACTCCGGCCCAAGAAGGCCCTCAAGGCCAAGAAGCCGTGCGTCACCGTGGAGCAGATGATGTCCTCCGGCCTGCTGGCCCGTGGATCAACCTTCTCCAGCAAGCCCAAGCGGATCAAGCCACGGGCGGCGAAGAAGCCGGGAGGCAAGACCCAGATGGAAGTGTTCCAGCAGATCTGGGACGAGCGTGATCACGTCAGCGAGGTGTCCGGGCAGTGGCTGGGGGATGAGATGCAGCCAATCTTCATGAGTCACTGCCTGCCGAAGGGTGCGTACCGTAAATACAAGTTCGACCCACGGAACATAGTGCTACTTACTGCGGAAGAGCACGAACTATGGCACCTCAAGGGTCCGGAGTCACTTAGCCAGTTCGATGCGTGGAAGCCCATCTGTGACCTGTACTTCGAGTTAAGGGACGAGGCCAACAACGTGTAAAGAAACTGGCCAAATCTTTACATGTGTTCGTCAACATGTAAAGATTTGGCCAGTTTCTTTACACAACGCAATAAGCCCCGGCAGTTACGCCGGGGCTTCTTTTATTGCCGTACCTCTACGCTGCCCAGAGTTCGACTCCAGTGCAGCTAAGGTTCAGTGTGTTGAAGATAGTGGGACTACCGCCGAACAACTGGCTGATGGTTGTTGGTGTAGGCAGCAGGATGGTGATATCCGCGGCCGCTGCGTTAGTGGTGAACGAACCCACCACAGTGTTCAGGTTGCTGGCCAGAACGAACTGACGGTTACCGTTGGTCCTTACAGCGTTGTTCAGCCATCGGGAGTTGGCATTCTCCCTGATGATCGCCCCTTTAAGCACGATCCTGCGCACACCATTGATGACTGGCGAAAGCACTTGGTTGGCATTGATGGCGCTGGCTGGTCGGCTATCGAACTGGGTGCTGTAGTTCGGGCCGGTGATGCTTCCAGCCTTCCATGGTGCACTGGCTAGGTTCACGCACCCGGGCAGAGCCACAGGGTTCAGCCCGTTGAACGTTACGCTGTACAGCGGAGTTGGGCCGGGAGGGGGTGGAGGCGGCTCCACATTCTGCACGAGCAGGTTCGCAGTCCCCACGATGGCGTTCACCGTGTACCGAACCACCACACTGCCGGGGGCCGTAGTGGTCACCAGACCTGTGCCCGAGATGGTAGCGGGTCCGGAGGCAATGCTCCACGTACCGCTGGCCGACATCGGGACCCCGTTCTGGTCGAACACCACCGCAGTTGCCTGCACCGTTCCACCGAATGGAATGGTGCTGCTTGACAGCGTCACGTTGATGGTCGTGGGAACAGGGGGCTGTGGGGCTGGGTTGTTTGCAGTGAGTGTATTGCTGCCGCTTACCGCGCCCTGAGAGTACTGCACGAGGATGCCACCGGCAGACAGTGCCGTCACTACACCTGCCCCGGTGATGGTAGCAGAGCCAGAGACGATGCTCCACGTACCGGCGGGGGTGATGGTGTTGCCGAACTGGTCGGTCACAACAACAGACGCCTGAGAGGTCTGCCCCAGCACCACAGTGGTCGGGTTCAGCGACACCACGATGTTCGTGGGGATGCCAATGGGCGGGGGAGGCGGGGGCGGAGGAGGAAC
>JBIKJV010000249.1:0-2748 GCA_044360755.1 Phycisphaerales bacterium
ACCTCGCGGCTGGCTTCAGCGAACGCCAACCAGCCGGTGTTCGGTGTGATGCGTCGGGGCGGGGCCAGGAGGTTTAGCAGCCGGTGAGCGAATTCCGCAATGAGTTTCATGGCGTTTACTCGCCACCGATTTTGAAGTTCCACCACGGCTCAATGCGAGATCCGGTGCCACGGTTGTAGAACTCGACAATCGCGCAGGCGTAGCACGCCTCAGAAGCCGATCCGGTGACCTCACGCAAGTCGCGGCCACGGCGCTTCAACTCCAGCAGCTTGGCCGTTTCTAGGCGCTTCACGATCCGCACCTCATCGATCTGATTGCCATATCGCTTCGAAACCAGCGCCAATCCGGCGATGACCTCACGCTTGAATCCCTCGTAGCCGTAGGCGTCTCGGATCACCCGAAGGGAAAACGACAGCGCACCAGGGCCGTGCTTGCGGTAGACAGCGAGAATCGCGTTGATGCAGGTGATTTCTTCGAGTTGGGTTGACGACCCGATAGTGAGTCCGAGTGCCCGCACGATCCGATCCACATCGACTTCATCGGGTCGGTTAGCGGTCAGGGAAACCTTGTACTTCGAGATTGGCCCTTGGGCCTTCTTCTTGTTCAGGTCGAGAAAGAGTTGCGCCTCTTGCTCGTTGGTGAGGTTCTCGTAGACGTGGCACTGGACTTGCTGGTCTGAACCGAGGTACTGCACGGCCGCTTTGGCGCGGTGCTGTCCGTCGATGATGTAGTACCAGCCGTCGCGGAATGAGACGTGGATGAATCCCATGAGGTCGGGGTCGAAGTCTTTGGACAGTTCATCGACCCAGGCTTGGGATAGCGCCCGCTGGGCTTGCGGGTTAATCGACATCTGGTCGAGTCGGACCCACTGGAGTCGCGAGGTGACGCTGATGCGGATGATTGGTGTTGCGGGTGTTTTTTTGGCGGCGGGCCTAGACATTGTTGATCTCCTTGGTTGTTTTTCGAATTTGGTTAAGTGCGGCGAAGATTCGCGGTGCGGCCCTCTTGGCGACTTTTGGGTCGATGTCGGCGGGGTCGATGTAGCCGAGGGTTTGGACGATGCTGTCGAGCATCCCGGCGATGTTTTCGACCATCGCGGATGAATCGTGTCTCGGGCCGTTGTTTTTTGTGGCCGACGATTCGTCGGGCTGTTCGGTTTCGTCTTCTTCTTGGTCGATGACTGCCGGCGGTTCGGGGTGGGCCAGGGCGCGGCATTTGCGGGCGACGTTGGCCCGTGACAGATTCCCCTCTGCGCGAGCCTCTGCCAAAGCCTCCTTGAACTGTTCATCGGAGACGCCATCAGTCATGGCGTAGATGCCAGTCCCTGGCTGGTTGGCACCGCTTAATTCGCTCGCAGTCGCGTATTCTGTTGGGCCAGGAATGAGCTCGTTGTTTAACTGTTTCTTCGCCAATGCGTAACCGCCGGCGTGGAAGTTCTTCTTTCCAGGCCCGAGGATGGTTCCAGCCGCCTGTCCCTCGCGGATGGCAATGCCCAACGCACGCTCGGTGCCCCGCACGAACTCCACCGCGTCAAGCCGGAGTTCCTTACCAAGCTGAAGCTGCTTGGTAAGTTCCTGAATCGCACCCGCCTTGGCTTTCCACTCCAAGACCGATTGCGCGTCGGTGGCCTTAGCCAATTCCGAAGCGGCGTGTGTCAACATCACCGACACCGCTCGGGCCTGAGTCTCGGCGTCAAGTGTTCCCAGGGCCGCAGCCTTGGCGTCCACTGTCGGCGGCAGGATCGCCAAGTCACGGGCCGAGTTGCGGTTCCGGCGGCGGTGGTTCAGTTCGACAACCTCGCCGGCCTGAGTTGCTGCGCTCGTCATCACGCGGCACTCAGCAGGGCGAGGACTTCCGAACGCTTGAAGCGGCGGTGTCCGGTGGGTGTGCGGAACGACTGGATGCGTCCGGCCTTTTCCCAGCGGCGCAGGGTGTCAGCGGAGATTCCGATGAGCGCGGCGGCGGCGCCGACTGGCAAGTGTTCGCTTTTAATCGAAGCATGCTTGGTTTGCATGCGGAAGACTTAAGCATGCTTAGTTTAGAAATGCAAACATCGGGGTAGGTGGGTGTGTCGCGGCCCGGGGGTGGGTTCGGATCTGCTATTGACCCCCCTGCATAGGTCTGCCATAGTTTGACCTATGACTATTCAGGTTGAGCGGTACTACCCCACCTGGACGCTGGGGGACCGCATACGCAAAGCACGACTCACCACAGGAATGAACCAACGCGAGTTCGCACCACTCATCGGCGTAAAACCCGGCTCACTCGCAGCATGGGAATCGGATCACTCAGTCCCCCGCAACATGCTCGCCGTCGCCCGCAGGATCGCCGGCCTCACCGGCATCCCCGCCGCATGGGTACTAGGCCTGGACGACGGCCCACCAGATGGCGGGTTCGATGAACCCCACCCTCTCAATGGGGTTGAGACAACAGCCCCTTTGCTGGGAAGCCGTAAAAGCCAATCCGACAAACCCACCGGTTACGGGGCCGCAGCTTAGCTAGCAGCCCTAATTCTTGAAGAAACCGAACCGATTAGCACGTTTCCCTGAAAACCCAGACTTTGCCGGGGGGGGGCATCATGATCAGCGTTGTAAACATCCGCGCTGGTAAGCAAAATCCAGGGGAGAACACAATGTGGAACCAACTCATCGACGGCTGGGACGACTACCAAACAGCCATCGGCAGGCCAAGAACAACCCGTGACCTACGCCGGTACCAAATCTCGTACCTAGCGAAATCGCTGAACAT
>JBIKJV010000309.1:0-2743 GCA_044360755.1 Phycisphaerales bacterium
GGCGCGCGCTGGTTGATGTCCAAGAAGCGGGCGTTGTTGCTGGACGAGATGGGCTTGGGCAAAACACCGCAAGCCCTAATCGCGGCGGCTATGTGCAACGCCCGAACCATTGGCGTCATCTGCCCGGCCATCGCTCGGACCAACTGGCGCCGAGAGTTTGACCGCTGGGTCAACAGTAGCGCCGACTTTTTCGTCGAGTCGTACGACAAGGTCGTGTCCCGTGACGACGTCCGTAAAAAGATGATGAACCGCGATATCTTGATTATCGACGAGGGCCACTTCCTGAAGAACCGAACGGCCAAGCGAGTGACGGCTATTTACGGGCGTCATGCTTGCGGCGACGGCGTGATTGCGACCTGTAAGAAAGTCTGGGTGCTGACCGGCACCCCAGCCCCGAACGACGCGTCCGAGTTATGGACGCATTTCCGCGCCCTGTTTGGTGAGAATCTCAACTTTCGAGATTGGGTTAAGCGATACTGCCACTACAAGGAAACGCAGTTCGGGATTCAGATTATGGGCAACAACAAGGCCAACCTGCCGGAACTCAAGGCCAAGTTAAAAGCCGTATCGCTTCGCCGGGTGACTTCCGAAGTCATGGCCGAGTTGCCAGCGATTATATGGCAAGACGTCATTGTTGACGCCAAGACGGTCAAGGCCGAGAAAGAAAGCATCGAGGCGGAATCGTTACGCTTGTTGTTAGATTCCCTTGGCCCAGAGGGCGACGAACAGGCGGCTGAAGAATTAGCCCGGGCGGCGCCCCACATGGCCCAGATACGCCGACTGACGGGCCTTGCCAAAGCCCCGGCCGTTGCTGAGATGGTGGCCGAGGAACTGGACAACGGCGGAGCCAATAAGGTGCTGATTTTTGCACACCACCGGGACGTCATATCCGAGTTAAATAATCTCTTGACAAAGTATAATCCAGTAGTTATCGTAGGTAGCACGACAAACGACCAGCGGGTTAGCGCGATGGATGCGTTTCAGACTGACCCGAACTGTCGGGTGTTTGTTGGGCAGATTACGGCGTGTTCGACAGCCATTACGTTGACCGCCGCAAATCAAGTTGTGTTCGCTGAAGCAAGTTGGACGCCGGCGGAAAATATGCAAGCGGCCAAGCGCGCGCACCGCATTGGCCAGAAAGAAGTGGTAAAGGTAAAGATGGTTGGGCTGGCGGATTCGTTGGATGAAGCAGTCACCCGAGTATTAGCAAGAAAAGCACGAGCAGTTTCACAAATCCTAGAGGACTAACAATGAGAATACAATTTGAGTTTCAAGACGGAGATGCTAAAGCCATCTCTTTTTTCACCGCTTTGCTGAGTGCTATGAAGGCAGAGCAACAACCGGAGCAGAACCATGAAGAACAAACGATTGGAAAGCAAGACGAAGAAAGCAGTCAAGATAGAAGTAGTGAAGAAAGCGGTAGCCAAGAAAGTAACGAAAGCCCAGCCGAAACAGCCCCAACCAAGGACGCCGCGTTCTCAGCGCTCCGAGCGTATATCAGCGAGAATGGCGGCACCGCCGCAAAAACCCTCTTGGGTGAGTTCGGCGTGGCGCGCTTTGGTGAACTGGACGAAGCGCATTACGGGGCTTTGATTGCCCGTCTGGGAGCCTGATATGACCGCGCACGCTGTGTTTGGTGCATCTTCGTCGAGCCGGTGGATGTCATGCCCCGGCTCGGTGGAACTTTCCAAGGGCATCGTCGAACCGCCAAGTGAGTTCGCCGCCGAAGGAACTGCGGCGCACGAACTTTCCGAAATGGTTTTACGTACCGAACTGCACACGTCCAACTGGCTCGGTGAGAAAATCGAAGCCAGCGGTTTTACGTTCACCGTTGACGGCGAGATGGTCGATGCCGTTCAGATGTATGTCGATTTCGTGCGCGACCTGTCGGCGGAGTACGGAACCGCCCCCATGCTGGAACACCGATTTGATTTGTCAAAGCTACAACCGCCCGCGCCGATGTTCGGTACCGCCGACTGTGCGTTTTATGTCGAAGGCGAACGCCTTCTGCATATTGCAGACCTGAAGTACGGCCGAGGCGTTCCGGTCAGCGCACACGACAACCCGCAGTTGAAATACTACGCTTTGGGTATGTTGCTGTCGTTGCCGGCCGATAAGCCGGTGCGTACGGTTCGCATGAGTATTTGCCAGCCGCGCATCAACAACTTCGACAACGCCGAGATTAGCGTCGAAGAACTGCTGGACTTTAGCGCGGAGTTGCTCGACGCGGTCCATGCCGCGATTAAGCCTGACGCCGCGCTGGTTCCGTCCGAATCGGCCTGTAAATTCTGCAAGGCCAAGGGCAAATGCCCAGCGTTGCGCGAAACCGCCTTGACTGTCGCTCAGTCTGAGTTTGGCGAGATACTGGACCCAGCCGAGTTGCAACCCGAGCAGATTGGCGAACTGCTGGCTAAAGCAGATATGCTGGAAGAATGGCTCCGTGGCCTACGTAATATGGCGTTGTCACAAGCCGAAGCTGGCGTTGAGATTCCGGGCTTCACCCTTCAGGCCAAGCGCGCGACCCGCAAGTGGGTCAACGAAGACGAGTTCTTGGCGTGGGCCTACGACCAAAACCTTGAGGACACCGACTTGTTTGAGCGTAAGGTCAAGTCCCCTGCCCAGATTGAAAAGCTGGTCGGCAAAAAGAATTTTAATCAGGACTTGACGGTATCGGTTTCGTCTGGTTACAATCTAGTCCCTGATGTTAAAAAGAACCGTCCGGCGCTCGGACGTGAAACTAGCG
>JBIKJV010000231.1:0-2741 GCA_044360755.1 Phycisphaerales bacterium
CGTGCAGGCGTGCCGCGACCTGTACGCCAACCGCATCGGATGGCCGGAGTTCAGCACGCGCGTGCCGAAGTTGGTGCGCGACATGCTGACGCCCGCGTTCGTCGAGAGCAGCCGCATGGCCGAATCCGACTACTGGCGCCGCCTGCAGGACGCGCAGGGCTACCGCTGGCGCGCGTGCACGCCGATCCACGTCTACTGGGGCGCCAAGGACGAGGTGGTGCCGCCCTTCATCGCGCAGCTGCCCGAGGGCTTCCAGCGGATCGTGGGCGGTGCGCCCACGCAGGCGATCCCCGCCGGCGACGAAGCCGACCACCGCGGCACGTTCCTCTTCGCGGCGCGCCACCAGAAGGCGTGGTTCGACGGGATCCTCGCCGGCATGACCGGCGCGAAGTGACGGCCCCCGCGCGGTAGAGTGCCCGGCGCGATGCAGCGCGACTTCACCACCATCGTCTCGGGCCTGCCCCGCAGCGGCACCAGCGCCGCCATGCAGATGATCGTGGCGGGCGGCATCCCCGCGATGACGGACGGGCTGCGCACCGCCGACGCCGACAACCCACGCGGCTACTACGAGTTCGAGCGCGTGAAGGCGCTGCGCACGGACAAGGCCTGGCTGGACGATGCCGGCGGCAAGGTGGTGAAGGTCATCCACCTGCTGCTGACCGAACTGCCTGCCGACCGACCCTACCGCGTGGTCTTCATGGAGCGCGACCTGCGCGAGGTGGTGACCAGCCAGACCACCATGCTGGCCCGAGCCGGCAAGCCGGGCGGCGCCCTGCCACCGGAACGCCTGATGGCCATCTACGAGCAGCAGCTGGCGCAGGTCCGCGGGTGGCTGGCTACGCGGCCGCAATTCGCGGTGCTGCCTGTCCGGCATGCCGAGATGGTGCGCAACCCCGCCGCCGCCGCCGAGGCCGTGGCGGGCTTCCTGGGCGGCGGGATGGACCTGGCGGCGATGGCCGCGGCAATCGACCCCGCGCTGCACCGGAACCGGGCCTGAGGCGGGCCCAGGGCTGCGGTGCGCCAGCGCGCGCGGAACCCGCGCATGTTGTTCGGGTCGGTGCCCGCGACCCCGCTCCGGGCTCAGTTCGACCCAAGCGCCGCCATCAGCCGGGCCAGATCCAGGTCCCCGATGACGCCATCCCGGTCCAGGTCGGCTCCCACCGGGTCGTTGGTCGCCCACGCCAGCGCAAAGGCCGCCACGTCGGCACCGTCGACCGAGCCGTCCAGGTTCACGTCGCCGCCGTACACGGCAAAGACCGCCGCCCCGGCGTCGGTGCCCGTGCTCGCCCAGGCCCACTGGCCCTCGGCGGGCTCCAGCAGCCGCCGCAGCCCAGCCAGCGTGGTCGCATGCGCACCGTCCGGGTCACCGGCTGCGGCCGCCAGCGACTCGAGCTCGGCGATCCGATCGGCCAGCCGGAAGCCGAGCGCCAGCAGCTCATCCGCATCGATCCCGCCGACATCGGCCGGGCCGCCCTGCCCGTCGCCAGCGCCTGCCCCGGAGGTGGCGCCCGCGTCTTCCGCGCCACTCCACGTCTGGCCCGCAGCGCCGGCCTCGTCGGCCGCATCGGTCGGCACGTCCAGACGACTGCCTCCGCGCGCGGTGTCGGTGGGCGCGGCTCCATCCTTGCCGGCGCCGGCGACCGCGCCGCCCTCGTCGCTGCCCTCGCCGCCGTCGCTGCCGGCCCCATCGAAGGCCAGCGGCCGAACGCCGGCATCACCGGCCGAAGGCAGCGTGACCACCGTCTGCGTCGGCGTGGTGCCGGCCAGCGAGAACCTGGCGCGCACGGTGTACGTGGCCTCCACGCCAGGCGCGATGGTCGTGTCGTCGAAGGCTCGCGTCGCGGCGCCGGTGGTGCCGAGCAGCGTGGGCGGCAATCCGCCGATCGATCGGTAGACCTGGTAGCCCGTGGCCGCGGGGGTGCCGGTGGCGGCGTTCCACGTGATGCGCACCTTCGCGGTCACGTCGTCGGTGGCGACGACGCCGGTGGGCGCGGGGCGATTGCGCCAGCCGGCGTTCGCGGCGCTGGCGGCGCTGAGCGCACCGGTCGCGGCGCCCACGGCCTTGACGGTGTAGCCATAGGACCGCCCTGCCAGCGCCGTCAGGTCATCGAAGGCACCCACGGTGCCAACGCTGCCGATCGACGTCGCGGTGCCGCTGCGGAAGATGCGGTAGCCGGTCGCGCCGGGGACCTCAGTCCAGGTGATCGTGACGCGGTCCAGCTGCGTGCCGTCGGTGGCCGACGTTGCGGAACCCGGCGTTCGCGGTGCTGGCGGCGGAGGTCGCGACGTTGGAGGTGGCGCGGACGGTGTAGTTGTAGGGAACGCCCGGCGTCGCGCCGGCGTCGGCGTAGCTCAGCACCGCGCCCACGGTTCCCGCAAGCACCGGAGCGCCACCCGACTCGGCACGGTAGATCGCGTAGCCCGTCGCCCCCGTCACCGCCGCCCAGCCAACGTTGACGGCGGCCGTTGACGTGCCGTCCGAGGCAACCACGCCGGTGGGCGGCGCCAGGTTGCGGTAACCGGCGTCGGCCGCGCTGGCAGCGCTCAGGCCCGTGGCCGCGGATGCGCGCACCACGTAGCTGTGCTGCACGCCACGCACGGCGGCGGTGTCGGCATAGGTCAGCACCGCGCCCACGGTGGCCAGCGCCGTGACGGAACCGTCGCGGTAGATCTTGTAGCCGGTGGCACCTTCGACCGCGCCCCACGTGACGTCCACCTTCGCGATGCTGGTGCCGTCGGTG
>JBIKJV010000248.1:0-2735 GCA_044360755.1 Phycisphaerales bacterium
AGGAGTATTCAAATTACTAGCAACCAGCTCTCTCACATCGCTATTCTTATCGCCCGAAAGACACCGCAGTATTTCGGCTGGAGTATTAAGGGATGCTCCCAGAGATCTTTTTTCTTCAAGGCTTCTTTCCGAAGCGCCTTTAGGGTTTCTCATAGTGGGCTGATTATCCTCATCAACGCAGATATTATGTGTCTATCCGCAAAAAGTGTTGGGAACTAAACCTGATTAGATGAAGAGGGATCAAAATCAAGAGAAGGATCAAGAGTTTCTGGTTTTTAGAGCCTCTAAAAAGATATCGCCCCACCGTTCATAGAACTCAAGCACTTTGGGGTGAAATCGGTATCCCCTAGTCGTGATCAAAACAATCCCTGTTCCCCGCAGGGCTTTAAAGAGTTTTTCATTCGTCTCACCATCGTACGTACTGAAGATTCC
Organism: Phycisphaerales bacterium; assembly: GCA_044360755.1. Classification (GTDB taxonomy): domain Bacteria; phylum Planctomycetota; class Phycisphaerae; order Phycisphaerales; family SM1A02; genus UBA966. The sequence goes on from JBIKJV010000248.1 coordinate 433, forward strand.
GAAACGAACAGGTTCCAACAATCCCACAAGTGTCATTCGAACGGCGTCATCGAGCTCTTACTGTTGCGTGTTATTCATGAAATTGAACGAGTGTAGCGAATCCGTGTTTTCGGGCCGTGTTCTGTGATTTCGATTGGACAGCTGCGGCGACGTTCCCGATCTCTTCCTCCAGATCATGGGGATTGAATCGGGGAGCCTTCGTCTTCTCCACAATGCGGGTGATGGCGCTCTCATCGATACCGGGCAGGAGTGCTTTCAGGCCGGTAAGTTGTTCGGCGAGTAGTTCGGGGTTGCTCCCGAGGAGTTTCGCGATTCCGTTGATCGCCTGCTTGATGACTTGTTGGTTCATATGCGTTGGGTTGGTTGTTGAAGCCTGAGACACCATGTCGTCGCGGCTTTTCAGATTTTACCGTCTTATGTTGCGGTTCTTTCCTCGATCTGTCGCATGCCGTCAAGGGCCATTCTCGAGCCCCCTAAAGGGGGCTTTTTTGCACTTTTTACTCTCGTTTTATTTTTTTCGACTGGATGCTTTCTAGTTTTTCCCCTTCCTGAGTTCCTGCTGCAACGGATGCGAAGCAACGGCCAGGCAAGCAATTCCTGATTAAAAACTCTTCCATGCTCCCCACACTCACTTGGTCAAACCGCCAACGCGCGGTGAAGGTCGATCTCCCGAAGATCCGCCGGATCGTGGAGGTGGTGTTGCCTTGTGTGGATTGACGCCCTGTGCTGCCGGGGGTAAGTGTGGGGCATGAATCCGGTGGTCAATGATCTGCTCTTCCAGAATCGGGAGGCCCTGAAGGAGTTATGCCATGCCCAGAAGGTGCGTGAACTGGATATTTTTGGTTCGGCCACCAGGGCCGACTTTGATCCTTCGCGGAGCGATCTCGATTTTCTCGTTGAGTTTCAGGATCCGGATCGTCCCGGTATAGCCGACAGGTTCCTTGGCCTTGCCGAGGGGCTTGAGCGGATCTTCCAACGCAATGTGGATCTCGTGACCCGGAGGTCGCTGAAGAATCCGGTCTTCATCGGGGCGGTCAACCGCTCCAAGCAGGTCGTCTATGCAGGATGAGGCGCTCAAGCTCCTGACGGATATCCGTGAGGCATTGGAGGAGGTCGACGGCTTCACTGCCGGGATTGATCTTCCTGCCTATGAAGCGGATCCAATGAGGAGAGCGGCAGTGGAGCGCAAGTTTGAGATTATCGGTGAGGCCTGTAATAGGCTTTCCCTTCGTGATGAAGGGGTCTTCGAGAAAATTACCCACGCCCCGCAGATCATTGGTTTCCGCAATCGTTTGATCCACGGATACGATGCGGTGGATCATGCGATCGTCTGGGATGTCGTGAAGAACAAGCTCCCCCTGCTCAAAGCAGAGGTGGATTCCTTGCTTGGATAACACCAGCTGGCAAAAGGGAAACCATCCTGCCTCTTTCCTCTGCGATCTCAGTGCCTTTGCATACTCGGCCGTTGCTGCGCATCCGTTACGGTCGGGATATCCTACAGTTTTTCCCCTTCCTGAGTTCCTGAGTTCAATATTCAAATTCCCTGATGCTTCCTGTCCTTACTTGGTCCAACCGTCAGCGCACGGTGCGTCTGGATCTGCCCAAGATCCGGCGGATCGTCGATGTGGCCTTGCCGTTGTGTGTTTCAAAGCCACGGAGGAAGGGTATGGAGCTTCCCGACGAGGTGGAGATCACGCTGCTGGGGGAGGCGGCGATCGCGAAGGTGCACGGGGAGTTCCTCCACGATCCGACGCCGACGGATGTGATCACCTTCGAGCATGGGGAGATCCTGATCGGGGTGCCGATCGCCGCTGCGAATGCCCGGAAGTTCCGCCACCCAGCGGATCATGAGGTGGCCCTCTGCGCGATTCATGGTCTGCTGCACCTGCTCGGCTACGATGATCTGACCGAGAAGGAAAAAGTGATCATGCATGCCCGGCAGGAGGAGATTTTAGAAGAAGCCCTGCGAGCATCGTGATAGCTTTCCCCACATGGGAGAAGCCGCCATCCAGAAGGAGCAGATCGATTCCGGGAGCGATCTCGGGGTGATCGTGCGTGCGGCGGAGCTATGCAATCCCTTCCTTGATGCCTTGGGTGCGGTGACGCTTGAGGTGAGGGGGGCGGTGGCCGCCTCGGTAGTGAACTGGAATGCCGCCCTCTTTTCCCCGGTGATCAGGCCCGCTCTGGCTGACGTGCGGCGGGAGTATTCCCTGGGAGGGAATCTTGAGATCGCCGTGATCGACTGTCGTCTGGAGTCATGCCTTCCAAAGGGGCTCTCCCTCCAGAGCAGGACGGAGGGAAAG
>JBIKJV010000267.1:0-2714 GCA_044360755.1 Phycisphaerales bacterium
AATACTGCTACGAATTTAATAAGCAGAATGATTAAAGATATTGACAAGCGACTTCCATTGGTGACGAAACTAATATCTTATCAAGATACAGAAGTTCATCTTGGAACTATTTACAAGGCTTCAAATTGGTTTATAGATGCTGAAACAAAGTTCAACACTTGGGGTAAAAGCAGAAAAAGGGCAGCAGACCAAAGTAAGGCAGACAAAATCAGATGGGGATACATTATAAATAAACGACCTTAACCGAAACGTCATGAGTAATGATAACAAATATTGAAAGCGAAGTAGTCACCCGAGAGCAAGCCGAAAAGTGGGGACCGTTGTACGTCAAGGAAGATATGCCTACGTTCAAGAACATCACCGATGGCAAGAAGTGGGCGGACGTAATGGAGGATAGGTTCCTTAATGGCTACAATGGGCTTACGGGAGAGCATGTAGAGTACCTTCAGGAGTTCAAGATCAAAGATGGTTACGGTAAAGGTATCTCGCCAATGTGGAGGGACGTTGATCACTTTGTTGTCTTCCCAATGATCGACAAGTGCGAGAAGCTAGAGCAAGATGACTTCACGTTGAAAAGACGTGAGTTTGGTTACTCTTCCATTGCAGCGTATCGGGGGGTGAAGAAAGCAATCCGTTATCCGGGTTCTGTTTCAAACTTTACTTCATACTCTGAGGCAGCAATGCGGAAGTTGATGACTGAGAAAGTCAAGTTCATCGCGGAGAATGCCTACGGAGAATCAGAGGCAAGTTGGAAGAAACAGTTCGGGCAGAAGCAATCATTGTGGATGCCTGAATCAGTCAAGTGGAATGAAAGCGGATGCTTTGTAAAGATTTCCATTGATGGTGAAGTTTCCCGAATCCAAGGAGTGCAAACTTCCAACGGTGTCAAGTCGGCAAAGAATATGGAGGGGGATAGAATTGTTTACGCTTTCATTGATGAGTTCTTCCTTCATGAGTTCGCAACCAAAGTGCGGAATTCGGCAGACGCCTCCCGAAAAGCGGGTTTCAGAAACATTGGACGGTTATCATTGGGTGGATCAGCAGGGGATGCCAGCGAGGACGGGGCTGCAAAGGCTCAGGAGATTTGGTACAACCACGACAAAATGGGAATCAACATTGTCTTCGTGCCGGGTTGGATGGGTATTTCTTCTGCACCAATTTACGATCAGCATGGTGTTCCTACGGGAAAGTTTATGCCTTTGATGGTCAACGGTTGGTCGTTGAAAAAAGAATCCGTTGAATGGATTGAGCAAACAAGGAAGATTCTGAAATCACTCAGAGATAAGTCTGCTTATTGGCAGTTCGTAAAAGCCTACCCAAATTACGTTGATGAAGTCTTTGAAACCACCACGGGAGGCAGTTGGTCGCAAGATGAGCGTGAGCGGTTCGAGAATCAGAAGAAGAAGGTCTATATGTCAACGACCTATAAGTTCGAGCCGTTCAACCTTTACTCATTGCCCGATGGCGGGACGCAGAAAGTAAAGGCAACAAACAGCCCGATCAAGATTCTCGAAGATCCACAACCAGGAGTTGTGTACATTGCTGGAACCGATCCAACGCCAATCTCTTCCCGAAAAGAATCGGATGACCTTTCTGAGTATGCAATTGCTATTATGCGAGAGGATCAAGAAAAGATTGTTGCCTACTACAAAGAGCGTTCAAAGGATGCAAGTCGATTGGTTGGCAATTCGGTGAAGTTGCAGAAGCTATACAACAATGCTCCCACAATGCTAGAGCGCAACCGAGGGGATGCAATCATTATTGAATACGAAAGACTTGGGCTTGGGCTTGGCAAACTATTGCTTCCTGAGCCAGCACCGTTTCGTCCTCAGAATGCAAAGAATATTGAACCTGGTTACGCGAAGTCAATCCACAATGCTGACGTTATTGACCACCATTTCCTGACTTGGGCACGGAGCTTCAATGAAGTCACTCTGCAAGGCGGTATCGAAGGAATGTGGGGGATAGAGATAATTGATGAATGTATCAATCACGATATTGGCAACCGAGATTTAGCCGATGCAATCAAAGGTTGCACACTGGAACTTTGGTGGCGAAAGGAGAAGCTATTCAGAAGAATGTCAACTTCTCAGGCGAAAGCAAATAGCAAGCAAGTGGTGGTTAATACAATGGAGAACGGAAGATTGGTAGCCAAATTGGTTGACATTTCCGCAATTGAATCTCGTCTTGGAGTAGGGTTTAAACCATTAGTGAGAGGCAGGAGGTAAGTTCTTTTTGGCTTCCTCTGCCTCTCGCTTTCCTTTCCTGATTTCATTCTTGATCTTCACAACGTTGTATATGAATACAGATGCGCTGACAATGATCAACAATGTTTCTTTGATATCTTCTAGGTAAGGCATTTTAACCGAAAGGATTGCAATACCTATGTTTACAACGTAGAAAGAAATATCATCAAAGGTGTTCGGAAAGTGGTTCAAAATATTCATCTCTTGGTGTGTAGATTTTGAGATTACTCTTAGGGTTAAAACAAATCGTCTGTAAGGTCGGTAAGGAAATCTTTCTCCAAAAGATCCTCCTTATTTCGCAAGGCCCTGTTTCTTGCAACTTCAATTTCGTGGTCGGTAAACAGCAGCGGATATTCAGTGGGTAATATCTGGGTGTTACCACTCGAAGATTCTACTACTCGTTCCGTTTCTGTCCTTGTGTCTTCTACGAATAAGAAGTTGTAAATCGTTGGTGATCCGAATGTTCTT
>JBIKJV010000259.1:0-2710 GCA_044360755.1 Phycisphaerales bacterium
CCGGCAGTCCGTGCGGATGGATTCATCACGGCTGCCACTGACAATCCACTCCTCACCCCGGCTGCGGCGGCCGGAAGAGGTGAAACGAGTCGCCGCAATAGGAGATTGAAGATGACAACAGCAACCCGCAAGGCGAAAGCGGATTCGGAATCGGCGGCCGCGACGGCCGCACCGATCACGTTCGCCGAGATCGCCAAGAACAAGACGCGAGAGAGGCTTGAGGCCTACCGCCAGATCGTGCATCGCCGAGCTGATGGTGAGATGCTGAGCGTCGCCGACATGGAGCGTGCCGGTGAGCTGCTCGATCAGCTCGGCCTGCCGCTCTACACCTTCGACCGCGATGCCGATGCCGTGCGACGATTCCGGCTTGTTCGCGACAAGTATCAGGCGGCCGTCGATGCGGTTCCCGAAAGCCAGCGGCAAACGGCCGAGCTGGCCGCTGAGATCGAGTCGCTGAAGCAGCGAGTGGCTTCGCTGCAAGAGCGACACCGAATCGCGAGTGCCAAGGCTGGCAAGCCAGCGGCATATTCGCAGACGGTGGCGATGCTTCAGCTCGATCATCCGCACGTGCTTGCTGACATCGACAAGGCCGCCGAGCTTCGGATTGCCGATCTCGATCGCCGTCGCCAGGGAGGTGCCGAGTGAACGTCGAAAGAGCCGCAGTGAGTGCCGGGCCGGATGACATCGCGATGAAGCTACGCTTCGCGCCGCAGTGGGTTCGCGATGCCGCGGCCAGAGCCAACGGCCTGCCGAGGCCCGCGATCGACAAGCCGGGCGATGCCGCTTCCTTTGCCGGAGGCGCACACTACCCAGGCAAGCAGCCGAAGCCATCCCTACGCTTTTGCGGATGGCTCTCCGGCTGCGTCGCTCCGAGCGTCGCAGTGCCTTGCTTCAATCACGCAGACAAGCTTCGCGTGAGGGAGCAATTCACGCCTGCTTGCTGGGAGATGGTGCTCGATCAGTCCAGGCAAAGCAAGCATCCGATCTCGCTGCGGTACGGCCACGAAGGCGAAAGCCTGGCGAGCACGACCGACATCTCGATGACGTTCGACATCGATCGCCTTTGCGGCCTGCTCTTCGACGCCCGGCTTCGCGACGATCGGCTCAGCCGCTCGATCGTCGAGGCCGCCAGCGGCAGGGGGCTGGCCGTGAGCATCGCCTACAAGCGCGGCAAGGGATGGACGGTGGAGCGTGAGGGCGGCACCGTTCGCGTGATCAACGAGTGCATCGTCGATCACGTAGCCGTGCTTCCTGAGAAGCAGAGCCCGGCCTACCGTGGAGCGAGATGCTATGGCGAGATCACCAGCTCGCTCGGCCCGCCGCTTGAACTGCGGAAGCAGGCCACGCTCTACGCCTGGCGGGAGCTCAAGCGTGAAGCGGGGGTGAAGCCATGATCGCCGTCGCCGCGGCCGAGGTGGCTCGGCAGCTCCCGCTCACCGTCGGCACGGCCTCGGCGACGAGCTCCTCGATGCTCATGGCCGACATCGCCGCCGGAAGCGTTGTCGTCGATGGAGTGACGAGCTCGCACTCGCTGGCCGTCTACGGCTCCACCGACGGCACGACGTTCGTGCCGCTCTACGGCCACGACGGCCAGGCGGCCACGATGTCGGTGCCTGCCGGTGGCGGCGAGTGTGTGATGCCTGATGCCGTGCATCCGCTGCGATACATCAGGCTCGTCGCCGACAGCGATCTCGGCGAGGCGGCGAGCGTGAGGCTGTCACTCAAGGAATGATCAGAGGAAATCGCCATGATCTCTCGCACGATCTCCCGCCAGGCCTCGGCAGAAAAGTGCCGCCGCTTCCGGTTCGCTTTCGCCGACGTTCAGCGGCTGGCCGCCAGTGCCAAGCGGCGAGAGGCCGTGGCCGAGCACGTTGAGGCGTGGATGGGTGCCGCGATCGTCGCAGAGCAACGGCACGGCTCCGAATGCCTGGTGACAGTCGAAACCGGCAGGCCGGTGTCGGTGGCCGTGGCCGAGCGATTCTGCCGCGAATGCCCGCACTACATTCGGCATTCGTTCGTGGCGATCGCCGCAGCGGTGAAGCCGCGGCAGGCGGCAACTAGCAGGCCGGAGGCTTGATACATGATTGCTTGCAATCAGAGCACTCTGCCAACTCTCCGGCGGCCACTTCCTTGCCTCGCGCAATCCAAGCAGCGCAGTGCGGACATTGATAGCGGTTTATGCGACGTTTCGCCGCCCATACGCCGAGCCATACGAGCGGATTCGAGGCTGCGTAAAAGAAGGTCATTAGCAACGCGCCTGGGAGCATCTCTCCCATGCGAACCGCTCTCCAAAAGCCCACGCTTCCGCTTGCGAAAAGTGCGGCGAAGGCCAGCGGCACGGTGAGCTTCCACAAAGCACTAGCATTTTTGCCCATCGGCTTAGTTGTTTTAGGCACTGCTTACCTCGGCATCTTCTTGCTGATTTCACCGATCGGATTCTTGAACGATCCCGCCACCCTCATCAAGACCATTTTCCCGCCCGCAAGAAGGGCTATGCTTAGTTTCCCCGTCCCACTTCAAGAGGCTCGCCATGAATGTCGCTCTCTATCTGCGAATGAGTTCCGACAAGCAGGAGACATCTATCCCGCAGCAGGAGAAGGCTCTCCGACAGCTCTGTGATCGCAAGGGCTATCGCATTGTCGCCACGTATCGCGACGAGGGCATCTCTGGTGATGCGACAGAAAAGCGTCGCGGTTTTTTGAAAATGCTG
>JBIKJV010000107.1:0-9601 GCA_044360755.1 Phycisphaerales bacterium
AGAGCTCTTCTCGGGTTCGAAGACCGACATCTTCCCGCCGGACCTCACGACGTCGGTCCTGAGCTTCGCCGTCGACGCGAACGTCGTGCTCCAGGCACTGGCCGAGGAGACCGCCGTGCGCATCCTGCAGCAGCCGCGCGTCTTCACCAGCGACAACAAGGAAGCCAAGTTCTTCCAGGGCCAGGACGTTCCCTTCCAGAACTCGAACCTCTCCAACCTGAACACGGGCGGCGGCGTCAACGCGACGTTCGAGCAGATCCCCGTCGGCATCGGCCTGAACGTGCGCCCGCGCATCACCAAGGACCGCAACGTGGCGATGCAGATCGAGGTGCTGCTCTCCAACGTGAACAAGACGGCGGTGGGCGTGGGCGACAACCCGGTCATCGACCGCCGCCAGACCAACACCACGGTCACGGTGAAGAATGGCCAGACGATCGTGCTCTCCGGCATCCGCAAGGAAGAGGAGAACAAGATCAAGACGAAGGTGCCTTTCCTGGGCGACGTCCCGATGCTGGACTGGGTCTTCGCGAACACGAACAACACGCGCGCCACGACGGAGCTGCTGGTCTTCGTGACGCCGATCGTGGTGGACAACCCCGACGAGAACGACCGCAACTTCAACGCGGGCGAGCGCGAGCGCCTGCGCGAGCTGGCCAAGCCGCTGGCCGACATGCAGACCGACCTGGTCCGCAAGGAGGTCACGGTGGTCAACGACCCGACGGTCACGACGCCGAGCGGCGACCCGCTGAAGCCGATCGAGATCCCCAAGGACCTGCCCGTGCCGGCTCCGGCCCCTGCCCCGGTTCCCGAGCCGGCGCCGGCTCCCGAGCCCGCACCCTCTCCCGCGCCCAAGCAGTGATGCACGCGCCGAGGCGGACCCCGAACCCCCGAAGGGCGGCCATCGCGGCCGCCCTTTCGCTTGCCGCCGGGTGCACGGCCGAGCGCACCACGCTGTCCTCGCGCTACGAGATCGGCCGATCCGAGCCGGGCGGGATCCGCACCGTCGTCAGCGACGACCGGAAGAACCCGTCGGCGGATGCCCGGATGCGGTTGGAGCCGGTCGCCCGCCTGGCGTTCGACGGCCGCACGCTGCCGATCGTCTCGCCCGACGGGCGCCGCGCCGCGGTGCAGGTCCGGACCAATGCGACATGGGCGGTGCAGGTGGGCGACCCCCTGCCCCCCGATGGCATCGAGACCCGAATCGAGACCATCTCGCTGGAGGCGGCGATGCCGGGCGTGCCGCTGGGCGCCCTGGAGGGTGCATGGATCCTGGGACGCGCGGCGACCGACGAGGGCTTCCTGGCGGAGCGACCGCGGGAGGACGGTGGACGCGACGTCGCATTGGTCAGCTGGGCCGGGCAGGTCCGGGCGATCGTGGCGGATGGCTGGACGAACGCGTTCGCCACCACGGGCATGGACGGCTCGATGGCGTGGTCGCGCAGGAAGCCCGAGGGCGGCGACTGGCAGCTGGTCGTCGAGCGGCACGGCATGCGGCGCGTGCTTGCAGGAGCCAAGGGCGAGTCATGGCTGCTGCCGGTGTTCGCGGGCGACGGAACCGGGCTCTTCGCGCTTCGCCTGGTCGGAACGTCGCTGGTGGTTGCATGGCTGCCATTCGGCAACGACGGCATGCCCGCGCTGCCCCATGGGGCCGATGCGATGGTCGCGCTGGTTTCCCTGCGCGCAAACCTCTCGGCGGCCGTGACGGCGATGATCCCCAGCTCGGGGCTTTCCGCGTCACCACCGGGTCGCGAGCGCGTCACGTTCTGGGCGGGTGACCAGGGCCGCATGGTCCTCTGGGCGCCCGGCGGCCGGATCGAGCCGCTGGCGGCGGGATCGGTTGCCGCCACGCCCGTCGATCCCGGCAATGTGCTGGTCACGCTTCCAGCGGGCTTGGCCCGGCAGCAACTGGGTCCCAACGAACTGCCGATCCGGCCACTGCTTGAGGGTGCATGGCTGACACGGCCGATCGTCGGACGCCCCGAGGCCTTCGTCGCGATGCGCGCCCTGGACCGCCAGGTGGAGTTCGCACGAGCGGTCCTGGACATCCCGAAGTCGCCGACTCCATGAAGAACGCCGCGCGCCCGGATCGGGCGCGCGGCGCAAGGGGCAGTGCTGGAGACGGGCAGGACGTCAGTCTTCGTCTTCTTCGTCCTCTTCGTCCTCGTCTTCCTCTTCGTCCTCGTCGAGGTACTCCTCCTCGTCGTCGTCTTCGTCCTCGTCCTCGTCTTCGTCCTCTTCGTCTTCCTCTTCCCCGTCCTCTTCGTCTTCGTCTTCTTCGTCGTCGTCCTCGTCTTCTTCGTCCTCGTCCTCGTCCTCTTCGTCCTCGTCTTCGTCTTCTTCTTCGTCGTCGTCGTCCTCGTCCTCTTCGTCGTCGTCCTCATCCTCGTCTTCGTCCTCGTCTTCGTCATCATCGAAGTCGAAGTCTTCATCCTCGTCCTCGTCGGCTGCTGCCAGGGCGGTGAACGCCGAACGGCCGTCGAGGACGGCGAGCAGCGCTTCGAGGGTCTCGGGATCGGTCGGACGCACGGGGGCGGTGGGGTTCATTTGGGTCTTTCGCGAGAGGGGTGCCGGATGGCGGCGGGAAGTGTAGCCATCGGTTCTCCGCGAGTGTCAAGCGGAAAAAACAGCGTCACCGGCGGCCGGTGGCCCCGGTGCGGAAATCGAGGGCCTGGATCACGGAGCCGTTGGAAGCGAAGAGCCATCCGTCGATCACGGCCAGAGCGGACGCCCGCTGGCCGACGCAACGCACGGGGATCCGGGGACCGGCGAGCGTTCCGCCCGAGGCCGGGTCGAGCGCGTCGACGAACGCGCCAAGCCTGCCACCCGCCAGATCGGCCGACGGCACGGCCGAGTCCAGCAGGAATGCCCGGGTCCGCGACACCACGGCCGCGACATACGTTCGATCGTCGGACGGGACGTCGCGGCCAAGATAGCGGCCGTCGGGCGCGAAGAAGTCAACGCGCGAATCCCGGACCACTGCGAGCCAGCCATCGCCCTCCAGCACGTCCCGTGCGGGTGCGAGCGTCAACGCGTCGGGCACACGGAAGGCGTTCGTGCTGACCGCACCGGATCGCGCATCTATTGCAAGGAGCCCATCGAAGCGGTCGAGGGCAAGGATCCAGTGGCCGACCGACCAGCCGCGGGTGGTGCTGCGCGCGTCCGGTAGCGAGCAGGTCCAGTAGGGGCTCGATTCGTCGCCCCCGCCCAGTCGACGCGCCTCGATGCCGGCATCGGTCGCCACCACGACCAGCCCGGCCGGGTCGATGCGCATCCAGCGAACCTCGTTGGCGTCCTCGGGATTCCACGCGAGGAACGGCGTGCCGGTGGCGGGGTCCAGGACCTCGACGCGCACGGCCGAGGAATCTCCGGGAGGCCCCTCGCCGGCAAGCGCGACGGCCAGCCGGTCGCGGGCCGCGGCGGCGATCGAGCGGAAGGCGTCGCCGCGCGACCATCCGCGCGTGCCGTCGGCGGTGCGCACCCCCACCAACTGGCCGTCGCGCCGCGCGAGCACCAGCGCGGCATCGGCGAGGAGCGGGATGACCTGCGATCCCGGCACGTTGCGGCCATCGCCGACGTCGACGGGCGGCGCATCCGCGCCGAATTCGCCGCCAAGGCCCTGGAAGAGCTCGCCGGTGCGCGGCGACTTCCACCGAAGAGCACCCTTCGGGGTGAGCGCGGTCGCCACGCCCCAGCCGGGCACCGAGTCGTCCCAGAGAACGATGTCGGGAGCGTCGCCCAGAAGGAACGGGTCGCGGGCACCGATGCGCACGCGCCACGCGGCGGCGAAGTCGGGTGCCTGGCGGAAGACGGCGTCCTCGCCCTGCATCGTGAGCAGGCCGGCGGCCGGCTGCTGCGCTCCCGGGCCGAGCCGAAGCAGGCGCCCGGGGAACTGCACGACGCGCGTGGCATCGCCGGGCAGCACAGGTGCGGGGCGGACGGCGGCAGGCGCGCACTCCTGGGCGAGGCGGGCGGCCGCGGACGCGTCGAGGACCAGCGACGATCCATCGCCGGCGCGGCCCACGAAGGATCGTGCGGCAGGCGTGCCGGCGACCAGGCGCGTCGCGGTGCGGCGCACGTGATCGGCGCGATCGGCGGGTGCGGCGTCGACCGCACGGCGCGCGGCGTCGGCCAGTTCGGCGGCGGCCGCGGCGTCGGTGGACACGGCGCGTGCGATGCGCTCCAGCGCGAAGGCGTCGATCGACGCACTGCGGCCGTCGGCATCCACCACGGAGCCGGGAGGTGCGGCCAGCGCAGCCTCGGCCGCGATCCGTGCACAGGCGCGCGGGTCGCCGCGGCGCAGCGCACGGTCGGCGCGCGCCAGTGCCCCACGGACCGGGCTGCCGCAGGCAATGGCCGCCTGGTCGACCAGCGCATCGATCGCGGCACGGTCCTCGCCCACCGCGAAGTCGGCAGCATCGATCGCCAGGAGCAGCTCGAAGAGCTCGGCGCGGGCATCCTCGGCGGCGGGACCGTCGCCGCAGCGGCGCGCCGCCTCGCGGGCGGCCTCGACGGCCAGCGTGGGGCGCCGCACCTGCCGTGCCAGGCGCAGGAGCGCCAGCGCGGGCTCGGCGGCCTGCGTCGCGGCCATGCGGGCACGCGCGACGCGCTCGGCGTCCGCGATCGGCATCCAGCTGGACATCGCGCGCGCGCCTGCCGCGATCATCTGGTCGCCGGCCAGGATCAGGTTCGCGTTTCCGGCCGCCGGCACGCGCAGCAGCTCGGCACCACCGACCGAGTCCAGCACGACCACGTCGGCGGCCGCCGGCACGGCAACGACGGGGGCCCCACCACCGGTCCGGGCCGCCAGCTGCACGCGGCCCTGTGGGCGCTCGGTGACGGCGTGCACGGCCGGCCAGGCCCAGCGCACGGTGGCGGGATCGGCGGCGTCGACGCACACGACGGACTCGCCCACCAGGAGCACGGCGCCCGAGGCCGCGTCGCCGATCGCGTACGCAGGCGTGCGGATCGGGGCATCGGCGCCGGTCGGCAGCGACGTGACGGTTTCGCCGGTGCGCGCATCGAGCACCTCGACACGGCTGCGGTCCGGCGTGACGGCGAACACGCGCCCACCTGCGACCGCAGGCGTCGAGGCATCCCAAGGCTCGGCACGACCGCCAAGGTCGCGCACCGGCACAGGCAGGCGGCGCAGCCACCGGATCGTCCCGTCGCCGGGTTCGATCGCGGCCACCGCACCGGTGCCGGTCGCCATGTAGACGATGCCTCCGGCGAGCACCGGACTGTCGGAGCTGCGCGCCGGGCCGAAGCGGATGCTGCCGCTGGTGGCCAGCACGCGCGACCACGCAGGCGGGCGCGGCCGATCCAGGTCCAGCGCGAAGATCCAGCTGACGCTCTCCAGCCGCACCGTCGCACGCCGGCCGGCGACGACGACCAGACCATCGACGATGAGCGGCTGCCCCTGCGGGACCAGGCCCTCGAGCTCGGTCCGCCCGTCCATGCGGTCGACGCGCAGGTCCCAGCGCACCGTGCCGCTGGCGGCATCCAGGCAGGTGACCCGGCCGCTGCCCGGGCGCGAGAGCAGGCCCGACTGCGTGGCGAACGAGACGACCGACCCCTCGCCGACCGCCGTGAACTTGAGGCCCCCGTCGGTGGTGTCGGCGTTGGCGATCTCTGCGCCGTGCGTCCATGCCGGGCGTCCGCTCAGGCGGTCCACGGCGACCAGGCCGCTGCCATCGTCGACGTAGACACGCTCGGCATCCGCTGCCGGCGCGGCCATGGGCCGGGGCAGGCGCGGTGCGGTGGCCGGAGCGGCCGGCGGACTGACGCCACCAAGGTCGATGGACGGCATGACCAGCGGCGCGCGCAGGGGTACCGTCCAGGTCTGGCTCCACTCGCGGGACGCGGCGGGGTCGAACGATCCCGGCAGGCCCACCGCGAACGACGCGGCGCCGGGCGCGGCCGGCAACGTTCCCATGCGGACCGCGATCGCGCGGGCCTCGTCGGCATCGACGCCGGGCACGCGTCCGGCCTGCGCGTCGGAGGCGAGCGCCCGCCCCCGTGTGCGCGCGGCCTCGGCCGTTGCGGAGTCTCCGACGCGCATGGACGCCAGCGCCTGCATCGCGGCGTGGTGCAGCGCACGGCGACCGGCCAGCAGGTCATGGTCCTCGACGCGCGCCAGGAGCGACGCGGCCGTGGCGAAACGCCCGCCCGCGATGGCCGACTGCGCCAGCCGCAGCGCCGCCTCCAGGCCTGCCTCGGTGTCGATGCGTGCCAGCACCAGCGCGGAGAGCTCATCGCGCGCAAGCGACTCGGCGGCCGGAGGTCCTGCTTCGTCGCGAAACGCCGCGCGCAGCGCGGGATCGGCCCGCAGCATCTGGTGGATGCGCGCATTGACCGGCACGAAGAGGTCCGGCGACGACGCGGAGCGCACCAGCCGCTGCGGCCCCCCGTCGAGCGCCTGCAGCAGCAGCCGCACGGCCTCGCGCGGGTTCGCGCGCGCCTGGTCGCCGGCCTGGTCGACCAGCAGCTGCAGCGATGGCGCGTCGTCGACGGCGGGGATGCCCAGCTCCTGCGCATGCACCGGCCCCGCACACAGAAGGCACACGACCACCGCCGACGGCGCGGCATGGACGGGAAGGATGGCGAGAGGTGAACGCGGCATCGGGGCGCGCCCCGTGGACCGGGGCGCGGTGCTACATTCTGTCACCGATGACCGCTCCCCGTCCAATGACCCGACCGCTTTCCGCCGGGATTGCGCTGGCGGCGTCGTTCCTGGCCGGGTGCGCGATCGACCCCGCCGTGAACCACACCGGTGCGAGGCGCGTCGAGACCACCGACCAGGCGACGGAGGTCGAGGTCCTGCTGGTCCTGGACAACCCGAACGACGCGCCGCTCGAGCTGATCACCTGGGAGTACTCCCTCCAGATCGATGGCCGGACCGCGTACAGCGGCACCTGGATGGCATCGCTCACGCTGCCACCCCAGGTGCCGATGCCCACCGAGCTGCCGGCCGTGATCCCGGCGGCTTTCGGGGACATCTCGAACGCCCAGTGGCGCATCGAGGGATCCTTCGCCTATCGCGCCACCCGGCAGATCGACCGACTGCTGTACCAGCTGGGCATCACGCGCCTGCACGGGACCTTCTCGGCATCGGGCACCGGGTTCGCCGAGCCGCCGGCCAGGCCGGCACCGAAGCCGGGCGGGGCCGCGCAGCCTGCACCACCGGCGCCCGCGCCGCCCGCACCGCAACCGCCTGTGAGGTGATCGCGCCCTCGGGGCGGGGCCATCAGAGCAATGAAGGAGCGGCCGCACGCGCCGCCGCACGCGCCGCATGCCAGCGGATCAGCCGTTCGTGGACGCCCAGCGCGCGCGGATCCTCCGCCGCCAGGCCTTCGCAGGACAGCCGGCGATACATGCCGTCCGGCAGCATCTCCCACGATGAACGGCGATCGTCCAGCGCGATGCGCAGGATCTCCCAGAGCTCGGCGCGGGGACGCGGATCCAGCACGGGCGTGGCCGCCTCGACGCGCGTCTGCAGGTTGCGGTACATCCAGTCGGCGCTGCCGATGAAGAAGTCGCCCTTCAGCGGATCGTCCTGGCCGTTGCCGAACCAGAAGATGCGGCTGTGCTCCAGGAAACGACCGACCACGGAGCGGACGCGGATGTTCTCGCTGAGCCCCGGCACGCCGGGCCGCAGGCAGCAGAAGCCGCGCACGACCAGGTCGACCGACACGCCGGACTGGCTGGCGCGATACAGCGCATCCATCACGCCGCGGTCCTCAAGCTGGTTCATCTTGGCGATGATCCTGCCCTGCCCGCCCGAGCGCGCGATCGCGGTCTCGCGCTCGATCAGCTCCAGGAAGCGGCGCTTCATGGTGACCGGCGCCACCAGCAGCTGCGCGTACTCCTTCTGGCGCGAGCGGCCCGTCATGTAGTTGAAGAGGTTGACCAGGTCATCGGTGATCTCGGGGTTCGCGGTCAGGATCCCGATGTCCTCGTAGGCACGCGCGGTGCGGCTGTTGTAGTTGCCGGTGCCGATGTGGGCATACGAGCGCAGTGCGCCCTGTTCCTCGCGGACCACCAGCGCGGTCTTGGTGTGCGTCTTGTAGCCCACGACGCCGTACGCCACGTGCACGCCGGCATCCTCCAGCTTGCGCGCCCAGAGGATGTTGCGTGCCTCGTCGAAGCGGGCGCGCAGCTCGACCAGCACCGCGACCTGCTTGCCGCTCTCGGCGGCGCGGATCAGGCTGGACACGAACGGGCTGTCGCCCGAGGTCCGGTACAGGCTCTGCTTGATGCAGAGCACCTTTGGGTCCGCCGCGGCGTCCTCGATGAACTTCTCCACCGAGCGGTCGAACGACTCGTACGGATGGTGCAGCAGGATGTCGCCCTGGCGGATCGCGGCGAAGATGTCGTCGTCGTCGCGGTCGATGCGCTCGGGTGCCAGCGCCACCAGTCGCGGCCAGTGCAGCTCGGGGCGGTCCAGGTCGGCCACCTCGTTCAGCACGCCGTAGTCGACCAGGCCCTCGGTGTCGTAGACGTCCTCGGGGTCGACCTGCAGTTCGTCCATCAGGAAGCGCAGGATGCGGGGGTTGGCGCCCGAGGCGACCTCCAGGCGCACCACGCGCGCGAAGCGGCGCTCCTTCAGGAGGTGCTGCGTGGCCTCCAGCAGGTCCTCGGTGTCCTCGGTGTCGCGCTCGACCTCGGCGTTGCGGGTCACGCGGAACGGCAGGACCTTCAGGATCTCCATGCCCGGGAACAGGTCGTCCAGGTTGTGCTCGACGATCTCCTGCACGCGGACGAAGTCGGTGGAGCCCTCGAAGCGGAAGAGCCGCGACGGGATCTCGGGCACCTTGACGCGCGCGAAGAGCTGCTCGCTCTCGCCCGGGCGACGAAGCATGACGCCCAGCGAGACGCTCATGTTCGAGATGAACGGGAAGCGGTGGCCGGGGTCGACGGCGAGCGGCGTCAGGATCGGGAAGAGCTGGCGGCGGAACCACGCCTCGGCCTCGCCGCGCTGGAGGTCGGAGAGTTCCTGCCAGCGGAGCAGGCGGATGCCGCGCTCGGCAAGGCCGGGGATCGCGCTTCCGGTCAGGATCTCGGCCTGCCGGTGGCCCAGCGACGCGACGCGCGCGCGGATCGCGTCCAGCTGCTGCTGCGGGCTGAGCGCCTCGGGCACGGGGCCGGAGAGGCCGGCCTCGATCTGCCGCTTCAGCGTGCCGACGCGCTTCATGAAGAACTCGTCCAGGTTGGCCGAGTAGATCGAGAGGAAGCGCACGCGCTCGAGGAGCGGCACGTCCGCGTCGGCGGCCACGTCGAGCACGCGCGCGTTGAACTCCAGCCACTCCAGGTCGCGGTTCAGGAACCGCGAGGGGTCGTTGGCGGCCACCAGCGCCGGCAGCGGCGCCTCGGGGCGCGCTGCGCCCGCGACCGGGATGCTGCCGGGCTCGCTCACGGCTCGGCCCCCCCGGGCATGAACGGGTCCATGTAGGTGGCGATGCAGCCCGGTGCCTCGGAGACGCTCACCGAGCGCACCCGCACGCCGCGCGGCAGGCAGGGCGCCAGGTTGATCGCGATGTACTGCGCGACCAGCTCGGCGCTGGGGTTCACGCGGTCGAAGGGCGCGCAGTCGTTCAGGTTCCGG
>JBIKJV010000339.1:0-2695 GCA_044360755.1 Phycisphaerales bacterium
CAGCTCGGTCACCGATGCCGTCATGGGCGAAGTGACAGCCTGGCAGGCCCGGCCGCTGGAGGCGATGTACCCGGTGGTGTTCTTCGATGCCCTGCGGGTGAAGATCCGCGAGGAGGCGGTGGTGTGTTGACGCCGACCGAAAACTGACCACTTAACCGAGTTGATGCCGACTCAAAATTGACCAGGGTGTTCCACTTGCCTGCTGAAATTTTCAGCAGGAGAGACAAGAAGGTGATCACCATGGAAATGATAGGCAAGGTCAGGCGCATGAAGTTGCGAGAGCAACTCTCCAACAGCGAGATTGCGAGGCGCACGGGGCTGTCGCGCAACACGATCAAGAAGTGGCTGCAGGCCCCTGGCGACCAAGCTCCCAAGTACCAGCGAGGAAATGGTCCTACGAAGTTGGGGGCATTCGAGGAGACGCTGGTGCAGGCGCTCCAGGCCGATGCGCGGCGCCCCAAACATGCCCGGCGTACAGCCCGGGCGCTGTTTGCGCAGTTGCAGGCCCAGGGCTACCGGGGCGGCTACAGCCGATTGACGGACTTCATTCGAGATTGGCGTCAAAGGCAAGGCCAGACGGCCGGCAAGGCCTTCGTGCCGATGAGCTTTGAGTTTGGCGAGGCCTTCCAGTTCGACTGGAGCGAGGAAGGGCTGCTGGTGGGCGGCGTCTACCACCATATGCAGGTCTCGCACCTCAAGCTGTGTGCCAGCCGCGCCTTCTGGTTGGTGGCCTACCCCAGCCAGGGCCACGAGATGTTGTTTGATGCACACACCCGCAGCTTTGCCGCCTTGGGCGGCGTGGCACACCGTGGCATCTACGACAACATGAAAACAGCCGTTGACAAGGTCAAGAAAGGCAAAGGCCGCATCGTCAACGCACGCTTCAACGCGATGTGCAGCCACTATCTGTTCGACCCCGACTTCTGCAACGTCGCCTCGGGATGGGAGAAGGGTGTGGTGGAGAAGAACGTGCAGGACAGCCGAAGGCGGATCTGGCTGGAGGCTCAAGAGCGGCGCTTTGGCTCATTTGCCGAACTCAACGCCTGGTTGGGCGAGCGCTGCCGGGCGGTCTGGTCCGAGACGGCGCATCCCGAACACCGGCAGTTCACCGTGGCAGAGGTGCTTGAAATCGAGCGCGAGCACCTGATGAGCATGCCTGAACCCTTTGATGGCTACGTGGAGAATCCGGCGCGGGTGAGCAGCACCTGCCTGGTGGCGGTGGCGCGCAACCGTTACTCGGTGCCCTGTGAATGGGCGGGGCACCTGGTCAGTACGCGGCTGTACCCGAGCCGGGTGGACGTGGTGGTTCAAGACAACATCGTTGCCAGCCACGCGCGGCTGACTGGCCGAGGGGTGACCAACTATGACTGGCAGCACTACATCGAACTGGTGCAGCGCAAGCCCGGGGCGCTGAGGAACGGAGCGCCCTTCCTGGACCTGCCACCGGCGCTGCTCAAGCTGCGTCAGGCTTTGCTGCGCCATCCGGGGGGCGACCGCATGATGGCGCAAGTTCTGGCTGTGGTGCCGCAGGCCGGGTTGGAAGCCGTCCTGGTCGCGGTGGAGCTGGTGCTCGAAAGTGCAACGCCCAACGGTGGCATCAGCGTCGAGCATGTGCGCAATGTGCTGGCGCGCCTGAGTGGTCCGCCGGCGCCGGCCCTGGCCGAGACCTCGCTGCAACTGAGCCAGGCTCCCGTGGCTAACACGGCCAGGTACGACCACCTGCGCAACACCCGGGACGAGGAGGCCTCCCATGCCTGAAGCACTGCACCTTCCGCGAGACGTTCAGGCCGAGCTCAAGGCTCTGCGCCTGCATGGCATGGCCGGCGCTTGGGCTGATCTGATGGAGCAAGGCGCGAGCAGCGACCTAGCCGCCTCACGCTGGCTGCTTGAACACCTGCTGCAGGCAGAAGAGGTCAACCGACACATGCGCTCCATTGCGCACCAGACCAAGGTGGCCCGATTCCCGGTCCACCGGGATCTGGCTGGCTTTGACTTTGAGGCATCGAGTGTGGACAAGGCCTTGATCGTCAAACTGGCCGATCTGTCGTTCACCCAGCAAGCGCAAAATGCCGTGCTCATTGGCGGGCCGGGGACGGGCAAGACCCACTTGGCTACGGCTCTGGGCATCTCGGGCCTGACGCACCACGGCAAAAGGGTGAGGTTCTACTCAACGATCGATCTGGTCAACGCGCTGGAGCAGGAAAAGGCCCAGGGCAAGGCTGGACGGATTGCACTGAGCCTAATGCGCATGGACCTGGTGATACTCGATGAGTTGGGCTACCTGCCCTTCAGCCAGTCCGGTGGTGCCCTGCTGTTCCATCTGCTGTCCAAGCTCTACGAGCACACCAGCGTGCTGATCACCACCAACCTGACGTTTGCCGAGTGGTCCAGTGTGTTCGGCGATGCCAAGATGACCACAGCGTTACTGGACCGCCTGACGCACCATTGCCACATCCTTGAAACAGGCAATGAGTCCTACCGCTTCCGTCACAGCTCCAGCGAGGCGAGGGGTCGCATCAAGGCCAGGGAGCAGGCACGCAAAACCGTCACCAAGGAGGTTCAAAACAGCGCATAGCTTTAAACTTATCCACAACCAGCGGCTTCACCGCTGGCTCAAGTCCCCTGGTCAATATTCAATCGGCACAGGTGGTCAATATTGGATCGGCGCCAACAGCGATGAGGTCTGGCCGTGGGA
>JBIKJV010000380.1:0-2692 GCA_044360755.1 Phycisphaerales bacterium
TACAAAGCTGAACAACACGGCAAATATTAGTAATACTTTCATTTTTGTTTTCTTTGTTCTAAGTAATCTATAGTAAATCCTATAGCTACTATGAGGTTCATACCAAATGACATTAATATCTCATGGAGGTCAGCATATACATTCACTGAGAGATGTATATGCCCTACCATCCAAAATGGTATGGACAAGTTTTGGCTTATCCATACCAATAGATATTTAATAAAATGTTTCACTAAAAAATATAAGGCTGTGTAACACTTTTTCCATTCACAAATGACACATGATAAGCAGCAGTATTAAAAATCATGTTACCATAAGAATTTTGACCTTTTATGTCATATCTAATAACAACAGATTTATCCTCTGTCACATATATCCTATTATTAGTGCTTTGTAATGGGGTATAACTGTTAGGAATCTTCAAAGCATATTTTATTTGAATAGAACCCATACCAGCATTACTCATTAAAAACATTTCCATGTGAGTCTTATCCTTGTGCTTTTCAACATATCCTGCATTATCAGGATTGGCAAAAGTTATACTATCCCAATAGATATAAGATGGTGTTTTTGTAATTTGATCAATTGTTATAGAATCTAAACTAAAACTCATTGGTACTTTTTCTCCAATACCCGTAGTAAATTCAGTTTTAAAATATCCATTCTCAATTTTATTTTGAGCAAATACATTAGTAGCAATTACTGTTAATAGTAATAAAAATAATTTTTTCATTTTTTTGATTTTTTAATTAATTAAAATAGGTAAAAACAACTTGGTTCAGAATAATAAGTAACTGGAGTAATCAAATATGCTTCTTGACTTCCCTCAGCAATTAAATTATCATTTTGATATATACTAACATTTATTTTACCTGGATTTTCTTGACCCATATAAACCACCTGTACAGAATAGTGTGAACCTGCACTGATATCTGCATTAGAAATAGTTTTTGTCCAGATACCTGAATTAACCATTACAATGCTTTGATTATTTAGTGTTAATGTTTGAATCTGTAATGAATCTACTGGGTATTCAGTAGTTACTTTATAAGTAATTGAATATTCCTTTTTTCCACAGGAAACTAATCCTACTGTTATTACAAAGAATAACAAAAGTAATCTTTTCATTTTTTTGGTTTTTTAATTGTTTTCTTCTCTTCTGATGGACTCTCCTTCAGAATCTTTTGCAGTCTCTCCCAGATCTGTTTGTTTATTAGATTGTAATCTGGTTCTTTCTTGCGCTCTTTCATACTCTTTCCAATTATAGATGTTTAACTCTTTCATCTTTATTAGGTCTGCAAGAGTCATATCTTCTGGTATACCGTCATTATCATTCATTAACTGAATATATGCCTCTTTCATTCTTCCCATGTTCTTTAAAAATTTTAGTTAATTCTTCCTTTGTCATTCTACTTGGCATTTTTTCTAATGTTCTCCAATCAAAGTTACCTGTTATAATAACTTTTGTCTCTTCCTCACCAAGATGTTGAATCTCAAACCCAAATTTACCATCATTTAGTTTTTCATTTTTTAATAACTCATGTATTGGATTAATTTCAGTTAGATAGTTCATATCTTTTACTTTCCACCAATAATCATGTAGTTTAAGTCCGTGAATAACAGTTGAATGGTCTTTTCCAAAAAACTTACCGGTCATGCTACAAGTAAGAAATCTTCTTGATGTTAGTACATGGTACAAGTAGTATCTTTTGTAGACTATACCTCGTTTTCTGGTTTTGGTTGTAAGATTAAACTTCTCAATGATATCTACAACATCCTTGTTTGCAACTTTATAAAGTGCCAATACATCATCTTTCATAGTTATATAAAAAATGGAAATAATAACCCTTTAAATTCAGCTACAATAGGTCCAATAAATACTGATGCTAAGAATCCATGGTTCTGTCCATACAAATACCAAAAATATAAAGCAAAAAACTGTGCTACCAAAATATAGAGCATAAAAGCACTATATAGTGGTACTATATACCTCTCTTCCATAAAATTTAAATTAGTTCTAAGTCAGCTTCTTTAACTGTTTCTTTAGTTTCTTCAAATGCCTGTGATAATAAATCAATTGGTAAAAATCTTTCTGCGTCATATAGCTCATAAGGAAAAGATTCAGCTGATAGCTTAACTTCCTTTAACAGAACACCAAATTTGTTTTCCTGTAACCCCATTCTAACAACTCTGGTAATAGTATAAACTTCACCTTCTTTAACCCATTCATTATCAGGCACTTTGCTTGGTCTATTTGAAGCATCAATGCATATTGCTCTCATACTCTTCTACTGATGTTTTGAGCTCTAAATTACGCAAAGATTCTGAAATCTCAAGCATTTCTAAGTAATCTCCAGATTTTATGGTGCATCTTCCCATCTCATGTGCAAGCAAAGCACACTGCTCTGCCTGCGTTGGATGGTGCTCACAAAATCTTATCAGACAAGCCATTACATATGTAAATGTGTTCTTCTTGTCATTATGCAAAATAATTTTATGTGTCTTAACATCTTCCATATATTAAATATAAGAATTATGTAGTTTGTAAGTTATAGCTTCTCCACACTATTTTACTTTGATTAAAGTCTTCTAAAGCATCCTTGACCCATTTCTCATCAACTGTGTTTACATAGCATAGTATATGCACAATAGCTTTGTCATCTGGATTTAAACGCAAAAGTCTTCCTATTCT
>JBIKJV010000371.1:0-2691 GCA_044360755.1 Phycisphaerales bacterium
AACAACCTTATCATTTCCATTTCCTGAACCTGTAAATCCTTCTTTGGATTTTGGATCTGAACAATCAGGTAAATGATACAATGCCCACATAGCAGGTGATAAATACAAGGTTGCGATAGCAAGCCCAATGGGTAGAGCATAGGGATATTGAAGACCAATCGCCAATAAGCATCCCACTATAAAGAAGAAAATGTAGACAGCAGCAACTTCATTTGTAATATCACTTGCACATCGTGAATCAAAGTTTTCTGACCAGCGCCGTAACCAGGCGGAGCCGACTAAAACGCGAGGATTTTCCCAAAAATAGGGATCACACAATGCCACTTTTTGACTCATCTGAGGCTATCTCTATCCAGAAAGTTGATTTTCATTTCCCTGATTTTTTTTCATTCATTCGTTTGCGCAAACGATTGCGGGCAATCGCTAAACGACTGTTGCCATCGCGACCTACAGCACGTGCTGCTTCTGGATCTTCGAATCCAAACATAGACTTGAAACTTTCCATTAAATCTTTCATGGCGGGATTCTCCGTAAACTCCTTAATGAGTTCTTCTGCTTCGCTCGCAATTTCTTGAGGCCGTAGTTCTCCACGCTGAACCTTTTCTTGAAGACGTTTTGCAATGCGCTTCATCACATTTTGAAGATTCGCAGGATTGCGAGTGTAAATCTGACTTAGAAGACCAAATGCCTGTGTGGGATCATTACCAGCACGTTCAAGTTCTTCTGCGCTCAGTCCAAAATCTTCAGGGCGGAACTCTTTTACCAACTCCTCTGCAAGTTTCGCAATCTGCCCTTTCATCAAGCGTTCAGGAATAGAAGAGAACTCTCCTGACTTCATTAGCTCAACGATTTTGTCAGAAAAACTCTTAAAATCAGCACTATTGAGTTTCTCCTTCATTTGATTTAATGCCTCTTCTGCCCATTTCATGTTCATTCCTTCAGCACCAAATGTAGCACAAAACGTTAAAATAGTTAAATGTTCCTGAATCGCCTTTCGGGTATTGACAGAAAACTCAAACCATTTGTCATCAGCAATAATGACCCCAGGAAGAACACATCCTGGATTGTGTTTGGGGTTTCGCTTGGGTGCCGTGATTTTGGGAACGACATATTTAATAAAGCGTTCTTTCTTCTCAGCATCAGTCAACGCCTGGGCGAGAGCAATCACAGGAACTCCTTCAGGATAAGCGACTTTTAGCTCTTCACAAAATTCATTATACTTTGTCAAGAACATGGCTTCGACATTCCCAGCATCAACCGACATTCTAATCTCGTCTATGAATGAAAAAAATAAATCTTTACGCCCTCGCTGGGAGAGCCGAAGTTTAGTGTTTCAGACCCTCCATGGAAACAATCCCTTTTGCCTTCGCACAGAGAAGACATAAGACTTTCATATACTTCCAAACAATCGTGCGATTTGCGTCGCTCATCGTAGCCCAATGTTTGTCAAAGATAAGCAGTGCTGGAGACATCTCATTAAACTGCGTTGCAACTCTTGCGTGAGCATATTTGACTAAAGCATCATCGTCTTCCACCTGAATGTATTGATTTGCTTCCTTGTACACATGCTCGTAGAAGAGATCAAGGATAAGCTTTGGATTGATTTTTTTGGCACCCTGGATAGTCTCAAGTCCCATTTTAATCTCTCGTTCTTCAGGAAATGATTCCGAAAGTTCTTCAAAGAAGCGAATGAGTTGATTGCAGAATGCCCCCAAAGGCGTAGCGGTTGCCATACTTTCTAAAAGGAACTATGCCAAACACTTTTAAACGCGAGTGTCCAATTTTTAGATCCGACCTGCCCCAGGAGGCATTCCCATATCCCGCGCACGTTTATATTCTTCCATTTGTGTATCAAACATTTGTTCCTTTTTACTTTTCTGTTTGACATCTGCAATGGAGGGAGGTGCTGCAGATGCACCAGCGGCACCATTTAAGAAAGAAAAGGCACCAGGAATACTATTTCCACCTTGACCTTCTACAGACGTATCTATATCATTGAAACTATATCCAAATCCTTTTGCGAAAGATGTATGTTCAGCCATATTCCACGCTTCTAAATCACCACCACCTCCGGGTGATGAATCCATTACGGCACCAGCAGTCATGCTTCGGCTGGGTCCTCCAGAAGAGGAGTTTCGAATCTTCATTTCAGAAATCCAGTTGAGTGCATCGTTGCCCTCTCGGGGATTCTGTTCTCCCGAAATCACCAAAGTCGGAACTACTTTTAACCAAGCCGGAAGTTTGGGACGGTTGGGACTAGGATCCACACAGACAAATGAAAAGGAGTTCACCCAAGGAGTCGTTTTCAGTTCCGTTAAAAATGATTTTGAGATTCCACATTTATTCGAATAAAAACAAATATTGGAATTGTTCTGCTGCATTCCAGGCTTTGGTTTTAGGGAAGAACCTCTGTTTTCAAAAAGACCGCATTAAAAATTGAGGTTAAAAGTCCCTACCCAATCAATAGAAAGCAGACACAATGGCAGTTGAAACAAATATTTTTCAAAACCTTGTCGAAGTGGATCCTTTGACCATTACGTTTACAATGTCACCTACAGATCACGTCTATGCGAATACTCTTCGCCGTGCGGTTCTTAGTGAAGTTGAAACTGTCGCCTTTCGTTCCAATATTCTGGAAGACGGGAGCACTTCACACGTCGCGGTTCAGAAAAACAATACTCCTATGACCAA
>JBIKJV010000247.1:0-2687 GCA_044360755.1 Phycisphaerales bacterium
TAAATAAGTTGAGTTAATATGACACAGAAAAAACCGATATTATTATGTATTCTTGATGGTTGGGGCATTAGTGATTTGAGCGAAAATAATGCGATTGCAGCAGCTAATTTACCTAACTGGCAGCGTTTATGGAATGAATCGCCCCGCACCTTGCTTAATGCTTCGGAGCAGTTTGTTGGCTTACCTAAAGGGCAGATGGGTAATTCTGAGGTGGGGCATATGAATATTGGTTCAGGGCGACCTGTGCGTCAACTTCTCCCCCGCATTAATGAGGCGATAGAATCAGGCGTGTTTGCTAAGAATGAGGCTTTGCAGAAATTTATTGCAGGCTTAAAGGCAAGCAGTGGAGCTTGTCATTTGCTGGGAATTGCATCAAATGGTGGCGTGCATGGTCATATTAACCATATCATAGAATTAATGCGCATTATGAATGAGGCGGGGGTGAAAACATGGCTACACGCTTTCACCGATGGGCGTGATGTTGCGCCAACCAGTGCGCTTGAGCAAGGCTTTATTGCGGCATTGCAAGCAGCTTGTGATGCGTTGCCACATGTGCAATTCGCCACCATTGGCGGGCGTTATTACGGTATGGACAGAGATAATAACTGGGAGCGGGTGCAACACGCCTATGATGCTATTGTAAGTGGAATTGGTTTTGAAGCAAATAATGCGCTTGAAGCGGTGCAAAGGGCTTATGAGCGTGGCGAAAATGATGAGTTTATCAAGCCAAGTGTAATAGCTGGTTATGAGCAGATGGAACCGCATGATGGCGTGCTGATGAGCAATTATCGCCCTGATAGAGCAAGGCAGATTATGCAAGCCTTCACCATGCAGGATTTTGATGGTTTCCAACGCACAGGTTTTAGAGATAGCATAGTGAGCGAAAGCGAACCGCGTAGCGGCTGGGGTGCGGGGATAAGTTCCCCGCTAATAAAAAATATATTAGGCGTTGCGGATTATTGGTCGGAAGATTGTCCGCTGGTCATTCCAGCCATGTTCCCGCTGGAAAAATTAGAGAATACGCTTGGGGCAGTTTTAGCGGAAGCGGGCAGGACGCAACTGCGCATAGCGGAAACGGAGAAATTCAACCATGTGACTTATTTCTTAAGCGGGGCGAATGGGGCGTTTGAGGGGGAAGAACGGGTTTTAATTCCTTCTCCCAAAGTTGCCACTTATGATATGCAGCCAGAAATGTCAGCGTTTGAGGTGACTTCAAAACTGGTTGAGGCAATTCACAACGGACAATTTGATTTTATTGCAGTGAACTATGCTAACCCTGATATGGTTGGTCATACAGGTGATATGTTTGCAGCGATTCAAGCGGTGGAAGCGGTGGATAAATGTTTAGGCGAATTAATGCAAGCGATTGATGGAGCAGGCGGAGTGATGCTGGTGACAGCCGATCATGGCAATGTTGAAATGATGCGTGATGCCCAAGGCAATCCACATACACAACATACAGTAAATCTAGTGCCATTTGTGGTTTATGGCGTAAAAGCGAGTTTGCGTGATGGTGGCGCATTATGTGATATCGCCCCAACCATTCTGCAATTAATGAACTTATACCAACCAAATGATATGACAGGTGAACATTTGATTATATAGGGCTTCAATTTGGGAATTATATACCTAATTAGCCATTAAACCCTTGTCATACCTGCGAAGGCAGGTATCCAGTTATATTCTGCACTGTGGGCTCCCTTCTTAAGCGAGAGTAACGTATAAAGTGCTTCAAAACATATTCTTAAAATTTAATGAGCATGCAATTCCTTTATAACCTAAATTATAACTATATGATGCAGCTGGAGTTGTTGCACTTGCTGCAAGAGTATTACAATTAGCTCCATCACGTTCCAAGATATTTACTTCACCAACTCCAGGTAAGCCATCATCAATTTTTTTATCAATGTTCCATGCTTCCATTGGCGTTAAAACAAATGATTTGTCTGCTGATGCGTCTGCTATATTATCCGCTGGCCCTCTATGAAGAAGTGAGTTTCCATAATCACCCTCAAACCAAATTACATCACTAGTTAAAGCCGTAATATTACCAACATACCAATAAGCAGTCATCATTTTACTAGAATAATATGTTTTCGTATCCGCCCAATTAGTCCATATCCCTGAGTAGGTTCCTTTAATCATTTTAGCATTAGAAAGATGTTGCCAAAATAGAACAAATTCTGAGTTTGCATTTGAATTTAGCGCAGTATTACTTATAATCATTCCGTCACCATTGCCATTGCATGTTTGGGTTCCAGTTCCGCCACTTGCTCCAGCTACTGTGTTGGAGCATGTTCCAGTTGGCATCGTTCCCCAAAAATCAGTTGCGTTGGATAGGTCTCCTGGTAATTCCGAATATTTATTTGTGAACAGCGTCACCGCTGTTTGGATTTCATCTTTCTCAGTGATAATTGAGCGCATTTCCGCTGCCCGAATCATATCCTGCCCAACTAGGATTCCGCTCACCAGCAATCCGATTATCATCAGAACAATAGAGAGTTCAACAAGCGTGAATCCTAGGTTTGTGTCATTCCCACGTAAGTTGAATCTATATAGAGTTGAATTATTTTTAAGGGTTGAGGGGAATGAATAGTTGCATTTCATTGATAGCCTTTTGCGGATTAGGGGGTTAGGTATATAGGGATTTTTACTAAACTATATACCATTAATCATAGCAATAAAAC
>JBIKJV010000246.1:0-2683 GCA_044360755.1 Phycisphaerales bacterium
CGGAACAAATAGCGGTGACAATGCGACTAATTCGCAGTATAGCGGTTTAGCGGCAAGTAAAGAGGACGTTGCAAATAAAAGCACATCAGTAACAACAGACCAAGCCTCCAACACAAAATACCCATCAGTTAAAGCGGTATACGATTGGGCAGTAGGGTTATTCGCTACTATTGCTAACCTTGCATTAAAGACCGATAAATTGGTGACAACTAATCGCCAAACGGCATCTTACACACTTGTTTTAAGTGATGCTGACAAGTTAGTCGAGATGAACGTGGCGAGTGCGAATAACTTGACCGTTCCCGCTTCGGTTTTTTCAGCAGGTCAACAAATTCTTTTGGCACAATATGGTGCAGGACAAACGACAATAGTTGCGGGTAGCGGCATGACTATTCGCAGTAATGGTGGTAAACTTAAACTAAACGTTCAATATAGCGGTGCAACTTTGATATTTTTATCGTCAAGTGAAGCCTATTTATTTGGAGATATAGCGTAATGATATTAGCAACACACGGAATAGTTGGTAGTTCAATAGTGCAAGTGGATGCCGATTGGTTAGCATATTACAACAGAGTTATTGCGGCTGGTGGATCATTGACAACAACTGAACAAACCGCAACTCAAAAACTTGTTAAAGACTTAAAAGATTACGGCATTTGGACGAAAATGAAAGCCATTTATCCAATGGTTGGTGGTGGTACGGGTTCAACTGCTGCAAGACAAGCAGCGTGTGCGCAAAACCTTAAAAGTTCAAGTTTTACAGGAACATTTAGCGCCACTGGTTGGACTTATTCAAGTACGGGAGTTTTAAATTTAGGAAGCGGAGAATTTGATACGGGCTTAAATTTAAATATTATGAATTCAATTAATGACATTTCATACGGATACTACAATCGCACCAATACACAATCACAAGGTTCTTTTGGTTGGGGTAGACCTACCGGCATCTTCAACGAATTTTGGATTAGATACACAGATGGGAATAAATATGGATATCTTTTTGATCTTGGCAATGATGGCGGTGCAGTATCTGATTGTAGAGGATTTAATGCGATGTCACGAACTGCATCAAATAATAAATTTATACAATTAAATTCAACAATTAATACTTTTACAAGTATGTCAAGTGGTACATTAGTTTCAAGAAATTTCATCTTTGGTCGAGGTTCTCAAGGTTTTGAAGAACGAGAAAACGCATTAGGGTTTATTGGTGATGGAATCACATCGCAAAATATGAGTGATTTTTACACCGCAGTTCAAGCATTTCAAACCACACTTTCACGTCAAGTATAATGATAGGATATATTTTAACACCCGAACAAGCAGAACAAGTGCAAGGAGTATTCATCAACCCTTACTGCTTTATTAACTGCGTTCAAGATATCAATGATGTTTGGTTCTTTTTCGGCAACGAGCAAGACAAAGAGACTTTTAAAGATTCAGAATATATGTGGCTTTTTGAATGTCCACAAGGCGAATATATACCTAAACCATCACCTAACCCATTCGATGAAACTACCAATAACCTTTGAACAATTTAAAAGCGATCCAACCAAGGCAATAACCTTTTTAATGTTAGTTGTTGTGAGTGTGCTATATTATCGTGCTGAACGCCAAAGCAAAGCCATCAATGACCGTTGTGAGAAGCGGTTGGAGTTGTGTGAGGCGAAGTTAGAAAAAATGTCTAAAATGTTAAAAACGCAAGATAGTTTGTGTTCTGCGTTAATTACTGAAATAAGCATTTATAAAAATTTAGGTAAGATATGAAACTACTTTACGGAATAGCAATAATAGCCTTAATTATGGCGGTTGCAATTGAACCTGATGTTGAGCAAAAAGCCGAAGAGCAAATTGAGCACTCAAAAATGATGTGTGATTCTGCTGCAATGGTTTTAGAGGAGATTCACAATTTGAACGATAGCCTATTAATTGAAAAATATTTCTATGAAAATAAGTGAGATTTTTAAAGGTGATAAGGGCGAATTTTCATCCAAGAGGTTTGTGGGTGTGGTTGGTGCTTTGGTGCTTTTTGGCAGCCTGGTTTATTACAATACTGATCCTTTGGTTGAAGCGGTGGAGTTCATCACAATATTCTCGTTGGGTTACACGGTTATAGACAAATACACCAATGGCAAAAACAACGCAAGTCAGTAGTTTTAAGGCGAAGCCCAAATCAAAATTGGGAAGGCATACTAAACACGTTAACAAACACAAGTCAAGCAAGGCTTATAAAGGACAAGGCAGATGAAAATAACACAAATACCATTTAACGATTATTACAAAGAGGCAACCAACAAAACTCAAATCTACCTACACCACACAGCTGGTACTGGTAAGGGTGATGATGTATTTGGTTGGTGGGGTAAAGATAAACCACGCATTGCAACTTGTGTTGTAATTGATCGTGACGGTTCAATTAAGCAAGGCTTCGGCTCACAATTTTGGGCTTACCATTTAGGGCTTCCCAACTCCGTGTTCAAAGAAAACGGGTTGAGTTACCTTAACTTGGACAAGTTGAGCATCGGAATTGAACTAATTGCCTGGGGGCAACTAACCAAAAAAGGTGAGAAATACTATTCTTATACAGGTAAGGAAATCCAAGGCGATGAAGTTACCACATTAGCAAAGCCACACCGAGGCTTCAAGCACTACCATTCATACACACAGGCTCAAATTGATGCGG
>JBIKJV010000439.1:0-2683 GCA_044360755.1 Phycisphaerales bacterium
ACCTGATACTCCGTTTATTGAACTCAAGTTCCATTACGGTATCAATAACAAGACTTATCTTTCTCCGGATAGTTTCAATCGTCCAGATCCAATCGTTGAGTTCAGCAATCGACTCAAGAAGACTGGTTCCAAGGAGGACTGGCAGACTGGCCGTAAGATGGAACCCAAGATGCGTACTTTTGCTCCTGTCATCGTTCGTGGTGAAGAGCATGAAGGTGTCAAGTTTTGGGGATTCGGAAAACAGGTTTATCAGGAGATTCTATCGGTCATGGCTGACCCTGATTACGGTGATATTACCGACCTTTCTTCCGGACGTGATATCGTTGTGGAGTTTCGTACCGCTGACGAAAGTGGTAAGAACTTCCCAGAGACTTCAATCCGTGTGAAGCCAAACAGCACTCCGGCGGTTGATCCGAAGGATGCTCGTATGATCGACTCAATCAAGAGTCAGGTTGATATTCTTGATTTGTTCCCCGAACCCAAGTACGAGGAACTCAAGGAGGTTATGACCGCCTGGCTTAATCCAGAGAATGGTCCTGCTGAGACCGTTTCTAACGCTGTGGTTGATGAGGAATCTACCCAACCTGTTGTTGCGGCTGCTGACTCTGCTCCGTTTGCTACTACGAAGACTTCTAGTAAGTCTCCTACGGCAACTACTGCTAAGTCTAATACTGACGACCTCACCAAGGCGTTTGATAATCTGTTCAACAGTTAATCAATAATACTAGGAGAGACGGTAGTAAAAATGCCGTCTCTCCTTTTTCATTTCAATATAAGTTATGGCTGAAGAAACACCAAAAAAGAAAAAAGGATCAACACATGTTACTCATGAAAGTACATCACAAAGAGATGAACTAGTTGAATCTATCGCTGATGCGTTAAACAAAGCCAATAAAGATGCAGGTAAGTGTGCGTTTTTCTTGGATCAAAAAGAAGATCCGTCCACAATTACGGATTGGGTTAGTACAGGTTGTGATATCTTGGATCTCGCAATTTCAAATCGTCCACATGCAGGTATTCCGGTTGGACGTATTACCGAAGTTACTGGACTTGAAGCGTCTGGTAAAAGTTTGTTGGCTGCTCATTTGCTTGCTGAAACTCAAAAGAAAGGTGGACTTGCTGTATTTATGGATACTGAACAGTCCGTTTCTCATGATTTTCTCACTGCAATTGGTGTTGACGTTCCTAAAATGTTGTATGTTACAGCGCACACTGTTGAAGACATTTTTGAAAAGATCGAATTGCTGATTGCACAGGCTCGTAAATCAAACCGAGATAAGTTAGTTACAATCGTTGTTGATAGCGTTGCTGGTGCTTCGACAAAGGCAGAATTGGAATCTGATCATGGTAAGGATGGTTATGCGACTGGAAAAGCTATTATCATTTCCAAGGCAATGAGAAAGATCAACGATATGATCGGTAAGCAACGTATTGCGTTGGTGTTTACCAATCAACTACGTGTCAATCTTCAGGCAGCAATGTTTGGAGACAAGTATATCACCAGTGGTGGTAAAGCCATTCAATATCATGCTAGTCTACGCCTTCGTTTGAAGGGTATGGGAGCATTGAAGGTTACACAGAATGGTGAGCCAGTTCATATTGGTGTTAAGACCCGTGCGGTAGTTGTCAAGAATCGTATGGGACCACCCATGAAATATGCTGACTTTAGTATTTTTTATGATAGTGGTATTGATAATTATGGTAACTGGATTGAAGTGCTCAAGAAGCACTCAATCATCACAGGTGCAAAGTCACCTTACAATTACACCAAGAATAATGGTGAAGTTGTAAAGATTGATGTCAAGTCGTTTGCCAAGGACATGAAGAATGATGCTGAACTTCGTGAGGAGTTGTATCAGAAGATTGCCGAGATGACGATTATGAAGTATAAGTCACCTGATAGTGAAATCCGAGAAGATGTCGAGGTAGACTCTTCTGAAGACGCAGAAGAAGTTGGTGGAGACGAATAATATATGAGTTTTAATCAAGACGAAAAAAAAAGGTTGTTCTCACTTTTTGAGAACGTTTCACACGAAGAAAAGAACACACTTTCTAACCGAACTGAAAATTCGGATATTCTCTTGGTTGATGCGCTCAATACATTTATTCGCGCATATTCGGTGATGCCGTCCATGAATGAAGATGGACTTCACACGGGCGGCATCGCCGGTTTTCTCAAAAGTGTCGGATATGCAATTAAGTTGCTGAATCCTACACGTTGTGTTATTATTTTTGACGGTAATGGTGGAAGTATGAAACGTCGTAAGATTTATCCGCCATACAAAGACAAACGTCATACAAAGATCCGTCTTAATAGAGCATATTCAGAAATGTCCACTTCTGATTTGGAAGAGAAGAACATGAAGGCTCAACTATTAAGATCTGTTCATTATTTGGACTGTCTGCCCATTTCAACTATGGCTATTGATCATATTGAAGCAGATGACACCATTGCATATATTGCACAACAGTATTATAAGAATAACAATGTGCATATCATGAGTGCAGACAAAGATTTTCTACAATTGGCAAGTGACAAAATCAAAGTTTGGAGTCCAACCAAGAAGAAACTGTATGGTTGTGCTGAAATTTTGAATGAATATGGAGTGAGTTGCCAGAATTATATCTGGTATAGAGTTCTTGAAGGTGATGTTTCTGATAACATTGACGGCATAACCGGAGC
>JBIKJV010000232.1:0-2673 GCA_044360755.1 Phycisphaerales bacterium
AGGGCGGGATCGTGTAGATCTCCGCGGGCACCTTGTCGCACAGCGTCCAGGGGCCCGTCGCGCTGCCGCCGACGAACCACGCGGCGTTGTCGCACAGGTAGAACTTGCCCTGGCACTCGACCAGCGGTGCGCTGGCGTTCTTCGCGTACTTCATCTGCGTGCCGGCGATCGGCACGAACTTTGCGGGGCCGCCGATGGTCGAGACCTTGGGCACGGCCTTCGACCGATCCAGCGTCGCGACGTGCGGCACCTGCTGCGTCCACAGCGCCTGCGTGGCCTGCGTCGTGCCCGGCACCGACGAGAGGACGTTGCCCCACGGACCGGTCGGGTCGATCGAGGCGAACGCTGCGGGCAGGGCGGACGGACGCACGTAGGTCCACGTGCCGTCCAGCAGGTCCTTCGTGGTGAACCAGCGGCCCGAGGCAAGCAGGTACCAGTCGCCCGCCTTGCTCGTGAACAGATCGCAGTTCGAGTTGCTGACGGCCTGCAGGTCGGGCGCGACCTGCTGCAGCGCGGGCTGCCCGGCGATGGAGACCAGGCACGTCGGCCGGGTCGCGACGACGATCGTGGGCAGCGCCGTCCCCGCGGGGGCTGCGTTCGCCATCGCGTCCGGGTGGCGCTGCGGCAGCGCCTTCTGCAGTGCGGCCATCACGTTGGCGGGCGGGGCGTTGGACGTGTCCCACGGGCCCGTGAAGTGGCGCGAGCGCATCCACGTGTCGGTGCCAAGCATCGTGTACCAGTTGCCGGTCGAGCGGTCCTTCAGGAGGAGCGACGCGGTGTTCTGCGCGGCACCGAAGGTGGTGTCGGGGAGTTCGCGCATCACGGGCGCGCCGTCCAGCTGCAGCAGCACGGCGGGCTGCTCCAGCACCTTGATCTTTGGCGGCGTGTTGCCCAGCTTCGAGGCCGTGGCGGCCTGCGTGCGCGCGACCTGCATGTTCTCCATCACCACCGCGCGCGGGATCGTGAAGTGGACGCCGGAGAGCATCGTGGCAAGCTCGCCCTGCAGCGCGGCATCCTGCGTGCCGTCGGGCAGCTTGACCGAGGTCACCTTCATGTGCGAGAACTCGATCAGGCCCGCGGCCAGGTCGGCGTCCGTGTCGGCGGTGAAGAACATCGCGCCGTACTTGGCGGCATCCTTGCCCTTCGCCCAGCTGAACGCGGCGCGCGCGGTGGCCTGCACGCCGACCAGCGACTGCACCTGCGGCGTGTAGATGACGTAGGTGGTGTCGCCCTGCGTGGCCTGCTGCGGCCAGAGCGTCTCGCCGTTGTCGTGCTCGGGGACAGGGGGCTTCGAGGGATCGGGCGCGCCGGTCTGCGCGGCAGCGGGGGCCGGGGCGGGCGCCGGCGCCTGCGCGGCGGCAGCGTGCGTTCCCAGCAGGGCGAGCGACGCGAGCAGCGCCAGGGTTCCGATCGGGCGGCCGGTTCGACGCGTGGTTGCTGCGAGCATGATGGGCGGAGGCTACCCCGAGAGATCGCCGGGGCGGTGGCTACACTGTGGTCTTGGCCCACTCCGGGGCTGCCCTTCCGCATGACTTCCGCGCATTTCATCGGCACCATCGTCGTCCTCGGCGTGATCTCGTTCTTCTGCTGGGGCGCCTATGCCGTGATCCGGGTGCGGGCGATGCGGCTGGAGGCGGGCATCGGCTACGCGCTCGGGTGCATCCTCTTTGCCCCAGTCACGGCGTTCGCGCCCGCTGCGGTGGTTTCGTGGCTGGCGGCACTGGCGTCCTCCAGCGCGCCGCGGCTGACGCTGTTCGGCGCATCCGAGGACGCGGCATCCGGCGCCGACGGCGTGCTGGACTGGGTGACGATCCTGGCGGGCATCGCGATCGTGGTGGTCACGTTCCTCTCGCATGGGGCCATCGCGATTCTGGTCCGCTACCTGGCGCGCGGGGCCGAGGATCGGTCGTCCGTCGCCATGAGCCTGCAGCAGATCGCGGAGCGCGCGGCGGCTGCGCCGGCGATCACTGTCACCACGAACGTGCAGAGCCCACAGCACGCGCCGCCGGTGCTGCAGCAGGAGCCGCCGAAGCAGATCGTCGAGGCGGTGTCTTCGCCCCCGCCCCCGCCGCCGGAACCCGGCCTTCGTCTTCCGCAGTGGGTCGGTGAGGCCAGCCGCGACGGCGAGTACCGAACGGTCGCAGTCGAGGCGTCCAGCGAATCAGACGCGCGCCGGATCCTGGAATCGCAGGGCTATTTCGTGCACCAGTTGTGGCCGGACGCGCCGCAGCTGCCGCCCTCGCGGTGATCGCGCTCAGTGAGTCGTCTGCGGGGCACGGACGGCATGCGGCAGGCGCGCAAGCTGCCGTTCGTGCAGCGTGGTCGCGACCGTGAACACCGCCAGTGACGCCGTTGCGCCAATCAGGCAGCAGAGCATGTCCCACTGGGCGTCCCACGGGTCGCCCTGGCTGCCAAGGAACGCGTCGGCGCCGTGGCCGAGCGCCACGCTCGAGGCCCACTCGATCATCTCGAACACCGCGCTGAAGGCCAGCGCGCAGCACGTGACCAGGACGGGCGTCCAGCCGCCGGGGCCCAGCGGGCTGGTGCGGCGCAGCAGTTCACGGATCAGGATCGCCGGCGCGAATCCCTGCATCAGGTGCCCCAGCCGGTCGTAGTGGTTGCGCGCGAAGCCGAACCACTCCCGCCACCAGTCGCCCAGCGGCACGCGTTCGT
>JBIKJV010000378.1:0-9451 GCA_044360755.1 Phycisphaerales bacterium
TAAAGCAAATTTTCAATGAAAACCATCGCTACCATATTTATCTTGATATTAAGGATACGAGAGGTGGACAAAAAATACGCAAATTGCAGGACGTAATTTGTAATATCCTCTATGATTTTGACCGTACCATTATTGAGCGCATCCAGCTTATCCGCTCGGAAGAGGCAGAGTTGCTCCAGCTTTCTGACCTTTTAATAGGAGCTTTAAGTTATGTGCATCGAGGTCTAAATACCAGCGAGGCTAAACAGAAAGTGATTACGCATATTCGGGAGCGATCAGGGCACTCATTGCTTAAGAATACATTATTACAGGAAAGGAAGTTTAATCTGTTTTTGTGGCAACCACAGGAAGGTTAAGGCATCCTTGTCATGATTACACAAATACAACTTTCTCAATATGGTGGTGACTTTGATGCGTTTTGCAACGCTTGCTATGAGGCGTATTTATGCTTCTGGAAAAATACCCCCACCTTTCAGGGAAAAGTAATCCAGCGCAACACCACAAAAATATCTCATGGTAAGGAAGATGATTTTTGGGGAATGATCGACGGGCATGATGATAGTAAGCAGAACACTGGATATGAGCGTTATAGCAAGGTTCCTTTGCTAAGCTATGTGCTTGATCCGCGGAATGTGGCAGCCTCAAGCGATGTGCTTTTTATCAGGAAACTACATAAAAGGAAAATCCGTATTGAAGTATTTTCTATCAGTAAGGGCTACATGGTTGTACTTCAGGAAATTGGTAAAACAGGACGTGTTCAGTTCATTACTGCTCACCCGCTCACAGATTATCAAGTGAGTAAAAAGAAAAAACAATATGAGGAGTTTAAGCAAAATGGATGCGAACCAATCTAGAAAAACCAAAGCCGCCATTGAGTGGCGGCATGGTAACTCCTTCATACAACATGGTAGATGAGTATGACTTATTATAACCCTAAAAAACCTGATTTGGCAAGTGTTTTTTTTCTTGACAAAATCAATGGCTTACTATCCACGCTCCATCCACCTATAGAAATATCGCGTCTTATCCCTCTATATCTAGGGGGTAGATATGTCTAACGAGCACCTTGAAAATCTCTCATCCCTTCTGCCAGCCCTCCAGCTTTTGCAGCAGATGGGCTATGCGTACCTGCCGCCATCTGAGGCCTTACGGCTGCGTGGAGGGATGAAGTCCAACGCTGTATTGGAAGAGGTGCTGACTACCCAGCTTCACAAGCTAAACAAAATTACCTTCAAGGGGCAGGAATATCCTTTTACGGATGCGAATATCGCCAAAGCGGTGCAGGAAATCGCGCACCAGCCCTTTGATAGCCTGATGACCAATAACGAGGCGATCTATGACCTGCTCACACTTGGCAAGAGTTTGGAACAAACCATAGATGGTTATACTCGCTCATATTCATTGCATTACATTGACTGGAAAAACCCAGAGAATAATGTTTTTCATGTGACTGATGAATATGAGGTAGAGCGTAGGCATAGCAAACAGACTCGCCGCCCTGATATAGTGGTATTTGTAAATGGTATTCCATTGGTGGTGATTGAATGCAAGCGGCCTGACCTGAAAGATGCCATGAAAGAGGCTATCAGCCAGCATCTTCGCAATCAGAAATCCGATGAAATCCCCGAACTCTTTACCTTTAGCCAGTTATTGCTGGCACTCAGCCAAAATCAGGCAATGTATGCAACCACAGATACGCCCCTGAAGTTTTGGGCAGTGTGGAAGGAAGAAGAACCTTTTACAGAACTTGAATCTCTTATCAACACCCCATTATCTGCTGCACAAAAAACCCTAATGCTTTCGGAGCGAGATGCGTACCAACGTGCTGCTATGGAAAAGGTCTGGCAGTCTGGTTCGCGCATGGTATCCCCTCAAGATACCACACTTTATAGCCTGCTTCGTAAAGACCGCTTATTGGAGTTGGTGTACCAGTACATCGTGTATGACAACCGTGTAAAAAAGATATGCCGCTACCAGCAGTATTTTGCTATCCACGCCACTCTTGCCAGAGTTACGAAGCAACGTGGAGATAGCCGCCGTCAAGGTGGCGTTATCTGGCACACGACTGGATCAGGTAAATCCCTCACGATGGTAATGCTGGCAAAAGCACTGGCTCTTGATCCTGCAATTGAAAATCCCAAAATTGTGCTGGTAACTGACCGTGTTGATCTGGATGACCAGATATATGGCACGTTCCGCGCTTGCGGTAAGCATGTGGTGCAGGCAACCAGTGGGGAACATCTCATAGAAATGATTGCAGGCAACAAAGCCAACATCATCACCACAATTATTGATAAATTTGAGACTGCTACAACTAAACGCAAGGTAAAGGATGAAAGTGCTAATATCTTTGTCCTTGTGGATGAAAGCCACCGCTCACAGTACGGTATTTCCCACGCTAAAATGCACAATGTATTTCCGAATGCTTGCTATATCGGGTTTACAGGTACGCCGCTTCTAAAACAGGAAAAAAGCACGGCAGAAAAATTTGGTGGATTCATTCACAAATATACCATGAATCAGGCGGTCAAGGATGGTGCTGTAACTCCTTTAATGTATGAAGGACGTATGTCTGAGCTGCATGGAGACAAGGAGCAGCTAGACAAGTGGTTTGAGCGTATCACACGAGATTTATCTTGCACGCAGAAACTTGATCTTAAAAAGAAATTCCGCCGAGAAGAGGAATTAAGCAAGTCTGATGCGCGTATCGCTGAGATTGCTTACGATATTGCAGAACATTTCAAAACCAATTTCAGAGGTACAGGGCGTAAAGGTCAGCTTGCTGTATCCTCCAAGGAAATGGCACTAAAATATAGAACGATTCTGGAAGAATTTGGCATTGAGGCAGCTGTGATCATGTCGCCGCCTGATACACGCGAAGATCACGCATCCACAGATGAGTCGCAATTACCAGAAATTCAGCAATTCTGGAAAGCGATGATTGCGAAATACGGCAATGAAAAAGAGTATGTGAAATCTATCGTGAAGTCCTTCACCTATTCTGACTGGCCAGAAATCATTATCGTAGTGGATAAATTGTTGACTGGCTTTGATGCACCGTGCAATAGCGTTCTCTATATAGATAAAAGGCTTAAAGAACATAACATCCTGCAAGCGATTGCCCGTGTGAATCGTTTGTTTGAGGGGAAGGATTACGGGCTGATCATTGATTATCGTGGTATTTTCGGGGAATTGAATGAGGCGATAGATACCTATGAAGCATTAGAGCAAGAAGGCTTTGATCGGGAAGATATTGAAGGCACGATTGTTGACGTTGCAGAAGAAATCAAGTTACTACCCCAAAAGCATTCTGATGTGTGGGAGATATTTAACGAGATTCCAAATAAGGGGGACATTGAGGCGTTACAGCGTCATCTTGAACCAATAGACAGGCGCGAGGAGTTTTATACCCGTTTGCGTGCTTTTGCCAGAACCCTGCAATTAGCTCTTAGCAACGCAATTTTTCAGGATGAAACCCCAGAAGAAAAGAAAAAACGCTACACGGATGATTTGAAACGATTATTGAATCTGCGTGCTGCAGTCAAACAACGCTACGGTGAAAGCGTGGATTATTCATCCTACGAGGCACAAATTCGTAACATGGTAAATAAATATATCGGCGCAAGCGAGGTAAAGCAAATCGTAGAGCCTGTAGATGTGTTTGACCGTGATAATTTGGAAAAAGAGTTAGAAGGAATTGATGGAGATGCTGCAAAGGCAGATGCGATTGCTTCCCGTATGAAAAAAACCATTACGGAAAAAATGGATGAAGACCCTGCACTTTATAAGCGTCTTTCCGAACTGATTGAACAAGCGATTGCAGAGAACCGCGTCCAAAGGCTCTCCGATGCTGAATATCTGAATAGGATGAAAGGGCATTTGGCAGAAATGCGCACGGAAGGCTCTTCTGCGCTTCCCTCAGTCTTAAATGGTCATGCAGATGCAAAGGCATATTACGGTGTTTTACACGAGCATTTACCCTTGGTGAATGAGATAAAATCTCCAGCCTTGATTGCTGCTGATATGGCACTGAAGGTGGAAGAGCTTATTGATAAGCATAAAATCCGTGACTGGGTGCATAAGATAGATGTGCAAAACGCTATTCTCAATGACATTGAAGATTACCTCTTCAGCATGAAGGGACGGTATAATCTTGAATTCAGTTTTGAGGAACTGGATCGCATGATGCAATTACTCATGAATGTAGCAAAACGGCGGGATGGATATGGAGGCTAAAGCTCTTTCATGTCCTGACCATACTATATGTTATGGTGATTCTATTATCCGATTTTCCCTGCATTATGGCATGAGAAAAACACTGGCAATTCATGTGTATCCTAATGGGGCGGTAGTAGTAGATGCGCCCATAGGTACGCATCATGAAAAGATTAAAGAGAAAATACGTAAACGTGCAGCGTGGATTCGCAAGCAGCAGGCAATGTTTGCACGACTTCCCTTGACACTTGGGCAGCGTAGTTATGTATCTGGGGAAAGTTTTCGCTACCTTGGCAGGCAATATCGCTTGAAAGTGGAAGTGGGCTTGATAAATAAGGTTAGCTTTCAGCGAGGTGGAATCTATGTCTATGTCACTTACAATACGCCAGAGAGAGTAAAATCTTTGCTGGAGCAGTGGTTCAAAGAACGTACTTCTATCGTTTTTGCTGAACGATTTGAGGTCTGTAAATCCTATGTTATTAAGGCTGGCATCATACCTAATCAGCCCCTACACATCAGATCCATGAAAACCAGATGGGGCAGCTGTACCAAAGATGGCAGGATTAGCCTAAATCCCGAATTGATCGCAGCCTCCAAAGAGTGCATTGACTATGTGATTACCCATGAGCTTTGCCACCTCAAAGAGCATCATCATGGGAAACCGTTTTACGATTTACTTGAACGTGTAATGCCTGATTGGAAAGCGCGTTGTGATAAACTAAACGGGACGGTCGAAATGATGGAAGTGTAGCTGCTCAGTTATCATTATTACACAGCTACTTTTCTTGCTTTGTTTCTGCTAGCAGATTCGATCGCATTTTGGCAATCTTGCTCAAATTTGTGATTTTGATTTTCTAGAGGGTCTGAACACCATTCAGTCGGCAACCCTTTATTTACTGCGCTTTCTTTGAGAATTTGATAATTCTCTTTTACAAATTTGTAAAAAATCTTAGCTCGGTCTATCCGTAGTTTTAGCCTTTCCAACACAATCTGTTCGTCATTTATTTGTTGGCATAGCTTATCAAGCAAGTCCCACACTTTTTTATCATGGATGAATGTGTCCATTAGCATATTTTCTATAAACATAAACTCACCAATCAAATCTCTAAGCACGTATCCACCAAGCCTAGTTGGGACATATTTTGATTGCTCTATTTCAGCATGAAAGCTGATATTATCAGCAAATTTTTTCTCACATAAATCTTCTAAAATATTCTTGGTAATATCTTTTCCGTATCCCATTGTATTCATGTATTTTAATACAACTCTTCCTTCCAAGAAGGTAAATTTCTTAGAACTGGCACACTTCACAAGAGCGGAAAGAATGAAAATTCTTAGAAATTGGGCTTCAGTTTTGGATAATCTGGCATCAAAAATATTTCCAATTGTTGCTGTTTCTTCCGAATATACTCTTTCACCTCCCAGTAAAATTCCTCTCACTGCCTCATGACGCGGCATTAGATAGCGTCCATCTTTTTGGTAAGTATGAATAGCATGTACTGGCTCCGTATAACCCGACATCAGAAAATTTCGTGTCAACTCAAGGCATAATCTAATATTTCCACTAGATGCATATGTTAA
The DNA here is from genome assembly GCA_044360755.1 of Phycisphaerales bacterium. Classification (GTDB taxonomy): domain Bacteria; phylum Planctomycetota; class Phycisphaerae; order Phycisphaerales; family SM1A02; genus UBA966. The sequence continues at coordinate 5,797 of JBIKJV010000378.1, forward strand.
AAACTCTCCTACTTCCGTTCCTAAAACAGAACTTTGAATTAGCTCAATAGTAATAGACAAGTCTTGTACATATGTACTTTGTCCTCTTTCAGACATAAAGTTCCATTCTTTATCCTTCAGAAGATGCTTTGCAATTGCGAATCTTCGGGAGAGTACAGCATCTATTTTTGGTGCGTCTATATAAATTACATCATACTCAAAGGCATCAAATATAGCAGAGTCTTTATGTTTGTGATATGTCGCATCTCGCAGGCTACATAATAAGTTTAGATGCAGCGAACGAGAAAATGCCATAGCATCTAAGAAAACTTTAGATTGAGTTTCTTCATCGAACTGGTCAACATTATCAATTACCAAGTAAACAGGGCAATTTTTAACTGTATATTTGAGAATAGTTTCTACATAGGGAGTACCTTTTTCATAATCTTCTGTATATAGTTCAGAAGTCTTTTCTTCAATTTTTTCTTTATTCCCTACTATAGGATGCCATATACCTCTTTTTCTTGTTTCGACTTCACTTTTATACGCATGTTTTATGCATCTCTCATGATCCGATAAAAATTCATCATTATTAATATACTCTTTTATTTTAGATACTATGAAACCTTTTGGAGATTCACTTGGAGAAAAGCTTCTGAAATCTATGTATATCCAATGAGGGTAGGACTTATCTTTGTATTTATAAAAGTAATCTTTTGAAGTAACATAACGTGTATGATTTAGAAATGTTGATTTTCCTGCGCCTACTTCTCCTAGAACAAGAATTGCCAGAGGCTGCACTGCTTGCTTAGCAATATCAAGAATTTCTTGAAGGTTAGGTTTTGTGCTTCCCATAGGTTTGATGGGTTTAACTGATAAATTTGCTTCTCTCCTTTTAATATACATCTGAATTTTTTGGTCAAATTTGACGCGTTCAGGCGTATTGACATAACAGTTTTCTAACAATTCAGGTGTTTTCATAACATCTTCTGTAAAAGCAATAGACACGGCATTTTGTATTGCTGGATAAAAAGTATGCTGTTTATTCGTCCTAGAAAAACCCATTGAATGTATTAGATTTAATCGACGATTTTCAATTTGATTACTAATTCTACCATAAAATTCATTTTCTAAGCTCCCACTGATAACGGCATCTCTTGATAACAATTCGTGAAATTCAGCATATCTGTCCTGCAAAACAGATTTTAGATCATGAAAAATTAATGCGGAAGATTCATTTATAGGTATTTGGTCAGTTCGTTGAGTAGGAAATACGATCCATGCAGCACCATTTGTCACCGCCGCAAAAGGAATTGAAAGCGAATAGGCGTATTCTCTAACTTGTTGTATTGCTTTACCTAAGTCACCTTGCAATATTGAGCCTGATAATTTCACTTTTCTTTTGCCAGGAATATCATTGAATGTACTACCAATTCGTTTTGCCTCAATGATAAATGCACTCATTCCAGTACGAATTATATAATCCGCATACTTGCTATCATTTTCACCAATTATGCGTTCTTCTACCTGATAGTCATCCTTTGACCAGCCCAATATGCTTACTATAACGTCATCGATTATTTTATGACGTGTTTCAGCTTCATTTGCTTTATATAATTCTGCTTTCTCGCAACGCTTCAATATTTGCTCAGGTGTAACCATAATTTTCTCTTGAAAGATTCCAGTTTAATTCTTGCATATTGCTCTCCAAACCGTATTCGGTGACACATTAAGCAATTGCGCCACTTCCCGTTGGATATCACATTATCATGCAATTCCTGCATGTGGTCAAGCTGCACTTTACTAAGCGCAAGGTGTCGTCCCATAAGTTTGCCAAGCAATATAATTCACTCGCATTCAATATACTAGAATTATTCCACATATCCACAACAAGGATCAATTTATATTATTGTTTTTTATATACATATCAAAAATTGCAATCTTCAGTATCACCCCTCAACCGCTTTTTTCACAATTCGTTCAAAGTCCGATAGTTCATAAGGAAACGATGCTAATTGCGCTTTGAAAGGCTCTGCGGCTTCCAGCAACCTTGTGCGCTGCATGGCGGGGAGGGGGCGGGATGCGTCACGCTTGGGATATTGACGGGTAAGCTGGGTTGCAAGATATTCTCCCATACCAATGGCATAATGGATTTCTTCCATTAAAGCTTGCACATCATGTTTCAGGAGAAACTCCTCTGGGTCTTTGAAACCTTGTGGCATCTGGGCGATATAGACTTCAAACGGGTGCGCATGGGCAAGCAATCGATGGGTGATGCGCAAAGTTGCATCTTGCCCTGCATCATCATTATCTAACAGCAAAATCACCCGTTTGATACCATTCTCAGCAAGCATATCGCACTGCGCTTCATTCATGCCGCAACCATTGAGTGATACGGCGTGGCGCACACCTCGTGCTTTGGCAAGCAGCGCATCAAGCACTCCTTCCATGATGATGATTTCAGTTGCATCATGAGGAATATTGAGGATACCAGCCTCACGATTGAGGCTTTTGAGGTTTTTATATTTTGGCAATTCTTCCTTTATCGTGAATCGCTCACATTTAATCTGCCGAAAGGCGTAACCTTCAAGTGCGCCATATACCCCATAACATGGAATTACCAGCGGATGCTGGGTGTAATATTCCATGCGCTTGCAGAAGAAATTGATATATTTCTCCTCTAGCTTCGGGAGTTTTTCTCTCAATCGGTCTTTAAGGGTGGCAAGCTCTGGTATCGCACCCAATTTCATGCGCCTTATATCCACATCATCATCACTATAGCCTCTACTGCCAAGATATGCCCGCACCTCGCACCCAATATCGCTTGTTCCCATATCTTGCATGGCTAATTCATGAAACACACGCAGCACATGCGGGTGAATATCTGCCACCAGTTCTATTGGTGCTTTAGGGTCATAATCTTTGCTATAGGTCGGGGTGGGTAGGGATAATCCTGCATAATCCAGCAACGCATTAAATGGCTCAGTGATACCCCGATATTTCTCAAGGTAATCCCAGAATGAAACGCTTTGATTACCCCGAAAATCAAATAAATACCCCGCCCTGTCAAAATAAATCCACACTTTACCCACTGACGTTCCAAATGTGCCATCAATCTTGCGGCTATTGGTAGAATACCAGCCCTTGCCATTACGCCTGAACTCAAATTCAGGAAATAAGCTACACGGATTATCAGAGATAATGCGATATGCTTCTTCTCGTAATTGCCTTAATTCATCTTTGCTTGCCATATTCATGCTCCTTATAATGATGGTTTTTTGTTAAAGAGAAAAGCGAAAAGTTAAAAATGAAGTGCGTATGCACTTCTGACCCGCTGGCGAAGCGCGGGGGTAGCAACTGCAAGGGTTAGCAATCCTGCTTGCAGGATTTTTGGGGGGTACCCATGTGCGCACTATAGCATATGGGGGGAGCCAAAACCCTTCAGGGTGCGCCCTTGTAGGCGTGAGGGGCGGCTGCCCCTTAGCAAAACATCACAACGCTTTGGCGGTGTGATAAAGCGATAAGGCTCTGTCGTGTGGTTATGGGCAACGCCCATCCGCACGACTCTGTTTGAATTGATTGGTGTAACCAATGCTTTTAACTGCCTATGCTAAGGCATAGGCTTTTAAGGCGGGCGACGGCGGGGGGTTATGAAATCAACGTTCGCAGTATGTGT
>JBIKJV010000245.1:0-2657 GCA_044360755.1 Phycisphaerales bacterium
TATACGCAGCTGATTACTGCCAATACATTTGCTGCTGGTGATATTATTCGAGTTAATTATAGAACCAAAAAAGTGGGTGGAAATGGAACTCAAACAATAAGGATATACGCCAACACTACGGCAAACTTAAGTGGCTCACCTGTTCTATTAGGCGTATTTGCAAATGCAGGTGCAATTTCGTTTACAACAAATCAAATGCTTCGACACTTAGTTATAAAATCAAGCACTGTTAATACAGAGATTTTTTCTACTTCGTTTACTACAAACGCAAGTGATTACGGTTTATTTAATTCAATTATATCAGTTATTGTAAATTGGACTGTTGACCAGTATTTAGTTTTTGCGGTTCAAAATAGTGGCTCTACTGATACCAACGCAGGCTCATTTTACTTAATCGAAAAACTATGATAAACGTAAACATCACACAAACATCGGTACAATTTTTTTCCTCCGTTGCGGATGGCGAAATCGATGCGCAACTAATCGCTCCAAATTGGGAGATAGTGGATAGCCAAAGTCTGCACATTAGTTGTGAGGCAGGCGTGTATTGCTTTGCAACCACAAGCACCACATTCAACAACCAACAATTTGATAATTCAGAAGATGCCTTAACGTATCTTAATAATTTGTAAATTAGCGAAACTAAAACTAACCAACTATGGCAGGCGTTAAAGTAACCGATTTAAGCACGTTAGGCGCAGCAGACCCAACGGATATTATGTACATTGTGGATACCGCTGCTAACCAATCCAAGCAGATTGAGGTGCAAGATATTTATTCGGGAATGCCTCAGTTAGATAGTGGTACATTCACGCCTACAATTAGCAATATAAGTCCAATCGCCACAGTTATAACTGAACAGAATGGATACTATCAGCGTGTAGATAACATTGTCTCAATGTCTTTCTTTTTTGAGTTGCAATTTGACGCTGGCGATGATGATGTAACCTTTGAATTTTCTTTACCAATTGCATCAGATTTTACATCACAAAAAGATTTAATAGGTGTTGTTGTTCCTGACACTACAACCGATTGGGTTTCAAGTTATGTGCAAGCAGATGTAAGCTCGAATAATGGCGTTATTCGTTTTATATCAAGCACGGCAGGCTCAAATTATACCTATATACGCGTTTATTTTCAATACGAAATAAAGTAATGCGCAGCACCTCACTACTTGGTCTTAACCTAATCAAGAAGTATGAGGGCTTGCGGTTGAGTTCCTACCTTTGCCCTGCTGGCGTGCCGACAATTGGCTACGGCTCGACACGCTACCCGAACGGCAAAAAAATTCTGCTTGGCGAAAAGCTCGCAAGCGAAAAGGAAGCAACTCAGTTGCTACTTGCCACGCTTGAGCCATTTGAAGCGGCGGTAAATAAGCACCTACCAAACATCAATCAATGCCAGTTCGATGCTTTGGTATGCTTTGCCTACAATGTCGGAACGGGTGCATTAATTAAATCCACGCTGCTAAAGAAAGCCAAAGCGAACAATGCCGACCCTTCCATACTTGATGAGTTCCTAAGATGGAACAAGGCAGGCGGCAAGGTGCTTGCAGGGCTAACCAATCGCAGACGCGAAGAGGCTAATTTGTATTTCTCACTTTGTAAAGTTTAGGGCCTAATTGCCCCAACACTGGCAATGCTTTCGCGTAATTTAACCCATGCGAAAACGTGCTACCAAACCAAGGCGAATCATTGATATAATTGTCAAGCATTGGCGTAGCACAATAGGAAGCCTTATGATATTAGTTTCAATTTTCTTGCTAATCTTCAAAGTCATTTCAACCGAAACCCTTGCGGCAATTGTAGCAACGCTAATCGCAGCAGGGTACATTCCAAAAGCCAAAGACGATGCAGCAGATTCGTAGAGATACCATCAAGATTGCACGCCATAACAAGGTGAATGTTGACACCATGAGCTGGGAGGTTGCAAATGCCGACACAAGCTTTCAGCAAGCTAATCGCGAAAGCTTCGAGTTCGTCATGGCACAGCCAAAGCCAGTGCGTGAACTTACCGCCTTCGATACCATTCAGCCCTGCGATTTGTCACTATACCCACAGCCCACAGCCTATACCCTCAAACCTCAGCCTGTAAGAAACACGCAAGAATTGGATTCGCCTATGAACTACGATATACTCCTTAATGGTGTTGTGTTTAGCTTTGCCCTGTGGATGAGTGCGAAATACTTGATGGGTTGCGGTGCTGCCTGGAGCAATTTATTTAACGATCTAAGAAGCGAGCTAAGGGCTTAAATCTTATCTTTGCTTTATGGCATCACTGCACATCCTTGAGGCGAGCATCGACCTCTTCTATGTGATTACCGACAGGGATGGAAACATTGTCACCTCAAACGATTTGTTTCGCGAATACGTAAGTCATATTAAGCCCGGTAACATATTGGACATTGCAGCCAATGACAGTGATCGCGATGAGATGCTTGGAGCAATCAGGAAAGCACAGAGCAAGGCACCGGATCCTATTAGAGTGTATTCCAAGACACGCCAGAAGATGTCTTCTGAGCGGTACAATATGTGGAATGTTTACTCAATCATGAACAGCGTGCACATTATCGGCATTCAATTGGTCGATGTGACATCGATAAGCTCGCATGAACATGAGCGGCAGAAGATCCTTCTGGAAGAGTTTCGCTTCATGTT
>JBIKJV010000244.1:0-2648 GCA_044360755.1 Phycisphaerales bacterium
TTGACCACTCATCAAATAGCAGTTTGCCGTATTCATCCTGTGGGTTACGCTGGCTATTAAAGTACTGAAAAAACTCTATTTCATGTCTCCTCCTGTCATGGGAGGTACCTGCTCCACTAATCACATAGTTGGTAGTGATAACTATTTTAGGGCTCCGCTCAAATGGAATGTATATCTCATCCTTGTTTTTTCTGTTGACCGGAATACCCTCAGTGATCAGTGAGAATAACTGCTCAAAGTCAAAGTGCTTTTTAACATCATCAAATGCTAGCACCTGAGTATCCATGTTGACCCTCTGATACACAAAGTCATTCTTAGATGGGTTGTATGCCTTGCCATCTATCTTAATAATCTTACGGATATTACCGATGGCTGTCAACATCAAGCTCTTACCACTCCCTCCATTAGGGTTATCATCTATCTCTTGGTCATTAAAGATGATAGCTTTTTGGTCTGTCTTATCTTTGAACGTGTGTATCAAATATCCAAGTGTTGACTCCATTGCTTTGATACGTTCACTATCCTGGGCTGATACCTTATGTACAAAATCTTGAAAATTGTTATCATGAGACGGCAGTCGTGTAAAGTTTCTTTTAATTATTTGCTCTTTCCAAATGTAGCCATCAATATCAATGTAACTCAAGAGCTCTACCTTATCCTTTGTGACCTCCACCACTCCATTGTTGAATGGGATGTAACTAACATACCTGCTGTCCTGTAGTATTCGCATATCAATTGACTCCAACATATTGAGATGGCTCTCAGTGAAGAGCTGTGTATTCTTAGCACAATGATTATAGACATCAAGTTCACCCTTAGATAGGCAGTACTTGAGCACAAAGTCCTTGATTAGCTCCACTGAGCTCTCACTAACCTTGTTTTCTTCAATGTACACATAAGTAGGCTTGTTACTCCGTTCAGGATAGTACTTGGCAAAGCCATGCTTGTGCAGAAAGATAGCATAGTCATGCGGCACGATAGTAATTTTCTTACCATCTGCTTGCCAAAACACATCGTCAGAGTTCTGCACCTCTTCCTTTACTGACTCAATGATGGCTCCAGTGACACCTAACTGCTTCTGTATATCCTCATCCTTAACTCCCTCTTTAAGTTTTAGCTTTACCTTGCTTACGGTTTGTGCATCTTCAAAGTACTTGATATTAAAGTTACTTGATTTGTATGCATTCTCTACGGTGTAGTTAATCTCATTGCTTTCAAAGCCCTCCTGTTGATATTGGAGCAGGTAGTTTTTGGCTGCATACTTATCCACCCCATACTCACACATACAGCAAGCTACTTTGTAGGTCCAATTATTTCGACCATCTTCAAACTTGCCATGGTTAAACTTCATGATTAGCTCAATGATACGATCTTCATTAGCAATGGGTAGCACCGCTATCTTTTCTGCCTTGTGGTATCCTTTATCCTGGGTAATACCTTGGAATACTTCGCAGAACTCATTAAGGTAGGCATCAGGGTCATAGCTTTCAAAGCAAACCCTTGACACATTACTGTTAGCAACGTCAAAATAATCACTGTTGATGTATTCCTTGTATGCCTCAAACCTCCGCTTGTGTTCAAACTTAGTGCTTTCAGGTGTACGTATAACTACCTTAAGTCCATTTCCGCTAGGTGAAGTGAACATCATATAAACATAGGGGCAATCCATCAGCCTCTTGCGTTCTGCTGCCATGGTCTTAGCATCAGGGTACTTGTCAAAGTCCAGGACACACAAACCACTATGCTGAATGAGTCCATCATCCTTGCGTTCAGAGAATGTACCGTTAAACATGATGGCCATGAGCTGCATCTTGCTGTCAGTGTCACCTGCTCGGAGTTTCTTAATCTTACCAATCAGCTCGGGGTTACCTTGCTTTATTCTGTTGTACACTTCTATTGCCTCAAGTGTGAAAGGTGTTTCTTTGCTGTTAAATAAACTGCGGAAGACTGAGATTTTAGGGTTAAACATATTGTAAAAGTATTAAAAAAGACGATAAAAGACAATTTGTGACGATGTTTTTATTTTATCGTCACGGCTATAAACTAGTGTGGTATTGGGTTTCAGGCAAAGCGTGACGATAAGACGGTAAATTTTCCAGAACGCAAACTTTTTTAGTGGTCTATTTTTTAAGGACCCTATATAAGAGAACCGTCCCATCGTCACACTGTCACAAAAAAGAGGGAGCCTAGACCCCCTCCCCCATATTAACCCTTAAAAAATTATGGTCCTCAAATATAGACACAATCTCGCTTGTAGTCATCTTATCTGTGAATTTTGTTAATAACTTTGGAGGGTAGTTACCTGTGATTGTGACCCTTGCCTCTTCGTCACACATTGGCATGACACTGACATCAAAGATGTTTATATCGTCACGCTTTTGCTTAATCAGCTCAGGTAATGGGTGAATGTACTTCATGTACCTCTCATCTTTTTTGTCATACCAATACTTGTGCTCTCTCATCCCATGTATCACTGTGCTGTGGTCACGGTTGAAGAATTTACCTATCATGCTGTAGGTCATGTGCCGGTAGTTGTACATAAAATTGTACAGATAGTACCTCTTGTATGTCACTGACTCTATCCTGCTCGGAGTGTTTAGTTGGTATTCCAGGATTAAATTCATTAGATCCTCATTCTGCAGCTTTGT
>JBIKJV010000350.1:0-27350 GCA_044360755.1 Phycisphaerales bacterium
ATTAATTAAAAATGTTGCTCCTGCAACTGAAGAAGGGGCTGAATAACTTATCCTTTTTTTTAATTTCTCTGAAATACTTCGATCATTAAGCCATTGGGCGCAAATAACGTCATAACCCTACATTGACCAATCCAAGGATCTTTGTAATCTGTTGGCTTTACAATAATTTTCAAACCCGCATCTTTGGCTTTATTATATACTGATCGGATGTTTTTGGTTTCGAAGCTAAACATCCCAATTCCTCTATTAGGCAATCTGGGAGCGGCATTGGGGCTGATACGTTTATTGTCTTTAAAATCTAAAAACAATAAATGACCACTTTTCGCACCTTTTGCATAAACAATGGTAAATCGAAAAGGAATATTCGGTTCCATTCCTAAAGCAGAGCCCTCGCCAGTTTTCCATTCAGTGTCTTTTCTTATTTCCATACCCAATACTTCGGTATAAAATTTAATCACTTGTTTGCTTATTCCTGTAACTACTTGTGCTGCATATCCCGGGCCGCCAATACCGCTTACGGGATCATAAGCAGATAATTGAGGCATTCCGTTACCTCTTTCTATACCTACTATATGAATAAAATCAGGTGCTTTGTAAATGGTTTCGAGGTATTTGTATTTAGAACCATCGGGCTTTGTAAGCATGGCTGCTTGCAAGGGGGCCATTGAAGTAAAACCCAACGCATGAATCATAGAATCTAAACGCTCTTCGTCGGTATTTGGAAAGCCTAAAGTAAAAGGCCCCATTTCTCTGCTATTATAGGTTTTATGAATCAATGGAGATTTATTGCCCAATACCAATAAACGAATCTTCGCGTTTTCTGGCACATTCGGCCGATGTAGATAATATAATTTATAATCTAAAGAAGAAGGAAGGTCCCAAATTTCCAATTGATGTTGTCTTTCCTTTTTGGTAAGCTCTAAGGGACCTACTAGGGTCATGCCCATTCCTTTTACATAAAATAGTTTTGCGCTATCTAAATTGGCTGTACAAATTGTTACCGTATGTAATGGACTGCAAAGTGCATCAGACGATTTTGATTCGGGTTCTGTAATGTCTTTAACGTATACGGGAATCTGTGCAGCAATACTGTTTACAAAGCATGTTATACAAAAAAGCAATAGGTATTTCCCCAAGACAGCGATTTTAGTTTTTAAATCTACAAAAAATAGTTAACTTCATTAACTATCTATATGAGTCCGCAACACATCATAATCGAAGAACAAGGCCTTCGCGACGGAATGCAAACCATTCCGATAAACGTAGAACCAGAAAGAAAATTGTTGTACATCAATCAATTGATCGATGCAGGCCTCAAACGTATACAGGTAGCGAGTTTTGTTCACCCCAAATTAGTACCACAAATGGCCGATGCAGAGCTTATTTGTAGTGCTTTGCCTACAAATAATTCGGTGATTTTCAGTGGTTTAGTGTTGAATATTAAGGGAGTTGAAAGAGCTATTAAAGCTGGTTTAAAACATTTGGCAATATCTCTTTCTGCAAGCAATACCCATAGTTTAAAAAACGCCAATAAATCCATTGAAGCCGCCAAAATAGAATTTAAAGAAATGGTTCGACTGGCACGAAGTGAAGGTATAACTGTTAGAGGCGGAATTCAATGTGCTTTTGGATGTAGGTATGAAGGGAATATCAATCCAGAGATAGTTTATGAATTAACCAAGCATCATTTAGATTGTGGTGTTCCCGAAATTGCATTGGCAGATTCAACTGGTATGGGAAATCCTCATCAAATAAAAATGATGATGCAACAGATTAAATCATTTAGTGGCAATACACCGATTGCGCTGCATTTACACAATACAGAAAATAAAGGATATGCCAATATGATCGCTGCTATTGAAACAGGGGTCTTTCAATTTGATACCGCTTTTGGTGGATTGGGTGGATGCCCATTCATAAAAGGCGCAACAGGTAATATAGCTACTGAAGATGCAGTTCATCTTTTACATCAAATGAATTATTCTACAGGAATTGATATCGATAAAGTAGCTGCAATCAGCAAGAATTTTGAAAAAACAATTGGTACCGAATTGCCTGGACTGGTATATAAACTAATGGATCAAACAGATATAAAAATGAATTAGAAAATGGGGCAAACCATTGCAGAAAAAATATTGTCCAATCATGCTGGCAAAGCAGTGTATGCAGGTGAATTATGTATTGTTCCGGTGGATGGATGCATGGCAACTGATACTACAGCGCCATTGGCATTAAAGGCTTTCAAAGAAATGGGTGGCACTAAATTGTTCAATAAAAAGAAGGTACACCTCATTATTGATCATGCAGCACCCGCACCAAATGAGCGCATTGCTAATTTACATATGCTCATGCGCAATTTTGCAAAAGAGCAGGGGTCATCTTTATACGATATTGGATCTGGCATTTGTCATCAGGTAATGGTAGATCATCAAAAAGTACAACCTGGTGATATTTTTATGGGCGCTGATAGTCATACTCCAACTTATGGGGCATTGAATGCATTTGCCTGTGGAGTAGGTAGTACCGATTTAGCTGCAGTAATGCTCACTGGAAAAATTTGGTTAAAAGTTCCGCAGAGTATTAAAGTGGTATTGCATGGAAAAAAATTACAACCCGGCGTATCTGCAAAAGATCTGGTTTTAGAAGTGGTGAAGCAATTGACCATTAGTGGTGCTACTTATCAGTCAGTTGAATACCATGGTGAAGCTGTTGCTGCTTTAACCTTATCACAAAGAATGGTGCTATGCAATATGGTAGCTGAGATGGGTGCTAAAACAGGAATTGTTTCTCCTGAAGGATTAGAACTCCCTTATGCATTCACACCTACTTATGCAGATGCCGATGCAATCTATAGCAGGGTAATTGAAATTGATGCTGCTTCTATTCAACCAAAAATTGCCATACCCAATTCTCCGGATGATGTGCATGATGTAAAAAAATATGTTGGCACAAAAATCACTTATGCATTTATTGGTACTTGTACCAACGGACGATTAGATGATTTACAAATAGCAGCATCCATACTAAAAGGCAAACAGATTGCACCTGGAGTGAGAATGGTGATTGCTCCTGCCAGCAGACAGGTATTGATCGATGCATTAAAAGATGGAACTATTCATACATTGATAGAAGCTGGTGCAACCATTATTAATAGTGGATGCGGGCCTTGTGTAGGAAGCCATGAAGGAGTTCCTGGTGATGGAGAAATTGTAATCAGTGCTGCCAACAGAAATTTTAAAGGAAGAATGGGCAACCCAAATGCTGCAATTTATTTAGCAAGCCCAGCAACAGTTGCCATGAGTGCGTTAACTGGTTTTATCACACAACCTATAACCCAATAACTAATAACTAACATATAGTATGCCTTTCGCCCACGTATATGGTCACAATATAGATACCGACCGAATTATTCCCGGTAAGTATACCAAAACATTGGATATTGCTTCTTTAGCAGAACATGTGATGGAAGACTTGGATCCAGCATTCCATCAAAAATTTAAAAAGGGCGATATCATTGTTGCTGGAGATAATTTTGGATGTGGCTCTTCTAGAGAACAAGCGCCGATTGCATTAAAAGCTGCTGGTGTTTCGGTGGTGATAGCCAATTATTTTGCTCGAATTTTTTTTCGCAATGCCATCAATATTGGATTGCCCGTTTTAGAAATTCCTGATCACGATATTCAAAACGGCGACGAGTTAGAAATTGACTTATTAAATGGCATAGTGAAAAACCTTTCTCAAAATAAAAAATACAACGCTACAAAATTGCCTAAAGTAATGTTGGATATTATGCAAGAGGGCGGTCTGGTAAATTATTTATTAAAACACAAAGATTATATACTCGAATGAGTTTGCCACTAGAAAATATACGTGTATTAGAGTTTACTCATGCAGTAATGGGGCCAACTACTGGCTTGTTGTTGGCCGATATGGGTGCTGAAGTAATTCATATAGAACCCCCGCAGGGCGATGAAACCCGCAGACTCAAAGGATTTGGAACAGGCTATTTTCCTTTTTATAGTAGAAACAAAAAAAGCCTTGCAATAGATATTAAATCAACTGAAGGAAAAAAAATCATTGAGCAATTAGTTGGCACTGCCGATATAGTAGTTGAAAATTTTGGCCCAGGCACAATGGATCGATTAGGATATGGATACGATCATTTAAAAACCATCAATACAAAATTGATTTATTGTTCATTAAAAGGATTTGCATCTGGCCCATATGAAAAACGACATGCCATGGATGAAGTGGTGCAAATGATGGGAGGCTTGGCTTATATGACCGGAAGACCAGGTGACCCATTACGCGCAGGAACTTCTATTGTTGATATCACTGGCGGAATGTTTGGATACATTGGCATTTTAATTGCATTGTATGAAAGAGAAAAAACAGGATTGGGAAAAGAAGTGAAAGCCAGTTTATTTGAAACCACTGCTTTTTTAATGGGGCAACATATGGCTTATGGCGCCATTACCAAAACGCCTGTACCTCCAATGCCAGCTCGTGTAAGTGCTTGGAGCATTTATCAGATTTTTAATACCAAAGACCATGACCAGGTTTTTGTAGGTATTATCAGTGAAAAACACTGGGAACGTTTTTGTGAAGGGTTTGAAAAAGTAGATTGGAAAAACGATGAACGATTACGAAGTAATAATTTAAGAATAGACAACAGAGAATGGTTTATTCCTGCGGTTGAATCATTAATGCTGAATTTTACCAAACAAGAAATAATGGATCGGTGCGAAAAAGCAGGAATCACTTTTGCGCCAATTGCTAGACCAGAAGATCTATTTCATGATCCGCAACTGAATGAAGGCAATAGTTTATTAACTACTACACTTCCGGATGGTACAATTACTAAATTACCCAAAACGCCTATTGAATATGAAGGAGCTGATATTGCACTAAGAATGAATCCTCCTTCTATTGGAGAACATACAAAAGCTATTTTACTAGGTATAGGATATACTGAAGGAGAAATTGAACAATTCAATCAACAAAAAATAATCGCATCATGAAAAGACTATTAACCATTGCAATATTTATGTGCTTGACTTTTAGCGTAATTGCTCAAAATGAAAACAGTCAAAACCAAAACGCAGCAAAAGAAAAAACGATTTTACAATTACACGAATCGAAATTTGAGTGGCTGGTAAAAAAACAATACGATTCATTAAAATCGTTGTTGGATGAAAATCTAGTATATATCCATTCAAACGGATGGACAGAGTCTAAAGATGAAATCATTGCCGATCTAAAATCAGGTAAGCTGAATTATTTAGGAGTAAAAGTAAATGAGTCGAAAGCGCGGATTTTTAAAGGTACAAGCATCGTTACTGGCAAGGGAACATTCAATGTAATAATGGATGGGAAACCTATTGAATTGCAATTGATGTATACAGAAGTATACCTCGAAAAAAAGAAAGGTTGGAAATTAATAAGCAGACACGCAAATAAAATATAATGGAACTAAGTAACAAAACAGCAAGGGAAATATACTTAGATGTAAAATCGAATCCAACAAGAGCTAAATTTGGATTTGGGAAAAAAGCAGCAATTGTAAATATTGATTTACAAAACGCTTATACCAATGTTGCAGAATTTAAAACTGCTTATGAAACTGATCCAAAGCAGCTCATTTATATTAATGAGATCAATCAGCTTGCGAGAGCAAAAAATTGGCCAGTGATATTTACTTATGTGGCTTATATGGATTCGGCCGAAGATGCTGGAGTATGGGGAACAAGAACCAATACAGAAGACTCGTTGCAGAATATTAAGTTTGGATCTAGAAGAGCTTCCTTTGATGATAGACTAGAAATAGATAAAAAAAGGGATGTTATTTATTGCAAAAAAATGCCTTCTCCTTTTTTTGAAACACAATTACAATCATTACTGGTTTGGCACCAGGTAGATACTATTATTCTTACTGGAGGAAGTACATCGGGATGCATTCGTGCTGCGGCAGTAGATTCACTATCGAGAGGATATAGAACCATCGTACCGGAAGAATGTGTTGCAGATAAACATGAGAGTTGTCATTTTTCCAATCTTACCGATATGGCATTAAAATATGCCGATGTTGTTTCTGTAAATGAAGTATTTGATTATCTAAAAAAATAATATTAGCTGATGCAAGATCCTCAACTATATGATTATTGGCCCTATAAGAACAGAAAAAAAATTACCTGGAAAAATAATGCCCGAATTGCTTTTTGGATTGCACCCAATATTGAATTTTATGAACTTAATCCGCCTAAAAATCCACAAAGAACTCCTTGGCCTAAACCCAATCCTGATATTACCGGTTACAGCATGCGCGATTATGGAAATAGAGTAGGTCATTACAGAATGATGGAAGCTATGGATAAATACAATATAAGAGGAAGTATCTCCCTTTCTGTGGCAATGTGTCAACACCATCCTGAAATTATTCAGGCATGTGTTGATCGCAAATGGGAATTTTTCTCGCATGGCATTTACAATACACGCTATTGCTATGGTATGGACGAAATGCAAGAGAGGGCCATAATTGAAGATGCTTTGAAGACTGTAAAAGAAGCCACAGGACAAACTGTTGCAGGTTGGCTAGCTCCGGCATTAACTCATACTGAAAAGACTTTTGATTTAATTGCAGAATATGGCATAAAATATACTTGCGATCTATTTCAAGATGACCAGCCTCAACCTATTCATGTTAAAAAAGGCAGATTGATTTCAATGCCTTATTCTTTAGAAATTAATGATGTTATTTGTTATAATTCTTATTTGCATTCTCCCAGACATTATGGAGATATCATCAAAAAACAATTTGATACCTTATATGAAGAGGGAGAAGAAAGTGGAACGGTTATGTGCATTCCGCTTCATGCATATTTAGTAGGACATCCACACAGAATGAAAGCATTTGATGAGGCTTTAGCATATATTACTTCATTTAAAGATGTATGGATAACTACTGCTGCAGAAATTGCCGACTATTATTATGAACACTATTATGAATAATTAATATGCCGCTTGAACAAGAATTTTTACAATATCCCATGCGCAGGCATGGTATGGATCATGACCGTTATGAATGGTCTAATCTTTTTGAAAGAAGCCCTATAGAGTGGCCAGGTAAAAAGTCAATGGCATTACTCACTGTAATTCCAGTTGAATTTTTTCCATTGAATCCTGTTGGAAAACCTTTTAAAGCCCCGGGAAGTATGATTACAGCATACCCCGATTTCAGGCATTATTCAACAAGAGATTATGGAAACAGAGTGGGTATTTATCGTTTTCTAAAATTATTTTCTAAAATTGGATTGAAAGGCTCTTTTGCAGTAAATAGCCAAGTAGCAGAAAGATACCCTGGTTTAATTTCAGATATAATTGCAGATGGTCATGAAATAATTGCACATGGTATTAATATGGATACACTTCATTATGGAGGTCTTGATGAAAAAACAGAAGCTACTCAAATTAATACTTGCATAAATACAATTGAAGCAATAAGTAAACAAACAATAAAGGGCTGGATCTCACCAGCATATTCACAATCTTTTAATACACCTGATTTATTATCAGCAGCTGGTATCGAATATTGTGGTGATTGGGCAAATGATGATTTACCTTATACCATGCGTACAAAAAATGGAGAATTAATTAATATCCCTGTTGCCCAAGAAATCAGCGATCGTCAAATTATCACCAATAATCATCACACAGAAGAAAGTTATGTGCAACAGTTAAAAGATCAATATGAATTATTACAAGATGAATCTTCGAGATTTGGGGGAAGAATGATGTCGATAACAATACATCCATATATAATGGGTTTGCCTTATAGGATTAATGCGCTGAAAGAAATTCTTGAATGGTTTATGCAATCATCAACAACATGGAGCGCCACAAGCGGAGAAATTGTTACAGCATTTAATAAATCTAAAAAATGAATATAGAAATTAGTAATCAACTTTTTATTGTAGGCGGTGCAACTTCGGGATTTGGAAAAGCCATTGCAGAAGCATTGATTGCAGAAGGAGCACATATCATTGCAATAGCAAGAGGAGAAGAAAAATTATTGGCTTTACGATCCGCTGCGCCCAATCAAGTGGAAATTTTAGCAGGTGATTTATCTAACCCTTCAATATTGCAATCATTAATTAATAAGGTAGGCGATCGTCAGGTACATGGTATTTTGGTAAACGCAGGCGGCCCTCCGGCAAAAACAGTAATGGAAACTACGCTTGAAGATTGGGACAATGCCTATCAAACTTTACTGCGCTGGAAAGTTGCTTTAACACAAGCATTTGTTCCTGCGATGATCAAATATGGATATGGCAGGATCTTATATATAGAAAGTTCAACTGTAAAACAACCTTTAGAAAATTTAGTATTGAGCAATTCATTGAGGGTGGCAGTTGTAGGCATGGTAAAAACATTGTCGCAGGAGATTGCCAAATCGGGTGTTACACTGAATATTATCGGACCAGGCTCTCACAATACACCCGCAATAGATCGGATTTATAAAAAGAAATCGGAGCAAACCGGAGTTCCATTTGATGAAGTAAGGGCTGCAGCCATTCAACAAATACCAGTTGGCGCTTTGGGAGAAGCTGCAGATTTTGCTTCATTGGCAATTTGGTTATTAAGTCCTTTGAGCAGATTTATTACAGGGCAAACAATCACAGTAGATGGCGGAGCTGTAAAAGGAATTATGGGGTAGAGCAAAAAACAGTTAACTAGGTTAATTAATTTTTATTAACTTACTTCAATAACTTTCAACATTATAATATGAAAAAATATTATTGCTGGGTAGTATTGGCTTGCTTGTTTTTAATGTACATGGCCAGTAATGGAATTGTACTTAATACATTCAATTTATATTTACCGGAATTTGCCAAAGAATTTAATGTAGATATAGCCAAAGCAACTGGCTTAGCAGCTACATTGTATTTGGTGTTGGCATTGCCACTGCCATTTGTTGGAAATTTATTAGAACGCTTTTCACCTAAGGTATTGATAGTTACAGGAGCCATTGGGGTTTCTGGTGGATTGTATTTTCTTTCTAAAGCCACTAGTTTTGGAATGATCCAAATTTTTGTAATTGTATATCCATTATTCCTTTGCCTGGTAGGATTACTTACCAGCATGTACGTAATTAATAACTGGTTTGTAAAATATAAGGGTATAGCAACTGGAATATTATTAATGGCAAGTAGTGTTGGTCCAGCCATCTTTGCACCAATCGTTGGTAAATGGATCAAAACATTGGGGTGGCATACTGCAGCTGAATATCAATTTATACTTTGTTCAATTTTAATTATTGTTCCTGCTTTATTGGTATTTAGTCATCCATCCAAATTTAATACTTATGCCGATGGCATTTCTGGTACGGTGGGTCGTCAACCAAAAGTAGACAAAGCAGAGAGCAAGGCTTTATTGAAAAAAGCATTGGCATCGAGAGAATTTTATATGGTAGCATTGGTAACTGCAGCATTGTGGTTTTGTATTGGTGGATTTATTCAGAACCAACGTAACTATCAAGTAGATTTAAGTTTAGATGTTGCACAGAGTGGCAAATTACAAGGCATCTTTTTCTTATGTGGTTTATTAGGTAAACTCTTATTTGGATTTTTAGGCGACAAGTTTGATGTAAAGAAAATCATGTTGATGAGTGTAGTCAATATGTTATTAGGTTGTATTTTCTTATACCTGAGTTTGAAGGATCAACGTTTTGTAATTCCATGTGCCATTGTTTTTGGATTGGGTTATAGTGGAACATTTACCATGATTCAATTGTATATCATTAATCTGTTTGGTGGAGCAGCATATGGAACTATTTTAGGCTTATTGTCTTTTATCGATACCATTTGTGCATCTATAGGAGTGGCTGTTTTAGGAGGAATGAGAAAAGCCAATGGTAGTTATGAGAATGCTTTCATTTTAATGATGGTATTAACAGTATTGTCTTTGGTGGCAACTTATATTATTAATCAGAGAGCCAAGAAAGGTTTTTTATTGGCTTAATTTTTACGACAATGATTAAAAAAAATATCAATGCTTCGGTGATTTTTCATATCATCAAGTTATCGGAAACATGGAAACGCAATGGAGATTATATTACCCAAGAGTTTGGCATTACCACTCAACAATGGTTTATCCTTTTATTATTGGTGAAGGACCCTAATATTCTTTATTTTAAACTCAATCCACATGAAAAGCCATTGATGGCAAAAGAATTGGCAGAAGCATTGAATGTAAGCAGGGCCAATGTGACCAATCTATTAAATATACTCATCAAGAAAAAATTGGTTGCACAGGTAGAAGATAGTTTTGATAAAAGAAGAAAGCGTTTGTCTTTAACTGATGCAGGTATTCGTATGGTTGAAAAAATAGAAAAAGTACGAAACGAATACAACAAACGCCTATTTGCTAAATTCAGTAAAGCCGATAAAGAGGCCATGATTGAATTTATGAATACCTGTTTAATGGGTATGAATAATGAAGCATTGTTGAAATAGAATTACTTCGTCCTCAAATAAATTATCGGGGTATTCCAAGCTGTAAGCAACTTGCCATCTTTCTCAACTTGTTCCAAAACGCTTAATTGCTTGTTGGTGAATTTTTCGGTTAGTGTAAATTTCATTCCATTTCCCAAATCGTTGAGAGAAACCGTATTAAAGGTTTTATCGCTTGCGTTCCATGTATAATCGGCTCCTTTAAAAGTGGGCGATGGTTGTAATTGAGTAAAATCAAATTGCAACAAAGCATTATCGTTGCGCACTTCTTCTTTTTTTAATCCAGTTAATTGAAATGTGGTCAGGTGAACAATACCCGTTACTTTTTCTTCAAACAAAAATAAATAGGGTTTTAGGTCGATGGGTTTGCCATCTGCTAAATAATAACTCTCTTCAATTATAAAAAAACCATTCAGGTCTTTTGGTATATTTTTTACTTTATCATTTGCTAGTCTGTTTACATGAATAGCCAAAGGATGAATCTGCTTACCTGCTTTTATTTCGGCAACCACTTGAGTACTATTATCAAAATCACCAGTAATGTATTCTTGAAAGCGATTGATTAATGTAGATTTTTTTTGTGCAGATGCTATTTGTGTGATCGTGAGAACGGTTAAAAGAAAAACAATTTTTTTCATTTGACTATATTTTTTTACTAATAACTCAATAACCAATAACTATCAACTACTCCCACAATAACCAAGAACTAAGAACTGCGAAACTTCGCGCTCGTCCAAGGTGCTACAATCGGTTGATCTTTAATAATAAATACTTTCTGCCGCATAAAACGCTTAATAGCAGAAGGCCCCATTCTTGTTCCACCAATGCCACTCATTTTAAATGAATTTTTTTCGCCTTCATGCATGATGGCAGTTAATGCTGCATCATTGATGCTAATTGCTCCACCATGTATATGTTTTCCGAATTCCATGGCTTCTTCTATCGTTCCAGCAAATACAGCAGCGCTCAATCCATAGATAGTTCCATTAGCCAGTTCAATCCCCTCTTCTTTTGTATCGAATTTCATTACAGGCATGATAGGACCAAATGTTTCTTCGGTCATTATTTTCATTTCATGAGTAACATTAATTAAAACAGTAGGCTTGCAATAATATCCACCATTGATTAATTCGCAATGAGTGCTGCCTGTTAAAATTTGAGCTCCTTTTTCCAATGCATCTTTTAAATGTTCATTAATGATGGCAGCTTGTTTTTCAAAAATGATAGGGCCGATTTCTCCATGAGCAATATTATTTGCATTAATCAGTAAATCATTCGCTTCATCTACCAACAATGGAACGAATGAATCAAACACTTTATCCTGAATATAGATTCTTTCTATACTTAAACAACTTTGCCCTGCATTGGCTGTACTTCCCCATGCGATTGCTTTTGCGGCCAATGAGAGATTGGCAGATTCCAATACAATTGCAGGATCTTTTCCTCCCAATTCTAAAAATACTGGTATCATTTTTTTACTGGCAGCATCGTACACTTTTTTTCCTGTGGAAGTGCTTCCTGTAAAACAAATCAAATCTGCTTGCTGTACAAGATCAGCTCCAACCTTGCCATCGCCAGGAATATAGGCCAATACTTTTTTGAGTGCCGGAACTTCATCAATAATGTTTTGCATTACAGCAATAAACCGAGGTGTTACTTCACTAGGTTTTACTACAACTGCACAACCTGCAAGCAAAGCCGGAATTGTATCAATCAAGGAAAGCAATAGAGGAAAATTCCAAGGAGATATTACGCCAATCAATTCAAAAGGCACTAAACTCTGTTGCAGTTTTATAAATGGAATGGAAGATGAATGTTGAACTTCTTCTGTAAAAAATGAAGCAGCAATACCACACCATCTATCGATAGAAGATGCCACTATTTGTACTTCTAATTTTGTTTCCCAAATTCTACCAGTATCAATAGTAAGTGCTTCAATCAATGCAGTTTCATGCTTAGCTACTGCGCTTTTCCAATCTTGTAAAATATTTATTCGATATTGCACACTTCCACCTGCCCATGCTGATTGGTTAGAACGTAAATCGTCACAAATCTGTTTTACTTGATCATTTGTAAAATCAGGTATTTCATAATCCATTTCCCCAGTGCGAGGGTTTCTAATTTTCATTTACTATTGTTTAACTTGCTCAATCCAATAACCAATAACCAATAACCAATAACCAATAACCAATAACCAATAACCAATAACCAATAACCAATAACCAATAACCAATAACCAATAACTATATCACTTTCTTATGACGCAACGCTTCAATCACCCCCAACTGAGTTTGTACAAAATGTGATCGATTGGGTTGTTGATCTTCAGCTAAATTATTTGCTGGATATATGGATTGATTATAAGTAGGTGCAAATAATTCAAATCGTTGACGAGATAAATAATTGGCCATTCCAGGTCGGTTCCTATGTTGTCTTAACGCATCAACATGAATAGTTGCATTGGCCACCATGCTTTCTCCAAACCCAGCTTCACATAATTTTAATCCTTCGTAATTCACTATTTGAGAATGGCCATCAGTAGAATTTGCTGGAATATCATATCCAGTAATGCCAGCGCTATTGGCGCTGATCACATAAGCCATATTCTCTATTGATCTGGCTAATTTGGCAATGTTTTTGGGAGTGGGCACTAAAGAACCAACTTCTGAAGTATTATGTAAAAATATTTCTGCCCCATTCATAGCCATACAACGCGCAATCTCAGGATATAGGATTTCTTCGGAAGCAATACAGGCTAAATTTCCAATAGGCGTTCTTGCAACGGGAAACAAAGATTCTTGTCCATAAATCAAGATATATTTATTCAACACATCATGTGGAGTTGGAGCAAACATGCTGTTTAATCTTCTATAACGCAATACAATTTCACCATCTGGGTCAATAATAAAACATGTTTGAAAATACAGCTCCGGAAAATGGGGATCTAACTCGTATACATTTCCACTCAAATAAACTTGAGTATCTATGGCAATTTGTTTGATGGCATCATATACATCTCCCTCCATGTCTATGCAGCCTTTTTTACGCCACTCTTCCATGCTTTCTCCCATTGGAAAGCCCGTTAAAAAATATTCAGGCAATACAACTAGTTTTAAATCAGCCCCAATAAATACTTTAGAAGCTTTGATTTGTTTTCCTACACGAGCAATCGTATGTATCATGATGGGTTTTGCTGCTGCATAATCTACACAAGCATTTACAGCCTCTGTACTAATTTGTAAAGCAAGTGCTTTATAAGGTTGAATAGTCGTTTGCATAATATGTATTAAAATTAGTTAACTTCATTAACTAAATCAAGATTTGTATTCCTCAATTTAAGTCATGTTAGCCGATATTTTAATAATTGGTGCCGGTACTGCAGGAATGACCTGTGCCATTCGCGCTGCCCAAGTTGGTAAGCAGGTATTAGTGATTGAAAAATCCGACCAGGTTGGGGGAACATTGCATTATACTGCTGGGCATTTAAGTGGAGCAAATAGCAAAAGACAAATTGGTAAAAACATCATAGACAGTACCGATGAACATTATGCAGATATTGTTCGAATTAGCCGCAATACCATGAATGCTGAAATTGCCAAAAAAGCGGTTGAATTGGCTCCATCTACTATTAATTGGTTAGATGGATTGGGTTATCCTTTTCATGAAAAAGCGCCGTTGATTATTTATGGCCATGAGCCTTATAGTAAGCCAAGAACTTATTTGGGAGAAAATGATATCAGTGCATCTATGAATGCTTCTGGAAAAACATTACTCCATCTATTATTGCCATTATGGAATCAATTGGTTAAGGAAGGCAAAATTGAATGTAGGCTATCAACCAAGTTGGTATCCATAGAAAAATCGGCTGATGAAATTATCAGTGTTATAGTTTCGAGAAATAATGATCAAGAAAAATTAAGGGCAAAAACTTATGTACTTACTACTGGAGGTTATGCTTCCAATCCTGCATTTTTTAAATCAGTTACCCATGGGGCTTCAAGATTAATAAGTACAGCTAATCCAAACTCAACTGGTGATGGAATTATTGCCGCACAAGAAATTGGTGCAGTTTTTAGTGGTGGAGAGAAGCACTCATCTACCCTTGGAGCCATTGAATTGATTCCAGGAAGTGGAAGGGTTAATTTTTGGGGAGCTTGGGCTAGGGTGAGCAATGGCATGGATAGAAAGCAAAGAGAAATTTATGTAAATGAATCGGGACTTCGATTTATGAATGAATACGATTTAAATGTGGATGAAAGAGAAAGAATTGTGTTGCAACAACCCAATGCAAGATTTTGGCTAATCTTTGATGACAATGCGTTAAGAGATGGATTATCTGTTGTTCCACAATGGACTATAGAAGATCTTATAGCAGAAAGCAAAAAAGAAAATGCAGTATGGCAGGCAGCAACCATTGCAGAATTGGCTATAAAAACCGGATTGCCAATAGAGGCCTTGTTGAATACGGTAAATGAATACAATGCTATTTGCGAAAACAAAAATGATCATCAATTTAATAGAACCTATTTAGATCATCCAATTAAAAAAGCACCCTATTATGCCATATTGGTGTATGCATATTCATTGATTAGTTTCGGTGGCATTGAAGTAAATAATGCATTACAAGTAATCACAACAGATAAAAAGCCAATTACCAACTTATATGCTGCCGGAGAAATCTTAGGGGCTGCTGCTACAAGCGGTCATGCCTTTTGCGGAGGCATGTTACTCACACCAGCATTGAGTTTTGGCAAATGGCTGGGGGAAATATTGTAATATAATTCATCTTTACTGATTTCTCTATCCCTTTAATCTAAGTCTTGAAAATCAGCACTAAAATCGATTCTTAAATATTGTGCATGATTTTTTTCATGTGCTCATACCGGTCATTCATGTTCGCCGGTGTTTCAACAATTTGTATATTACTAGGAAGCGAATGCAGTAGTAATGCATCAATATGCTTTAATATCGGACTTCCCTTCCATCTAAAAATTATTACTGGCACTTTCAATGCTTGTACTTTGGAAGCCCTTTCATGTAAAAATGCCGCTCTATAAGCATGGGAATAATTGGGTCCTGCCAATAAATAATCCCATACAATAATATCAATTACACTTTCAGGCGGAAGTTCTTGAGCAATTCTATTTTTCTCTATTTGATCATACCAGGGGAAAAACAAACAACTCGCTTTCACATGTTGGTATAAATGTTCAATATGACTATTGTCTGATTTTGGAGTAATATCAATAAAATAGTTTTGCAAAATCTCATTGCACAATTCATCTTCAAAATGTGCTGCATTATCTAAAAACAATTCAGTAATATTGCTAGGATATAGTAGCGAATAAGCTATTGCCAATTGCGCACCACTTGCAGATCCATATAGATATATTTTCTCTTCATTAAATTGAGTTCTCAGCGCTTCAATAAAAAATGTATAATCCCCCATCAACTCTAATTGTTGAGCAGGTTGCGCTGATTCACCATAGCCAGGTGTATCAGGAGCAATAACAGTAAACCGATCGGCCAATAATTGCATTAAAGGTTCCATCATTGCTCCATTTCTAGGCGATGGATGCAATAGGAAAATAAAAGGTCCGTTTCCCAATTTACGATAGCACAATTGGGCATTATTAATTGTAATATAATTTTTTTCAATAGCACTCATCATCCCATAAATTTAGTTAACTTCATTAACTATTTAAAAATAGGATAAATAATGAATAAGCAAGTATTATTGGCACAAAGACCCTCTGGCATGTTAAAGGAAACAGATTTTTCAATTGTAGAAAAATCGATTCCGGCCTTACAAGAAAACGAAGTATTGGTTCAAATAGAATATATATCACTTGACCCTGCGATGCGTGGTTGGATGAATGCTGGAACTACTTATATCAGAGGGGTAGAAATAGGAGAAGTGATGCGCGCATTTGCTGCAGGAACAGTAGTTGATTCAAAGCATCCCGGTTTTTTAAAAGGAGATGCAGTAACTGGTACTATGGGAGCTCAATCCTTTGCGGTAATGCAAGGAAAACATTTAACCAAAGTTGATGCTACAAAAGTTCCTTTGAGTTGGTATGTTGGAATTTTAGGCATGCCAGGTTTAACTGCTTATTTTGGATTGCTCGATAAGGGAATGCCAAAAGCAGGAGAAACGGTTTTGGTAAGTGGTGCAGCTGGTATGGTAGGTTCGGTTGTTGGGCAAATTGCTAAAATTAAAGGATGCAGTGTAATTGGCATTGCAGGCGGAAAAGACAAATGCGAAGTATTACTTAAGGATTTTGGGTTTGATGCAGCGATCGATTATAAATCGACCGAAAATATTGGCAAAGCAATCAAAGAATTAGCGCCAAATGGAATTGATGTTTATTTCGACAATGTAGGCGGTACTATATTAGATGCCGCTCTACTCAATTTAGCCATGAATGCAAGGGTTGTTATCTGTGGTGCTATATCTCAGTACAATGCAACTGAAGTGCAAGGAATTAAAAATTACATGAAGTTAATTAGTGCAAGAGGTACCATGTCGGGCATTATTGTATTTGATTATTTTCCAAGAGCTACAGAAGCATTAGTAGATTTGAGCAAATGGTTGACCGAAGGAAAGATTGTTTACAAAGAGCATGTGGTAGAAGGTTTAGATCATTTTGCCAATACGCTTCAAATGTTATTTACCGGAGCCAATACAGGAAAATTGGTTATTAAAGTTTAATTGATATGAAAAAGTACATCATTCTCATTGCAACCTTTTTTATATATAATGTTGGGGTTGCGCAAAAAGATGCCATTCCCAATACTGGCATTAGTGGTGTGTATGAAGTAGTAATGGGTGCTAGCAATGCAGCATATACAATTCAATATTTTAATGAATTTGGATTTACCCTAATTGATTCCGCTCGATTAACTAAGGCTCAATCAATTGCTCTATATGGTGTAGCTAGTGCTGCCAAAATTTTTCGATTACAAAATGGAAAAATAGATTCACATGGATTATTAAGAATCATTGAGTGGGATCAACCTTTAGGAAACGGAGTAGGATATGCAGAACCTGAAACTGTAGGGCAAAGAATGAGTGTAATGCTCACTTCTGATATTATTCGTTTAGAAGATATTTATAAAGCATTAAGAGCGCAACAATTGAAATGGTTACCAACAGTTCCTGTTTTTGATGACCCTTTGCGAATCAATAAGTCAAACGATATCAGTTTTTTTAAAAGGCCTGTTGGAGTAAGAGAGAATGCAGTATATGGAGAATTGTTTAACCATGTATTTTTTCAACGCTATGGTTACAATATTCCTGGATATGGTACTATTAATGAAAACGCTCCATTAAAAACAAGTGAATTTACGCATCATGATTTTATGATCTTGGTGGATAGCATGCAACAACTCATATATTTACAAACCGCATTAGGATTAAAAGCAGAACGTGAACCAACAATAGATGGAGATTATTTAAAAGGACCTAAGACGACTTTTTTAATGGCTGACGGTTATAGCCATTATTATCAAGGATTTGTTAGCCCTAATAATATTTGCGGTAAACTAAAGTTCTTCATGGCTAGTAACAAAAACAAACCAAATGCATCTGCACATCAACGCTTAGGTGAGCCCGGTATTACCATGCATAGTTTTTATACTCCTAAATTATCGATGGTACATGATTTGGTTACTAAGCATGGATTAAATCCAAGCAGTATTCAAAAAAATGAGTTCGGAGAAATGAGTTTTGTTTTTAAAGGACCCGAAGGTTCAACATGGCAGATTATTGAAAAAACAAGTACTAACAATAAACCGGTTACTGAGTTAAAAACCATTATTAGTTATTAGTTATTGATTATAGGTTATTAAGTTTTAACTTTTAAACTGATAACTAATCAAAACTGTTAACTTAATAACAGATAACCAAACAAGAGTTATTAGTAAATAAAATATAGTAAAATGAAAAGAATCTTAACAGCTGCGGCGCTATTGATTGTTATTATCGCAAATGCACAAAAAAAACCTGCATTCGATTTAAGCAATCCAAAAGACAATATGGATGCCTATGTAAAAATGCGTGCTTCATTAGACCCTAAAGAAGAAGTAATCTTTTATGCTAAGGGAGCCATCTATGCTTACGACCCAGATAAACCATGGAAGCATGTTTTTAATTTTGAAATGTACAATATTGGTAGAGTAGAAAAAATGGCCGGAGATAGTGGATGGAAATTAATCACTAGAGAAATGTTGGTATACCAAGATCCTAAAACCAATGAAATTTTAAAGACTTGGAAAAACCCATGGACCAACGAAGAAGTAGAAGTAGTGCATGTTTGGAACGATCCAGTGAATCAAAATTTTAAATATGGAGCATTCAAAGTGCCTTTTGAAAAACTAGGCAATGACCGTATTTGTTTATACAACGATGTACCCCTTTCTTATCCTTCTCCATTAAGAAAAGCAGATTGGCCAGAGAATACTCGCAGTGATGTTTATCAAGGTGCAGAATTATTCAATTTCTTTTTGAGTGAAAAAGACTTGATGAATCCAAAAACAAATAATGCATCTGCCGATATTTCTTGGACCCGATTCAGTGATTTTTTACCTTGGATGAAAATGTCGAGTAGACCAGGTAACTTATTATATCAAAGCCGTGGCTACAAATTAAAAGATGGCTGGAAAGATTTGCCTCAACCAATCAGGGATTTTGTAATGGCCAATTATCAAGAATATCAACATGCTCCAGATACATTCACAGCACCCAATATGACCAGTTGGAAATACTATAAAAAAATAATGGAAGAGAAAAAGAAGAAAGGGAATTGATCAAAACAAGACTGCCCTCTTTACAGAAGGCAGTCTTTCTTGTACTTGTTTATCAAAACTAAAAATCAAAAGCGATATAAGCTATCCATCTTCTTGGAAGCTGTAAATAACCTTGAGACCAAATAGGAACTCCTGCATTAGAGAATTGAGGAGTAGTTTGTAACTGACCCATTGCCGTTGTGTTTTCTGCTAAACCAGCAATGTTCTGAACTCCTTCTCTATTGCCAATATTTTTACATTGTAATCCAATTCTAACTTCTTGTTTACCCTTCATAGCAACTCTTACATAACCGCCAGCATTTAATACTGTAAGGCCTCCCAAATTAATTAAATTGGTTGCATCTGCGTAACGCTTGCCTCCAATTATATTAGAAGAAAAATCCAAACCAAACCATTTACCTTGATATAATGCTGTGCTGTTCCAAATAAAATCTGGAACACCAGGTAATTTATTACCAATAACATTGATTGAAGTTTGATTATTTCCTTCATTGATAACTTTTAATCCGAAAGTATTTCCATTAATGTCTACATCTGGTAGATTTGATTGACGACCAATGATACCTCCCGATGCACCATTCGATACTTTAAAGTCGGTAAACTTAGCACTTTGTAATGTTAAGCTAGAACGGATACTTAATCCACGCAATACAGTAGAAGGAGCATAAGATACTGAAAGTTCAGCTCCTTGAATTCTGTTAGATCCAAATGGTTTAGAAACCAACAATCCATTTTCGAAAACAGCAGCCAATCTATTTTTTATATTGTTATTATATAAGGCAACATCTACTCCAAAATCTCCCATTTGCTTTCTAAAACCAACTTCAAAAGAAGTAATAATTTCATTAGACCCTAAACCGTTGGGCAAGCGAGAAAGTGTGCTTGCTGTAGCATTATTGGCAGTTGGACCAACATATTCAAGAGAAGTAAATGCAGAATAATCTGGCATTCTGTATGCACGATTCATATTGAAATATGCCGAAGTGGTTCTATTGAATAGATAATTAAATCCTGCAGATGCAGAATAATCACCAAAGTTCAATACACGCTTAATAGCAGAATCAAAAGGTGCTTTGGTTTCTTGTAAATCCATAAACAACCAATCATAACGTGCTCCTAAATTCATGGTAAACTTATCATTGAATTTTACTTCATATCCTCCAAAAATCGCATTTACCTGCTCTGTATAAATACCTCTTCTGGTGATAGAACCTCTTTGCGGATTTGCTGCAGCACTTGCAATGGTGATATTTAATGGAATACTTGATACCGGTGATGTAGCCAACCTTGCAGGGATTACGCCGTCAATTAATCTAAGATCCCAGGCATTTTGAGGATTCACAAAATGAGAATAACTATAGGTTGTTGGGCGTAAATTGGTATTAGAGAAATAATAACCTAACTGAAAGGTTTTTTGGGTAGTTCCTTTGCTCCAAGTTTTTTTAATTCGCATTTCATTCATCAAATCATCATCAGCAGCATCTCCATCCAACATCAAGCGGAAAGCACCTCCGCTAGCACTATACACTGTTCCTGGCACCAATGGCGTTGGTAAAGTTGCAGCAGAATATCTTCCATTGCTATTATAGAATGAAGGAATAGAGAAAGGGTACTTGGTTCCGCTTTGTAAAGACTGGTAGCGGAATTTATTTTCAAAATACCAATTGTTGCCTAAATCTCTTTCAATAGAAAAATTAATTTGTAAGTTTTTAGAGGTATTGTTATTTGCCAACTCATTACCCACATTACGAGTAATCTGAGCTCCATCAGAACCAGGAACTGGGCGTCCACCTGGTCTTGGAAGAGTAGCACTACTTTGCGTTCCAAAAACTGAATAACCAATATTGGTAAATGCGGGGAAAATATATGTATTTATATTTCTCCAATTTGATGGCAATTTCATAGTAACCGGATCAACAGGCACATCTGTTAAATTTTGGAAACTGTAATCAGCCAATATAAAGCCTAAACGAATTTTTCCTTTTTTATCTGGATTGATAAAATCAAAATTTCCGCGCAATTGATAACCATTATCATTGAATCCGGTTTTTCTGAATCCACGATCATCCATAAACCAACCTCCAATATTGTATCTAACCATTTTATCTTTGGTAATTGATCCATTTACATTCCAATCAACTCTATAGTTGAAGTAATTATTATCGGTATGTATGTTATCGTACCTACTTAATTTAACAGAACCCCTTGTTTCTTCTCCTCCAGTTTTACTAATTACATTGATTACACCAGCTGCAGCTGAACGACCGTACACAGTTGCTGTACTTCCTCGCACCACTTCCACTTTTTCTACGTTATCATCAAAACCAAAACCTGCATCTGGCAATCTTCCTGCACTACCAAATGCTGGAAGCCCGTCTATTAAAATACTGGTATATACCAATCCACCCAATGGGTTGCCATCAGGAAAACCACGAAGTACTACTCCACCTCTTCTTCCCTGAGAGTTATTGGCAAATACACCAGGCGTAAGCGTTACTGCTTCTGCAAAACTTTCTGGTTTTATAGATTTTAATACTTTATTACTAATGATATCAACGGCCTGAGTGGTTTCTAATTTACGCACCGGCTGACGACCAGCGGTAACACTCACCTCGTTTAATTGATTTGTTTCTTCTTGTAAGGCAACATCAATAGTTGTTCTTCCATTAATGGAGATTTTTTGTTCTCCATAATTAATGGCACTTACATTCAAAAAAGCATTGGCTGATTTTACTTTAATCATGTATTTACCATCACGATCGGTAATTACGCCATTTTTAACTCCCTTTTCTGTAACTGAAGCTCCTTCAATTGGCTTCTTATCAGCAGAAGTAACTTTTCCCATTATGGTAACCTGAGCAATTGCAACCTGTGCAAATAGCAGCGTAACAGATAAACATACAAATCGTAGAAATTTGTTCATAGCAATAAATTTGGTTTACAAAACAGTTAACGTGGTTAATCAATTTTAAAAATAACACTTTTTTGTTATTAAGTCTAATTTTAAAAAAATTTTATTAATTCGCTAAAATGGTTAACTTAGTTAACTAATTTTCATTTCAACATTTATTTTATGAACTTACGATTGTTTCCTAAACACACTGGCATTTGGGAGGGGGTATACACGCGTATTGATGCTAAAGGCAATAAATACGACCAGTGGAAAAGCAAACTAACCATAAAGCTTTATGATGGTAATAAGTATCATCAAGTAAACGAATATTTTTGGGAAGATGGACATCATGAATTGCATGATTTCGGAGTTTGTGAATTTAATGTGGACGGTATACTGATTTTCAATAACCCAAGAATTTTAGGAAAATCATGGGAAACCCACGATAGCGTATGTTTAATATGGTCATATAAAAACCGTCCAGGATCTAACTTATATGAGATGATCGACCTTATTGGAGACGGCACGCATAGAATTAGAACCTGGAAATGGAGCCAGGGTGATGAGTTCCAGGGAAATACCATGATTGAAGAGAGAAGAACAGCTACTCAGGATCAAATAGACCCTGCATTCTGGGTTGATTTGGCTTCAAGGCGTTTTACTGGTGCCTCTCGCTCTGATCATTAATGAATGTTTCGATTAGAATTAAACTCGATTAGAATAAACTCAATTTAATTTTTTGAAATGGCGATGACGATTACAGAAAAGATTATGGCATTTAATAGTGGAAGAGAATCTGTTGTTCCAGGACAATTGGTATGGGTAGATGTACATAGTGTGATGACCATGGATTATTTAGGTAAGCAATGTTTTAAAGCATTTGAAAGCCTTGGAGCAAAAACTTTGTTTGATAAAGAAAGGGTGATCTGTGTGAGCGACCATTTGGCACCTCCTCCTTCTCAAGAATATGCAACCATGCTCAATGAATGGCGAGAAATCGTGAAAAGCTATGAGATTCCTTATTTCTATGATTTAGGCAGGCAAGGTATTGCGCATCAGGTAATGGTAGAACAAGGTCATGTATTGCCAGGTAAAATATCCATTGGTACCGATTCTCATGCCAACACATATGGAGCAGTTGGAGCAGTTGGAAATGCAATTGGAGTAACAGATGCGGCTATTGCTATGGCAACTGGCAAATGTTGGTTCAGGGTTCCAGAATCGGTGAAATTTCACATAACCGGTACTTGGCAACCTTGGGTTATGGCAAAAGATTTGAGTTTGCATATTATGGGAATGATGCATTGGAATGGCCATTTGATTTATAAAGCATTAGAATTTACAGGTCCAGCAATAGATGCATTAGAAGTTGCTGGTAGAATGACCTTATGCAATATGACTGTTGATTTAGGTGCTAAAAATGGCATCATAGCTCCAGATGCTAAAACAGCAGCATATTTAAAGCCTGTACAAAAAGGAAACTGGCAAATGATTGCCAGTGATGCTGATGCGCATTATGAAGCAGTTTATGAAGTTGATGTAACTAATCTAGGTCCAACAGTTTCTAAACCAGATAAATTGGATGATACGGTTCCCGTTGAAGAACTTGTTGGCACAAAATTCAATAAAGCATTTGTTGGTACTTGTACCAACGGAAGAACGGAAGATTTTGCAATGATGGCAAAAATTTTAGATGGAAAACAAATTCATCGCGATGTAAATATGATTTGTATTCCAGCAAGTCAGGCAGTTTATCTAGAATGTATTCAAAAAGGTTATTTTGAAATATTGGTAAAAGCAGGGGCAGCAATTGAAACACCAAGTTGTGGGCCATGTGCGGGAATCCATACTGGTGTTGCAGGAGATGGGGATGTTGTTTTAAGTGCTGGTAATAGAAATATGAAGGGCAGAATGGGAAGTAAAAATGCACAGATTTATTTAACCTCACCAGCTGTAGTTGCCGCAAGTGCAATCAAAGGAGAAATTACCGATCCTCGTTCTGAAAAATGGTAAACATTTTAAATTAATCACATGGCAATAATAACAGGAAAAGCTTGGGTTGCTAAAACCTATGTAATGAGCTTCGACATGATCATTCAAAAATATTGGACATCGCCTATTGATAAAGAAGAAAATAGCAAATGGGTGATGGCAGGTGTTGCTGAAGAATTTAATAAAGAAAATGGTTTCAAAGATTGTGGCTATACATTCATTGTTGCAGGTCATAATTTTGCAGGTGGTGGAAAAAGCATAGAGCACTGTGTTACTGGCTTAATGGGCGCCAATATCAAAGCGGTTTTTGCTACTAGTTTTGCACGATTACAATTTAGAAATGCCATCAATTATGGGATGCCGTTTATTACTAGTAAAGACATGAACCTCGAATGCGAAACTGGTGATGAGTTATCATACAATACCGACAATGGAGAGATTACCAATCTCACCAATGGAAAAATTTTTAACAGTGTTCCTGTAGCCCCATTTGTTGCAGAAGTTGGAGCAGCAGGGGGTTTAATGAATTTTATCAGAGCTAAAATTGCAGATGGTTCAATTGCCCATCTTCATTAAAATAATTTTTTAACCTTGTTATGAGAGAAAATAGTTTACGCAAAAGATTACTAGAAAATAAAACTTCTTATGGAGTAATTTCTCCAACAACAGATCCAATTGTTTGTGAATACATTGGCTTAAGTGGAATGGATTTTTATATAATGGATGCAGAACATGGTCCATTAACGATGAGTGATGTAGCACATATGATTCGCGCATGTGAATCTGCTTGTATTACTCCATTGGCAAGAATTAATTCTTTGGATGATAAAATGATTTTACAATATTTCGATGCGGGTATTATGGGTGTAATGATGCCAGGAACCAATACGGTAGCAGATTGTAAGCGATTGGTAAATGCAGTAAAATATTTTCCTCAAGGAGATAGAGGCCTTGGCCCAGTGCGTGCTTCTGATTATATGGCAGGCAAAATGAATCAACAACAATACATTGAATTTGCCAATGAACAAACTCTGGTATTTCCAATGATTGAAACAGTTGAGTGTTTAGAAAATCTTGAAGCCATGTGCGAAGTAGAAGGTGTTGATGGATTAATTTTAGGACCACGTGATTTATCGCTGAGTATGGGATTTGTGGATGGACCTGCTCATCCAGAAGTAAAAGCGGCTATTGATAAAGCTATTCAAACAGTTACTTCAAAAGGAAAAGTTTTTGGAACCGTTGCAGCAACAACTGAACAGGCAAAAGAGCTGAGCGATAAAGGAGTTCGTTTATTACTAAATAGTGTTCAGGGTTTATTAGGTAGTAGCATCAAACAATTCATGAGCAACAGACCTCAATGACCAACAACCAACAACCAACAACCAATAACCAATAACTAATAACTAATCAAATGCCAACGGTACTTGTACTCTTCAACTTAAAAGCCAACGCTTCAATTAGTGATTATGAATCATGGGCAAAAGCAAAAGATATTCCTACAGTGAAATCTTTGGACTCTATCAATGATTTTAGGGTACTAAAATTGGGTATGCTCTTAGGTTCAGACAAACCATCACCCTATCAATATGCCGAATTGCTTGAGATCAAGAATATGGATTCTTTTTTTGCAGATCTTGGTAAGGAAGAAATACAAGCTGGAGCAAAACAATTCAATGAATTTGCAGATAATCCTATATTTATTGTAGCGGAATCCCTCTAATACTCCCCATACACGGAACAAGCGCTGATCTAATTAATTTGTTTATGCAAGAAATGAACGCACAAAATACGGCAACTCAAGTTTCCTCTTTAAGGAGGTTTGATGGGCAAGTTGCCATCATAACTGGCTCGGGGCGCCACAAAGGAATTGGTGAAGCGATTGCATTAAAGCTTGCATCGGAAGGTTGTAATTTAGTTATTAGTGATATTGGCGAAGCAAAGGGTGAAGCTTTTGCAGATGAACATATTGGAGCAACAGCAGAAATGGAAGAAATAGCATCTGCTTGTAAATCATTTGGGGTTAAAGTAATTACTGTACCATGCGATGTTAGAAATGAAAGTGAGTGCGCTAATTTGATGAGCCAAGCCTTAAAAGCATTTGGTAAAATTGATATTTTGGTGAACAATGCAGGAGTAGGATATATTATGGAGCCTTTCACTGAATTTAAAGAAACAAGTTGGGATGCAGTGTTAGGTGTAAATCTAAAAGGAGCATTTTTGTGTAGCAAACATGCGGCCATTCAAATGCAGCAACAAGCCACTGGCGGTAGTATTGTAAATATTGCTTCTCAAGCTGCAAAATCTGGTTTTCCTTTTGCTGCAGCATATACTGCAAGTAAACATGGCCTCGTTGGATTAACCAGAAGCAATGCTGTTGAATTAGGTAAATTCAAGATCAGGGTTAACGCTGTTTGCCCCAATCATATCACCACAGGGTTAGGCCATTGGCAAAATAAGTTCTTCAGCGAAAAACTCGGCATGAATTATGATGATTATCTACAGGCCATTGTAGATAAAAACCCCCTTGGAAGAACTGGAATCACCGAAGATATTGCCAAAGCTGTGGCGTTTTTGTGCAGTGAAGAAGCAGCATATATTACCGGTGAGGCCATGAATGTAAGTGGTGGAGAAGAATACCATTAATTGGAGCATTACTTCTATCTTTATAAGCGGCTAACTTAAAATAGTAAAGTCGTTTAAAAATTGCGTCATCTATTTACTATATCATTTTTGATATTATTGCTTTTAGGCAATGGTGTAATTGCTCAAAAATGTGCCACTAATATAGATTTTGAAAACGCCGATCTTTTATTTTGGAATTGTGATACAGGAAGGTCTACTATTAATGGCAATTCTTTTTTTTCTTCAACCAATATACCCAACCGGCATACAGTTATCAGAAACAATCCGCTGGGTTTAGATCCTTATGGTCAATTTCCAATAAGCTGCCCAAATGGAAGTGGGTATTCTTTGATGTTGGGTAATAATGGAACAGGGGCTCAAACAGAAAGAGTAAGTTATACTTTTACCATTCCTGCAAATCTCAGTACTTATAGTATGGTGTATTGGTATGCAGTGGTATTACAAAATCCCAACCATGCACCTCAGGAACAACCAAAGTTCAATGTAAATGTTACCGATCTAACTAA
>JBIKJV010000291.1:0-2641 GCA_044360755.1 Phycisphaerales bacterium
AATATTGCCCATCTTGATGGGAAAGTAACAACCATTGATGGCGATATCCGTAATATTGAATTAATTGATCAGCTAACCAAGGATTCTGATCTTGTCTTGCACATGGCTGCAGCCCTTGGAGTAAACACAATTTTAGAATCACCACTTGAATCAATGAGTACCAACATCACCGGCAGCGAAGTTGTTTTAAATGCTGCAGCTAAACACAACAAGCGAATCATTATTGCCAGTACTTCTGAAATCTATGGCAAGAACACCAAGCAGCCTTTGCAAGAGACTGATGACCGCGTTGTCGGTGCGCCACAAAAGATCCGCTGGACGTACAGCAATGCCAAGGCAATTGAAGAAGCCATGGCTTTTGCCCTGCATCAAGAAAAGAAGTTGCCTGTAACCACGGTTCGCTTGTTTAACACTGTTGGACCACGCCAAACAGGTCGTTATGGAATGGTCGTTCCGCGCTTCATCCAAGCAGCGCTAAAAAATGATCCACTAACAATTTATGGCGATGGCACACAATCACGAGTCTTTTGCCATGTTGATGATGCAGTCCAAGCAATAGTCACAATGGCGGCAAACGATGCAACCATCGGAAATGTCTATAACGTTGGCGGCACCGGCGAAGTCACCATTAAGCAGCTTGCAGAAAAAGTTTTAAAGGTAACTGGATCAAGATCTACAATTACTTACACACCGTATTCAGATGCTTACCCTGCAGGCTTTGAAGATATCCAGCGCCGAGTACCTGATATTTCAAAGGTAAAGAGCGCAATTGGTTGGGCACCAA
Source organism: Phycisphaerales bacterium (assembly GCA_044360755.1). Taxonomy (GTDB): domain Bacteria; phylum Planctomycetota; class Phycisphaerae; order Phycisphaerales; family SM1A02; genus UBA966. The sequence goes on from JBIKJV010000291.1 coordinate 785, forward strand.
CAAAAGATTTAGCCCAAATAATCAGGGATATAGCTGGGCGTTAGATGCCGTCGGCGCCAGCAATGGTGCCGGTGCAATCAAAGAGGTAACCACAACTCTTAAGTGCTGCTAGATCAAGCCCATCGTGCTTTGTCACCAATACTGCAATGTCCGCACCCTTTATGGCCGCTGAAGATTCTCCCCGCCAATTGCCCACTAAATCATCATGCCAAGTAACAGTTGCGCCTTGTTCGCGCAGTAAATCGATCACTGCAGCTGCTGGAGTTTCACGGGTATCTGCAACATTTGATTTATAAGAAACTCCAACCACGACAACCTTCTTGCCCTTAATTGACCCACCTGCACCAGTTACAACACGCTTAACGACATATGCAGGCATCGCAAGGTTAACTTCGTTTGCGCGCTTGATAAATGTTGCAGGTACCCCAACCTGATTTGCAACATGCGCCAAGTAACTTGGATCTACCGGGATGCAATGCCCACCAACACCAGGACCTGGGTTGAATTCCATAAAACCGTACGGCTTTGTTGCTGCAGCATCTAATACTTCACGACCTGAAATACCTAGCGCATCTGCAATCTGTGTAAATTCATTAACAAGAGCAATGTTGACTTGGCGGAAAGTATTTTCAAATATCTTGGCGGCTTCTGCGACCTCTGGTGAAGAGACTTCGATTATGGTGTCGCAAAAAGTTTCGTAGAACTCTTTAGCCTTAGTAACTGCTGCAGGAGTTAATCCACCAATCAACCGTGGAGTGTTCTTTGTTCCCCACTGGGTATTACCTGGATCAACGCGTTCAGGCGACGATGCATACAAGTGTTCTGCAGCAGTAATGCGCTTAGCTATTTCATTACGCAAAGTACCTGGATAAGAAGTTGATTCATTGATAATCAGCGCAGGTGATTTAACATTTTTTGCAATTAGATCTGCTGCTGCATGAACATAAGACAAATCAGGGTTTCGAGCTTCATCTAACGGTGTTGGAACAGCGATCACAATGACATCGCAGCCATCGATGACAGCGGGCTCCGTACTGGCTTTGTAAGCCCCGCTGGCAATAAATGAAGCTAGTTCTTTATCAGAAACACCTTCGATATGAGAAGTGCCAGCAGTTAACGCTGCAACTAAATCTTCGTTAACATCAAAACCAGTAACGCTGTGCCCAGCACCTGCCGCGCCAACAGCAATAGTCAGCCCAACATAGCCTTGACCGATAATTGCGACGCGCATTGGGTTAGATTACCGAATCATTTCAGATTCGGATTCAATGGGTCTAAGCGCTTCATCTGAACCAGCGCTTGCGCTTTTTGCTCAGCTGTAGCGCTGGTCATTGAATTTAGCGTTGCCCAGACTTGGTAGTTATCAGGGAAGCGTTCAGCCGCATCCGAAGCAACCAGCAAACCCTGAGTCTCAAGTTTGTTCTCATTTAAAGTTATAGCTACTTGAATCATTCGACTTGGATCAACCGGCCAAATATAGGCTGATTCCTGAATCACATTTGGATTGCTTGTCTCCAGCGCTCCCTTGTATTTAGCTGATGCTAGATATGGTGGCATTCCAACCAGTACACCAACAATCAATCCGACAAACATAGCCAAGGTTGTCGCAGCTGAAGCTTTAGCAGGTTTAGTAGATGTCTTCCCAGACTTCTTTTCCACCACCACAGCACTATTGCGAGTATTTATCTCGTACCCAATGATTAATCCAGATAAGACCCAACCCCACAATGCCAACCCGATCTGATTGATACTGATTATTGATTGCGCCTGAAAAGCTACCCACCCAGCAACTAAGCCAACAAATCCAGCATTAAAGCCCTGTGAGCGCTTGATTACCTTTACAGCAGAGATCACAAC
>JBIKJV010000377.1:0-9344 GCA_044360755.1 Phycisphaerales bacterium
GGTCTCCTCAGTTTCACCTGCTCACAACAGTGAAACTAAGGGGACAACGTTTGCATGTACGCAAAAAGGTTTTGCAAGGTCATGACGGGCATCGCTGATGCTCAGGCTTGGGCAAATGAACTCATTCGGCGTGAGAGCAGGGGGCCGGGTGACATGGAAAATGCCATGCACCGCCTAGAAGCCCGCTACGGCATTCCGTGGCGCATCTTCTGGCAGCTTAGGTATCGCGCGCCGAAGGACGTGTTTGTCGGCGTCTATCTCCAACTCAAATCTGCCCATGAGGCCGAGTGCGCCCGGCAGGAAAGGCTTATGCGGCATGAACTTGCGATTGCCGAAGCAAAGGTTTCGGCTTTTCAGAATTTGGCTGGCGCGGATGCTGATCCGGCTCAGTCAGAAGGTGCTTTGAGTGAAGAGGCTTAGTCAATGAAGCTGCGCGTCCTCGACCTTTTCAGCGGTATCGGCGGCTTTAGCCTTGGCCTTGAACGGACGGGCGGGTTTGAGACGGCGGCGTTCTGCGAATATGCCGAGTTTCCCCGCAAGGTGCTGGCGAAGCATTGGCCTGACGTTCCGATCTATCCTGACGTGCGTGAACTGACAGCGGAGCGTTTTGATGCAGATGGACTTGGGCCTATTGACCTTATCTGCGGAGGATACCCCTGTCAGCCCTTTAGTCACGCCGGGAAGCGACTTGGCGCGGAAGATGACCGCCACCTCTGGCCTGAGATGTTTCGTCTTATCGCGTCACTCAGGCCCGCTTGGGTCATTGGTGAGAACGTTGCTGGCCACGTCAGCATGGGCCTCGACGATGTGCTTTCTGACCTGGGAACACTCGGCTACTCCGCGCAAGCGTTTGTTATTCCGGCTTGCGCCCTCGGTGCATCGCACAGACGGGATAGAACTTGGGTGGTGGCCTACGGCGAGAACGAAAGGGTTGATTGGCGGATCGGGCAGCAAAGCCATGATTGCAAATCTGGTGCGCAGTGGAATTTTGGACAAGGAAGACGCGGTCCAGATGACGGGAATAAAGATGTGGCCGACCCCTTGCGCCACAATGTCCAAGGGTTCGTCTCCGAATGCCTTGACTCGAAAAGATGGGCGGAATCGCACCAACGACAGGTTGGATCATGCGGTGATGGCGGCGGATGGTGGACACCTGAACCCGACGTGGGTCGAGTGGCTCATGGGGTTCCCCATCGGGTGGACAGACTTAAAGCACTCGGAAATGCCGTAGTCCCTCAGATACCCGAGATGATAGGCCGCGCCATCCTCCAGAGCATGAAGGAGGCCGCATGAAAACGCGCATCACCCTCGCCAGCCTTCCGCCGTCGGTCAACGCGATATGGCGTCATACCAAGGGCGGGAAGACTTACCGCACCCAAGCGTACATGACTTGGATACGAGGCGAGGAATGGAACGTCCAGCCTCAGTTGATAAGGCAGCATCGCTTTATCGGGCCGGTGTACATCACGCTTGCGATGAAGCGCCCGCGCGCAAACACCGATTTGGACAATCGCATCAAGGGGTGCCTGGATTTTTTGCAGCATGTCTCTGCTATTGACGATGATAAGCACGTCATGGGCGTCAATGCGTTTTGGACGGTAGACCTTCCCGAAGGCGTAGCTGCTGAAATCAGCATCGTTCAAGCGGATGCACTTGCAGCATGACATTCAATTGGACAATGGAGGCCCTTGACCGTCTTCGCGTCATGCACGCCGAAGGCAAGACATTCCTTGAGATTGCAGCGGCTCTCAACACTACGCGGTGTTCCGTCGCTGGCAAGGCGCATAGGCTCAAGCTGCCGCACAGGACGCAGTCCTTCTCTGCTCAGAAACGATGGGCAACAGCTGAACCGAAGCCCAAGGCTTCAAAGCCATTTCTGTTCACCAACAAGCGCGAAAGGAAACCGCCGATGCTACTGCGTATCGTGACCGTGCCTGATGCCGTGCCTGTTTCACTTATCGAGCGAACCGGATGTTGTTATCCGACGACGACCGAGAAGCCGCACCTGTTCTGCAATGCGCCCAAGGGCGATGACACAGGCGATTACTGCGAAGTGCATTTTAGGACCATGTATCCCAACAGCAGGAGATCGGCGGCATGATGATGGAAGCAATGATCAAGCGGGCGCTTGACGGCAACTTCTTTGCCGTGAACTTCAATACGGGCCGGATCGTGACGGTGGACGTTCCGCACGACTATATTCCGGATCACAAGCCGATGTTTTATGACTTCGTATCGGACAAGCCGCCGATCAAGGAAGCGCCCCCGGTTATCGAGCTCGACGAGATCGCAGCGGGTCCGTTGCTCGTTGATTGCGCGCCGAAGCTTAAAGAGATTCTAGACGCCGTCAGCGCCGTGCTGAGGATAGGCCGTCTTGATCTGATGAGCTTGCGCCGTGCGCCGCACATTACCCAGGGGCGTCAGATCTTCTACTGGTTCGCGCGCTACTACACCGCCCGCTCATATCCTGAGATCGGCTTGTTTTGCGGCAAGCGGGATCACTCGACCGTCATTCACGGCGTCAGGAAGATCGACCGTGAATTTGAGGCCTTGAGGCCGCGCATGGAAGCAATCGCCGCGCGGATCGGCGTTGACCTCTCGTTGCCTCTTAGAGAGGCCGCATGATGAACACTTTGACCTTCGTCGCCATTGTCGCCTTGGGCGAGATTGTCGTGGTGTGGCTTGCCTACTCGCTAGGCCATCAGTCCGGCTGGCTTGCGGGCTGGGAAGAGCGGAGTCAGAAGTAGAGTGAATCTAGCTGCGACCATAGCCAAGATGAGAGCCGCTGGCATGTCCAGCGAGGCTATCTTGCTGTCATTGGAGGCGCTTTTCCCCCACGTTCAATGCGTGGTGGCTGATGATGTGACGGAGCGGCGGCGCGAAGCGGATCGCGTGCGCAAGGCCGTCAAACGTGGAATGTCCGCAGACTTCCGCGGAATTCCGCAGACTTCCGCAGACCCTTCCCCCCTTGTTCCCCCCCTTTCCCCTGCACCCCTATCCCCCCCTATAATCCCCCCATCCACCAAACATTCGCGCGCAAAGCCTGCAACCGAATTGCCAGAAGATTGGCAACCCGACGCAAAGACTTGGGCTCTTGCCGACGAACTTGGCTTCACCAGCCAACAGGCTTGGGACCAGCTAGAGCGCATGCGGGATTGGGCACGGAACGCCGGGGCCAAGGGCCGGAAACCCGACTGGAACGCAGCATTTCGCAACTGGCTAAAACGGACCGCAGATGACACACGAAACAGACCTCGAGCCCCTCAGAACCGCAATTGTAACGCAACCTCGTTCGCAATCCTCGATGCCGTCTTTGACGAAGCAATCCGCAGATCGGATGGACGCGGGGAGGAGGGCGGCGAAGAAAATGCTTTCGTCGTACCCGGATTACGGAAAAGCGCCGCCTGAGTACGTGGTCAACCTCGCTGAGAGCTTGTCCTACCTCAACGACGAGGAACTGGCGGTTGTCATGCACCCGGTCAACGGCGTGGTGGCCCGCACCAAGTTTTTGCCGACCTTCGCAGACATCGCGGCGGTTCTTCAAGACCACAAGAATAGGCAGGAACAGTTTAAGCCCGCGCATACCCAGTACAAGCGGCTGACCGAGGAAAGCGGCCCGTGGGACAAGGAAACCGACTATGAGCGCAAGGCAAAAGTCGTGAAGGAGTTGCTTGGCTACAATCCGTCGCCAAAGGCACAACAGGTTGAAGGCAAGCGCGAACTAGTGCCGCCGACAGCGGAAGACCTGAAGAACTTGAGGCTCAAGACGCCCGAAGCCCCGCCGTCGCGGTATCTGATTGCTCAATTGGAAGCGGAAGGGTGGCCGTTCATTCCTGGCAAGGGGAAAACTGCATGATCCTCACAATCATTCCTGACGACATTCTGTTAGCAATCAACATCATCGCCAAGCGTGGGCAGGAGCTTCAATCCCTCGCCAATCGCTACGACGACGCCATGAAGCGCATTCACGATTTAACCGCAGAACTTGAGCATCTACGCAGAGAGGTGAACCGTGGCTGATTGGGATTGGGCTGATAAAAAGGCTATCGAAGTTTTTAGGGAAACAGACGGTTGCGTAGGCCTTGGCGATATGGCCGACGCCCTTCGCCAAGCCCGTCAGGCCGCGCTGGAAGAGGCGGCGAAAATGATTGAAAGGTTTCCTGATCCGGGTTCAGCACGCAACGTCATTTTGGCCGTTGAAAGCTGCGCCCACGCCATCCGCTCCCTCAAGGACAAGTCCTTATGAACCGCAGCAACAACCACTTCTTCAATAACGCCCGCTGGGCAGAGCGTGAGGACCAAGACTTGAGGAAACCGCGCGCGCCAGAGATCGGCGGAGTGATCATTCTAGCCGTGGCAGCGATAGCAGGGCTGGTGCTGGCATATCGCGCCGTCGAATGGGCTCTGAATTGACCTGGGTAATTGTCAAAACAGATACCCGCAAAGAAGCCTTTGTAGCGGGGCAGGTGGCCAATCTCGGCTTTGATTGCTGGGTGCCATGCCAAATGATCGCAACCCGCCCCCACGCGGCCCGGAAGGTCACGGCGAAGGCAATGGTCAGCATCAAAGAGCTTCCGATCCTTCCCAAGCGCATTTTTGCCCGCATGGACTGGCATCAGGCCGGAGCACTGCGCGGGATCCGGCACCTACAGGACGTCGAACGGGACGGCGAAGAGCGGATTGTAGCAATACCGGATTCACAGATTGCGGCATTCAAGGCAGAGATAGACCGGGAGAACACGGCTGCGCTTGCGTTGGCTCAGAAGGCCAGCAGGCGGCAGAAGGCGAAATGGAGGTCGCTGAAAGACGCGCTTCTGGAACTGGTAGATTCGGCGAAACAGCAAATGGAGATCGCAGCGTGAGCAAATGGCCCGGCATCAATGACAACGAATGGCCGCAAGAGGTGCCTTGTGACTATTTTTTTGACAATGATCGCAATAGCCCTGAAGGCATGTCATGGCGAGGTATTCGGGCCGTGATGGTTGGTCTGTGTCGGCGGGTTGATGAATTAGAAAAAGAACTGGGCAGAATGCGGCGTCAGGTTGCTGATGATTCTATGTCGGCGGCGCTGCGTAATGCAGAACATAGGCGCGGTTGGTAGCTGCCATAATTCGGTAACAATTGTTGTGCTATATCCCACGCTGACTTACCGCATATGCCGCTCAAGAGGGTCCGCCCCGTGGCTGCGACCGAAACCGTTAGGTGTCGGCGTGTGTAGATTTGACTAAAATTCTGGGGCGGCGTGGAAAGACACGCTAACCGCAGCGACGAGGATAAGCAGCCGGGTGGGCGCTGCTAGGCCGTGATGTACGGATCATCCCCGTTCCTTTGACTCGCTGCGGAACGGCCAAGCCGGTATCAAGCCCGGCCCCCAGAACTAAAAAACTGAATTCTGACGGCGGCGTGGAAGGACACGCAGGTCATAGGGAACGGGCTACTGCGGCAATACCAAAAGCGCTGCGATGCTGCCCAAGCTGGAGCGTAACCAGCCCTCTTCACGGCAGGAAACCGAGGAAGCAGCCGGCATCAAGCCCGGCCCGTCAGAACCAATTCAACCAATCCCCGCCGCCAACTGCCAGCACATTCACGTTACAGCGTATCAGTGGTCAGCTTGCGCGCGGGGTGCCCTATTTAATCGGCGGGAGACCGTGAGCAATTGCTGCACACGCAAGGGCGATATGCGGCGGGATTGAAGACGATCCGTCAAGGTATCGATCAAGCGTTGATCGTGCGATTCCAAGGACTGAAGCCGCCTCAACCTTATTCAGGTGAAGGCGGCTCATCCACGTCGAAAGAGATTCAGGCGTCATGCTTCGGCCCGCGTTGCGTCTCGAAGCTGCTCTGCCAACGCGGCAACATTTTGAATGTGGCCGTATTTTCTAAGGTTTTCCTCAAAAGTCACCCGGCAAAAATAAGAAAGGAAGTTTTGAGCTAGGCGCCCGTTTGGTTTCTTTTGGGCTCGCTGCCACAACGCGAGCACCACGGCGACACCGTCGTCGGTCTCAAAACATCCGTCAAAAGCCCGGTTGCAGCTTGTGTTCCGCTTTTCTGCGATGACGCGTGCGGCGTAGTCTACTCGGTCTTGAAAGCTTGCGTTGTACATCGAAAGCATTCGTAGTTCTCCTTTGTTGGGTTGAGGAGGGGCAGAGGCCCCTTTTAGTTGTTTAAGGTCTAGTGCGCACCTTCACGGGAATCCGTGGTAGGCAACTTCCGTGCTGTTTTTCCACTCAACGCGCAGCAGCATCATGTTGGCCGGGATTTTTTCGGTGGTTTCAACCCAGTTGGCATCAGGCGGAGAGGCTGCGCGGCAGAACACAAAGTTCATGCACTCATAATCGCGCTTGGTGAAATTCTTGTTTTTGAAGGTCTTGGTCATCTGATTTTCCCTTTTATTCGGCGTTTGAAACAGGCGTCAGAATGGTGCGGATTTTGAGCCGTCCGCGAGCATCGCGCTCAACTACAGTCCGAGAGCTGTACTTTGTGTCTGTCCATCCGTCTTCGGCGGTCCATACGAGGTTTGGCTTGGCGGTCATCTGCGTTTCTCCCTTGTTGATGACCAATACATAGCATAGCCGTGTAGCGAATGCAACATAAAAATGCTAATTATGCTAAAAATAATACATAGAACGATTGCAAGAAAGATAGAGCGTGTCAGTCGGCAGACCATCAAAATACAATAAAGCATTCTGCGAAGAGATTATCTCCCTTATGGGGGACGGTCTTTCGCTGACTGCTGCCGCTGCTGAATTAGGCATTCACCGAGAGACAGCTTACGCATGGGAAAGAGAAATTCCTGAATTTTCTGACGCCATAAAACTGGCAAGAGGAAAACGTACGCTGAAGCTCGAGCGTGATCTGCTCAGGGCGACTGACGGACCGACGGTCACAAGCCGAATCTTCGCTCTCAAGAATGCTTGCGCTGACGAGTGGCGCGAGAAGGTCACTAATGAGCATTCCGGACCGAACGGCGCTCCTATCGTAATTGCTACAGGCGTCCCGCGTGACGGCGACTAGCACGGGCTACCGCGCCCGCGACGTATTCGTACCGTTTCACCGTAGAAGGCAGCGTTGGGCCATCGTCGTGGCTCATCGGCGCTGCGGCAAGACGGTCGCGGCAATCAACGACATGCTCGATCATGCGCTGCGTACGCCGAAGCCTGACGCGCTGTACGTATTTGGCGCGCCTACTCGTGATCAGGCCAAAGCGGTCGTGTGGACCTATTTGAAGGCCGCTGTCTATGACCTGCCACGGGTCAAGATCAACGAAGCGGAGCTATCGGTCAAACTCTACAACGGCTCTGTCATCCGGCTCTATGGCCTTGACACCAGTTACGAGCGTCTTCGCGGCCTGAGGCTTGACGGCATCATTCTGGACGAAGTGGCAGACATTGACGCGGAGGCATGGCCGAACGTCATCCGGCCTGCATTGTCGGATCGCCAGGGCTGGGCGGTATGGATTGGGACCCCGAAAGGACGTGATGCGTTTTATCAGCAATTCGCTGAAGCTGTGGCAAAGCCGGACGAGTATTTCACGGCGGTTCTCCGTGCTTCGGAAACGGGGCTGGTTCGTTCGGAGGAGCTAGAATCCGCCCGCTCTCAAATGCCTGAGAGCGTCTACAATCGAGAATACGAGTGCAGCTTCGATGAGCCGGGTATTAATCAGCTTCTCTCGGGTGAAGCGGTCAAGATAGCTCAGGCCCGGAAGGTAGAACCACAAGGCCCGCGCATTCTCGGCGTTGACGTTGCCCGCTTCGGCGATGACCGGACCGTGATTGCATGGCGGGATGGTGACAAGGCGACGTTCTTCTCCGTCTTTCGTGGTCTCGACACAATGGAAACCGTGGGCCGCGTATCGATTGCAATTCAGGAGTTCGGTCCTGACGCGGTATTCGTGGACGAGATCGGCATCGGTGCAGGTGTTGTCGATAGGCTTAGGCAGCTGCGGTATCCCGTGATCGGCGTCAACAGTGGTTCCAAGGCGCTTGATGACGCGAAGTTCTTCAATCTGCGCTCGGAGATGTGGTTCAAGCTGGCTGACTGGATCAAGAACCGCGGTCATGTCCCGAAGCGTGATGACCTTGATCTTGAGCTAACGGCGGCGACCTACAAGTTTGATAACCGCAACAGGTTGCAGCTTGAGAACAAGGACCAGATCAAGGAACGGCTCAAGGCTTCCCCTGATCTCGGTGACGCTCTGGCACTGACATTTGCCCAGCCTGTAGCGCCGAAGGACATTCGCAAGGTTCTGCCGACACAGGCTGAGGACTACGACCCGTTCAGCTACGGCAGGCGAAGGCCAGCGTTTCAGGAAGAATGGAATCCTTTCTGATGCTGGATGAGAAGGGCTATCGTGATTATTGGGCAAGCGCGCCTTATCCGCGTGATGTGTCGCGGGATTACGAGCGCGCTCGGCACCTAGGCGCGTACATAAAAATGCGGTTTGGCGATTGTCTGCCGTATTCGCGTGCGCACACGTACATATTTGACGCAGCTTATGACGGCGCAGTTATCATCGCCTGACTTCGCGTCGGTCGCTTACATCGCCCGGAACATGCGCAAGGCTGATCGAGATGAAGTCTACAACGTCATCGGACACAATAACCCGTTCCTCTTGGCACAACAGGCCCTTGACGCAGGCCGAATGGGCTCATCTGTTTGTGCTCATCGAGACAACCGACCTATCGCAGTTCTCGGCTTTATGGCTCGGCATCCCGGCGTCGGCTCGGTCTTTGCTTTCGGCACGAATGAATTCCCACGCGTTGCACTAACGCTCACACGCTATGCGCTTCGGGTCATGCGGCCCGCTCTCATAGCTTCTGGCTTTCACCGCGTGCAGTGCGAAAGCCGGATCGATCATCATGACGCACACGCATGGCTGGAACGGCTTGGGTTCAAGCGCGAGGGCATCCTCAAGGCATTCGGCTCTGACGGGTCAGACTACATTCAATTCGGAGCGGTATCGCATGTGTTTCAGAGCCCCCCAGGTCAAGATGCCGAAGGTTGAGAAGCCGCCGATGCTTCCCAACAGGCTTGATACGCAAACGGACGCGCTTCGGAGTCTGATGCAGCGCCGTCAAGGCATGGTGTCGGCTAGCTCTACGAACGTCACGGGCGGCAACGCTGGTGCTGCTGCAACCGCCGCGCCGGTGGCAGGCGGCAAGACGATCCTCGGAGGCTAGGCCATTGGCTGCTGACCCGAAGTCCATCAAGCGCCGCTATGAGGCACTGAAGGCGCGTAAAAGCGTGCTGGAGGGTCATTGCGAGGAAGTAGCGGAATACTGCTCTCCCCGGCACATGGGCTTCACGGGCTATCGTGAGAAGAACGAGAAGCGGATGACGCGGGT
>JBIKJV010000243.1:0-2618 GCA_044360755.1 Phycisphaerales bacterium
CTATACGAGTGACTAATACTGGTACTGGAACTGGAGATGTTCGATACATTCCTATGATTTCTGGAACATCCACTTCCAGTTCTGGGTATCTTCAGCACACTGTTCTTGGTTCCGTAAGGGGCACAGTTTGGGGGGCCGCATTTATTGGAGTTGGCGGTAATGATAGTTACCCGACCGTGGCGTATACGTTTCATTATGGTGGGTATGCGAGTGCTCCAGAATCTTGGCGTGCACAAATATTTTACGACAACAATGACACAGGCTACTATACCGATCCTAATAGCACATCTAGACTTAACACAACAGTAACAAATGTTAGCTATTTAGGGGTAGACACCAATAAAGGGTATGCTCAAGGCTATGGTACATATTCTTCGCAGCTTCATAGAATTGCAAGGATAACGTTTGATTGGAATGCCACGTACAACCAAGAAGAACATGGTATTTTTAGTACCGATATTAATGGTTCATACAGCGACAGCATGTCGATTAATTCGTTTAACGATATTAATCTTCGAGTTGACTCAAATAATAATGATAATCAATCGTATGTTCGATTCCATCACCACTCCACGGGCAGCAATCAATTTGCTTATGTAGGATACGATGGTAGCCAGTTTTTGGCATTTTTCTCGGGTATTCTTTATGGTGGTTCTTCTGCTCGTTCACCTATTTTCTACGACTACGACAATACTGGTTTCTATTTAGACCCAAATAATACTTCCGAACTTAACCGAATCGGTACTGTTCGTACTAATAATTTTCTGTACCTAGATAATAACTACGGTCATTCTGTTGTAGGTGTTTATAGCTCATACCGCTATCAAGGCGTGTTTGCTATGGGGGACGCTTATAAGTTACCTGCTAGTGGTGAAACAACTGGTAATTTGTATGGTATTGCTTGGTCACACCCTAACGCGGGGGGTACTGCAGGTAATCTTAATACACACGGTGCTTTGATCTTAGAAAATGGCTCATTCTTAGCTGCTTTGTCTGGATCAATTCGTTGTCGTGACGACATGCGTGCGCCAATTTTCTATGACCAGAACGACACTCAATATTACGTAAACCCAAACAGCACAACCTCTTTAAGAACGATTGGTTCTTGGCGTTCTAATTCTGATAGTTGGGATGGCGAGTTCAGCGGCAAGATTCAATACCACAGCAGTAATTGGTATTTTCAGTACGCTGGTAATATGTTATTCCGAAATTCAGGTGGAAGTAATGTATTCAATGTTGACCAAAGCGGAAATACTGTTGCTAGCGGTAATATAACTGCTTACTCAGACGTTCGTATTAAAGAAAACATTGTAACAATTGACTCGGCTTTAAACAAAGTTTTAAATCTTCGAGGCGTTTATTACAACAAAATTGGCAATCCAGAGCGTCGTGTAGGTGTTATTGCGCAAGAAATAGAGACGGTGTTACCAGAAGTAGTCCGTTGTATTTTAGAGACTAACCCATCAACTGGAGAAACCCAAGAGTTGTTAGCAGTGGATTATGGAAACATAACAGGACTGCTTATTGAAGCTACAAAAGAACAAAATCAAGAAATAATTGATTTGAAAAATCGTGTAGCTCAACTAGAGGCACTTATTGAAAAATTAATTAAGGAATAATATGGCAATTGCATTTACAATTAAAATTAACGGTATCCGTACTGCTACAGTAAACGGATTAGAAAACACAGTAAAACAAGTTGAATGGACTTTAACTGGTGAAGAGGCTGGCCAGAAGTTTGAATTACCACAGACAACAGAGCTTGGTGATCCTGATTCTTCCAACTTTGTACCATTGACTAGTCTGACAGAAGCTGCTGTTATGGCTTGGGTTGAAGCCACAGATGAACGCATTCCTAATATCAAAGCGCATATTGAATATGTGTTAGGGAAAGAAGTTGCAAAAGCTGCTTTGGTTTCTACTCCTATGCCTTGGGCACCAGCTCCTGAAGCAACACCTACTGAGGCATAAGTCTAATCATGGCTGGATACCTTCAAGGCAGTGGGTCAATATCCCTGTCTCAAATTAACTCCGTCTTTGATGGACGGGGTCAAAATATAGGCGCTTATAGAGGTACCGCTTGGTATACAGCCGGTGGTGGCTCTGGTACGTTTCCAAGTTCAGGGTCACTTGCCTTTGATTATTTTTATGGTAAAGGACCAAACCCTGCATTCACAGTAGCTTATTCAAGTGGCTTTGGTAATGGTTACTTTATTGATGATGTGTTTTACTCCTTCGGAGAACCAGCTGGCGCAGGTATTCGGTGGAATACCAATGGAACTATGGATCAATACGGGTATGATTTTGGATATCAACCTCTTGGGGAAACTTGGGGGAATCCAACTACTTCTGGGATAGGCTCAAACTACTGGATTCGGTTTACCCGAACAGCAACAGACGGTTTTGGTGCAGCTGCTGCTTCTACTGCTTCTACTGGTTGGGTTCAATTAGATTCCCCAGGTAGAGAAATCACTATTTACCAAGCCTCAGCTACCCAAATTAGTGCTACATATACTGTAGAAATATCTTCAAGCTCTTCAGGCTCACCTGTATTAACTACACGAACTGGTATCACTATTGGACTATCTAACGGTTACCTCTAATTAAAAGATAATCAA
>JBIKJV010000311.1:0-2609 GCA_044360755.1 Phycisphaerales bacterium
GTCAGCTGATACGCTCCCTGACAGACCCTTCCTGCAATCTCAAGGTCGCAAGTGTCCTGTGGGATGATGGCAAGGGATTATCAAACTGGCGAGCCACGTCAGGCAAGTAAACAATAAACATTGGGAGAAACAATGATAAACAAACCACACGCCGTAGCCGTCAGGCTCACCCCTGAGGAGTTCACAGCCATTACGCATGTGATGCTCCGAGACCAAGACAAAAACATTACCGCCACGCTTCGCAAGGTCATCGAGCCGTTAATTGCCGATGGTCTTGCATCTCTTGCAGCTCTGCAAAAGAAAGAAGACGCTCGTTTGAAGCGCCTCGCTAAGAAGGAGGCTGCAAGTGGGCTTTAATCTTGACGACTACGAGCCCGTTGCCGTACGCCAAAATCGTTGGCTTGAAAATCGGATGGGCGAATACCTAGAGGGCAAGTGTGGGCACCCTCGCACAATCACCCACATGGTCTCAATTCCTGGAGCCGACGTTTGCGTGATTCGTGCAGAGCTGTGGCTCGGTGATGTTTGCATCGCAACTGGCTACGCCGAAGAGGTGCGTGGTGCTGGCAATGTAAACCGGACTAGCCACGTTGAGAACTGTGAGACTTCCGCTGTGGGTCGTGCATTGGCTAACGCTGGCATGGCTGGCACCGATGTAAACAAACGCCCGTCCCGAGAAGAGATGGCAAAAGTTCAACGCCAATCGGCAGGACGTGGCTACCTGCCTGCACAAGCACCCCTTGCCAAAACATCGTCAACCGCTGCAGAAGCAAACGGTGTCAGCATCAAAGGAGACCAGTGGGGCCCGATACCCGATTGGCTTGTTCTCGAAGCGGCTCAAGCAGGCGTGACACAAGTGTGGGACAACCGCAACCAGTTAGCGCAAAACCCCAAGCGTCCTTGGTTCAAAGATGTAAACGGCGACAAAGCGTTTTGGGCTCCGAAGGGCACATCGTTGCCGGTGATGGCAACCCACGAAGACGATCTGGACGACTCTCCTGAGGAGCCATTCTGATGCTTCTTACAATCACAATCGTCTGCAATGTAATTGCCATAGTTGCCAGCATTGGCAGCATCATCATCTCGAGGAGGGGCTAATGGACGCAGGAACAATGAAGGACTACCTCGACGACCTGATTATCAAGGTTGGCGAAATGGAGCAACAGTTCAACGCGCTAGGTGAAATTATCGTCAAGCTGCAAGACCAACGAGACGCCTACAAAGCCCTTTACGAAAGCGCCTTTAACGAACTTGACCGAATCAGGCACAGCCAATGATTGAGTTCGTTTACTTTGTGTCCCACTCGACTTTCATGATTGCTCTAGGCATTTGGCTGGCGAAGCGTCATGTCTAAAGCCATCCTCTGCCCGTTTTACACCTGCAAAAACGAAACAAGTGGTTACTGCTCAATGCACCGTCACCTACTGCCAGCGATTGAGCGCGTAGTTGAGCACATGGATCCTGAGGGCATCCTGTCGTTCAATGTAAACGTGTCCAACCTGTTGCCGATGGTCAAAATGATGGAAGAGCAATACCGAGACCTGAAGCGTTTAGAGCGTGAGTTAACTGGCGCACAGAACGAACTGCACCGCATCCTTGGAGGCGTGTGATGATGCCCCACGGCGTAAACGGACAATGGCACTACCCCGACTGCAAAGAACTTCTCAATAGTCACCCTGGCTGCAGCTGCATACCCAGCATGGCAAAACAGATTGCAATGCTCGCCGAAGAAGTCGGGAACCTGATGCGCGCTAATCGCCAACTACAGAGGCAGGTTGACAATGCCCAAAGGTGAAGCAACGGAGCGGATATTTCAGTCCAAGGTGGAACAGTTGGCCGTCATGAATCAGTGGCTGGTATTCCATCCCAGCCCCCACCAAGTGCGTCCGGGTGTGTTCCGATCTGATGGTAAAGGCTTCCCCGACCTAGTCCTTGCCCATCGTGAACGCGGACTTATATTCGCTGAATTGAAACTGGATGGTGGCAAGTTGTCACCGATGCAGGTCATTTGGGCAAACGCCATCAGCCCACACGCTGAGCATTATGTGTGGCGACCTAATCAGCTGGAGATGATTGCGGAGCGTCTCGGGCGCAAGTAGCATCCGCCACTACAACTGAATACTGCTGGTATTACCGATGCGTGAATAGGGATGCGATAAGCCCGGCTGCAGGTGGCTAAGTGAGGAACCAATTGAGTCCCTGTTCGCGACAAACTCATGACAGAACTCCCATGCCAGCATTCATGGCCACATAGGGGATTGGACTCTGTTGGTGTTTACACGGGAACGTGGGTCGAGCAGTCTGTCTAACAGCCTGTCCAGCGTCCAAACGTCACAAATGTCAATGGTGTCCGTCCCTTGGTGTAATCATCCGGCAGCCATACCTCGTAGGTAGAACTGTGGGGGGCTATCACCGCACCGACCTACCCCGTAACATGAAAGCAACCGCAGGCGCAGCCAAGGGCGCTAGAGAAGAAACGAACCATGCCTAAAAGAACATCAGACCCTCAGTACCGCAAGAACAGAGCAGAGCTGCTACAGAACAACCCTGAGTGCGCCCTCTGTGGCAAACCCGGAGCAGACACCGCAGACCACATCATCCCCTACGAC
>JBIKJV010000272.1:0-2608 GCA_044360755.1 Phycisphaerales bacterium
CGACACCACCCGGCATCGCCAACAACTTCCCGTAACGCCCACTGGGGATTTCCAACTCAGTCTCGTAATAAGCGTCGTCATCCCACGCCATAATCAAACCTCTCTAAAAATCACGGTTTCGGGCTGACGGTGACAGTGATCGTGTTCATCGTGCCGCCAGCACCGCCGCCGTAAATGTCCTGAATCACGCAGGTCTGCGCGGTCTGGCTCGTCCACTTCTGAGTAGACACACGCCCGACGTACCCGTTATGCCCTTGAGTTGGGGTGGACGTAAACATAAACCCGTCATTAGCGGACTCTGGGTAACTGGTTTTCGCGGTGAACCGAACCTCATACGCCGGCAGATACTCCACCTGAACCTCGTACAAACCTTCAGCCGCCACAACGGGCCACACTTGATCGGCCCCAACGTAAACAGCCTTCACCGGGGTGGCCCCGGCCATGATCTTCGACGGCACAACATTGCCGATGCTGTGCCCCATCAGACGATGTAGTAAATCGTCTTGGCGTCTTTGGTTGCAATCGCGTCATACGCGGCCTGGGAACCCAGCCACAGCGTCAACCCAGACGTGCTACCCGCAACCGGATTAGCCACACCACCACCAGCGGCGGCATCAACATACGCCTTATTCGCCAACTCAGTAGCGGCAGTGGGCGCAGCATCAACCGTAATCGGAGCAGACGAAGCAATCGACGTACCCGACTTCGACAAAGATGGCCCACCCGAACCGAAACGGACACCGACACCAGTCCCGGCAGTAGTGATCGGCTTATAAGCCACAAACTCAGACGCAGTGACATTCACGATGTTCGTGGTGTTCGACCTGACAGCCACACCACCACTAGCACCAAACAAGTTGTAGCCGCTGGTGCCGAACGTCAGCGCAGGCACCGTAGTCGGGGTAGTGATCGTCCCCGTCATCGTCCCGCCCGACACCTTCAAAAACACCGTGTTCGCGGCAATCGTGTCATCGACGTACTTTTTGTTCGTCAAATCGCCGGTAGCAGTCGGGGCGAAATTACAGCTAGGGACAGCAGACGGGAACTGAACCTTCCCATCTGTGCCAGCGATCCAAGCCTGTGCAGTCCCCGGCATCTTGCACCGGAAATACGTGCCGTCCCAGAACATGTAAACGTCAGTGCCGTTATAGGTAGACACCCCGGTCTGCGCGAACCTAAGCGCACCCGTCATCACGTCGCCGGTCTTCAACAGGTAATTACCCGCCACGCTGGAAGACAAAGTGCCATCAGCGGTTACGGCCAAACCTGAACCGACCTTCACACCACCCAAACGCAAATCCGTAGCAGCCGGAAGTGTGTAGTCGCTGCCGCCGCCGGCCGCGACTTGGTCATCGACATACTTTTTGTTCGCCAACTCTGTGTCAGCAGCCGGTGCCGCAGCCACAGTAATCGGTGCGCTAGCCGCAATCGACGTACCAGACTTCGACAACGACGGCCCACCAGAACCGAAGCGGACACCGACAGCACCGCCAGAAGTAGTGATCGGCACATACGCGACGATCTCAGTCGAGGTGTGATTAATGAGGTTGCTCGTCCCGTTACGGAACGCCACACCACCCGAACCACCAAGCATGTTGTAGCCGGTGCCGTTGACCGCCATACCAACCGTGCCCGAAGGCAGGGTGATAGTGCCGGTCATGGTGCCACCCGTCAGCGGCAGGAAACCGGTGCCGGAAGACGAAATAGTCCCATCAGCGTCCACCGTGATGCCGGAACCGATCTTCACACCACCCAAAACCGTTGCGGTAGCAGGAATGATCGGGCCTGGAGGACCGGGCACAGTCGAGTCGGCGCCGTCTTTGCCGGGTGCGCCGTCGACACCGTCGCGGCCATCAACTCCAGGTACGCCCTGCGGCCCCTGGACCGGGCCGGCGTCCACCCACGCGGAAGTGTCACCGTCCCAAACGAACCCGTGCGCCGGGGCAGGCTCGGACACGATGTACAAATCACCCGAAGCCGCCGTGGCCGGCAGTGAACTGGCGTCACTTACCGTGCCTTTGTAGGTGATCCCCATACCTGGGGCGCCCTGAGCGCCGGTCTGGCCGGCCTCGCCTTGCTTACCCACCCACGGCACACCAGCACCGTTCGGCGGGAAGCCAACGCCATCAAAGTCATACAATTTGCCGTCAGCCTCAACGACATAACAGTCACCCTCTACGGCGTCAGTAGGCAGCGAAGCATAGTCGGGGACAGAACCTTGGATGGACAGCGATACACCGTCAACGCCATCAACGCCATCGGCTCCCGCGGGACCGGCAGGACCGGGGACGGTCGAGTCGGCCCCGTCCTTGCCCGGTGCGCCATCGGCTCCCGGCGCCCCGTCCTGGCCGCTTGGCCCGACAGGTCCAGGCACCGTCGAATCAGCGCCCGGTGCCCCGTCCTGGCCGTCGACACCGTCGCGGCCCGGTGCGCCGTCAGCGCCCGTGGCACCGACTGGGCCGGCGGGTCCGACTGGCCCGATTGGCCCCGGAATTCCCTGTGCGCCAACGCTTCCCGGTGCGCCGCTTGGCCCCGGCTCGCCTTGGGGTCCGACGCCGCCGGGGCTGCCGGGGTCGCCTTTGTCGCCTTTGCTGCCGGCGGGTCCGAC
>JBIKJV010000109.1:0-9300 GCA_044360755.1 Phycisphaerales bacterium
GCCGGCGGGTGGTGGCCGTGCGCGTGGTGCGGGGCGATGGGGGCGGCGTCGTTCATCGGTGGCTCACTCGTAGCGCAGCGCCCGCACCGGGTCGATGTCCGCCGCGCGCGCGGCCGGCACCGCGGCGCCCAGCACGCTGAAGACGATCGCGCCGACGCAGGTGATGCCCGCGTTGGTCCAGTCCATCGCGCTCGGGATCGTGGCGAAGTAGTAGACGCTGGGGTCCCAGATCAGGAATCCCTTGTGCACCATGAGGCCGGTCGCCACGCCAAGGCCCACCAGCGTCGTCACGGTCCAGAGCAGGAAGCCCAGCGCCCGCGACCGGCGCGCGGCCAGCACGGTCATCGCCAGCGCGCCCGCTGCCAGCACGTAGAAGCCGACCCACACCGCAGCGGGCACCTCGCTGCCCATCGCCTCGTGGATCGCGTTGATGTTGCGGATGACCAGCCACGCCAGCGCGGTGCCGATCCCCGACCCCACCACGCCGATCACGAGCCCGTAATGCAGGAAGATCGCCAGCACCCCGGAGCGGCTGGCGCCGGTGGCGCGCAGGATGCCGATGTCACGCGTCTTCTCGCTGACGATCGACCAGAAGATCGCCAGGATCAGGCCCGCGCACACCAGGTACGTGATCGAGAACAGGATGCGCATCATCTGGCGCTCGCGCTCGACCGGGCCGATCAGGTCGCGGAGGCGCTCCTCCCACGTCAGGATGCTGACGTAGGCGGGCGACGGCGCCTTCACGCGCGCGGCGGAATCGGCCGCGGTGCGCAGGTAGAACTGCTCGTATGCCTCGTTCACCTGCCGCTTCAGTTCCTCCGGCGCCACCCCGGGCTTGGCGCGCACCAGCACCTGCGTGGCGCGCGCCGGGGACGTGCCGATCACGGGGTACTTGCCGTCGGGTCCCGGCTCCGCGGTCGTGTCGACGATGGGCGCCTCGTCCAGGCGCAGCAGTTCCTGGCCGTCCTTCAGCGGGATGAACACGCGGTTCTTGTCCACCTGGAAGACGCCGGACATCACCTCGTTCACCACCTTGAACGCGCGGCTGTTCGACTGGCTGATCGTGCCCTTCTCGCTGATCGGCACCAGCGTCACGGTGATCTCGTGGCGCGGCATCCACCAGTAGTCGACGCGCGGCCGGTACGTGCCGTCGCGCTGCCGCTGGTTGACCACCGAGACGTGCATCCCCAGCACCGCGCCTGGCCGGCCGGTGGCGCGGTCCTTCATCGCCAGCGCGTCCTGGTGCAGGCGGTCGTCGATCGAGCGGCGCGGGTCGTCCTCGCGCATCGCCAGGGCCTCCTCGGCGGTGCCGGGCTTCCACCAGATCGTGCGGTCGAACTCGGTCACGCGGGCGAAGCTCTCGGGCTCGATCGCCCACACCTGCGCGGTCACGACGTCCTTGTTGCTGCCCTCGGGGTAAGGCATGCGGATCAGGCCGTAGGTGTCCACCAGCGGGCTGGCCGCAGCAGCGCCGGGCAGCTTCTCGATGTCGCGGATCAGCTCCTGGTAGTGCGGGATGCCCTGCACGGGGTAGCTGACCACGACGTCGCCCATCAGCGTGCGCCCGGAGTTGCGCAGGTTGTCCAGGAAGCCGGTCATCACGCTCACCACGATGACCACCAGGGCCACGCACAGTGCCACCGCCGCCACCGCGATCAGCGGGATGATGCGCGTCGTCAGGTACCGGCGGACCAGGAGCTGGACGTAGATGCCCAAGGGACCCGGGATGCTATAGCCTGCACCGCTCGCGGTGGTTCGCCCGCGCCAGCATGGACCCCATCGGACCCATCCTCGTCGCGCTCTCGGCCGGATCGGTGGGTGAGCTCGCCAACTGGCTGGTCGTGGCGTGGCGCGTGCGGCGCGAACTGCGGGACACTCCCTATGTGCGCGCGGCGCTGGCCGGGCCGGCACCCGCCGCATGGCCGATGGTCTCGGTGGTCGTGCCCGCGCACAACGAGCAGCGCGTCGCCGCGGCGTGCGCGCGCTCCATCCTGGCCAGCGACTACCCGGCGCTCGAGCTGGTCTTCGTGCTGGACCGCTGCACCGACGGCACGCGCGCCGCGCTCGAGCCGATCGCGGCGTCGGACCCGCGCCTGCGCATCGTCGACAATGGGACGTGCCCGGCCGACTGGGCCGGCAAGTGCAACGCAGCTCGCGTCGGCGCCGGCCATGCGCGCGGGGAGCTCATCCTGTTCACCGACGCAGACACGTGGTTCGATCCCGCCCTCGTGCGCGCGTCGGTGCAGCTGCTGCTGGCGCGCGGATGGGGCATGCTCTCGCTGCTCAGCTCTCCGACCCACCGGCATTGGTTCGAGAACGTCGTCCAGCCCGTGACCAGCTTCTGGCTGCTGAAGCTCTTCCCGATCAGCCGCGCCAACGCCGGCGAGCAGCGACGGTCGTTCGCGAACGGCCAGTTCATGCTGTTCCGTCGCCAGGCCTACGAGGCGATCGGTGGGCACGCCGCGGTGAAGGACGACCTGCTGGAGGACCTCGGCTTCGCGCGTCGGCTGAAGCAGGACGGCGTGGGGCAGGGCGTCGGCGTCGGCGACGGCATGCTGGTCGTCTCGATGTACGACTCGTGGCGCGGCTTCCGCGACGGCTGGCGCAGGATCTACATCGAGTGCTGCCGCCGCAGTCCCCGGCGCATGCGGACGCAGGCGCTCCAGCTGCTGGGCCTGGGGTTGCTCGCGCCCATTCTGCGGACGGCCGCGGTCGTGGTCGGGGCCCTCGTCCTGGTCGGCGTCGCGGGCGATGCCGCCGGCGACCCGGGGCTGCGCACGGCCGCGATCGCCGCGGTGGCTGCCGGCGTGGCCGCTTGGGCCCTCCGCACCACGGTGCTCACCGTCATCTACCGCGCCGCGCGCTTCCCCGCGTGGAGCGCGCTCCTCTGGTCGCCGGCCGCGGTCGCGGTCGCCGGCTTCTTCCTGCGCGGCGCCGCCGAGCTGCGGGCGCGCACGCCGGTCCGCTGGGGCGGGCGTGCATACGTCCTCGAGCCGACCGACCACTGACGCACCCTTCCGCACCCGTCCCGCGGGCCCGAACCATGCGAATCCTCCTGACCAACGACGACGGCATCGACGCACCCGGCATCGAGGCGCTCTTCGACGCGATCCAGGGCCTGGGCGAGATCCGCGTGATTGCCCCGGCCGACGTGCAGAGCGCGTCCAGCCACGGCATCACGTTCCACCATCCGTTGATGGTCGCCGAGAAGCGCGTCAACGACCGCATGTCCGGCATCGCGGTGGAGGGCCGGCCGGCCGACTGCGTCAAGGTGGGCATGCGCGCGCTGTGGCAGGAGTGGTACGGCCCGGGCACGCGCCCCGACCTGGTGATCAGCGGCATGAACGCCGGCGCCAACGTCGGCATCAACTGCATCTACTCGGGCACGGTGGCCGCCGCGGTCGAGGGCGCCTTCCTGGGCGTGCCGGCGATCGCGGTCAGCCTGCACCTTGGCAAGAACCGCAAGGAGACGCAGTATGCGCGCGCCGCGCAGATCGCGCGTGCCGCGATCGACCGCGTGCTGCAGCACCCGCTGGACGCGCATCGCGTGATCAACATCAACGTGCCGGTGACCGAGCGCGCCGATGCGCCCGTGCCGCCGATCCGCGTGGTGCGCATGAACGTCGCCGCCGGCATCGATGGCTACGAGCGGCGCGTGGCGCCGGACGGGCGACCCTACTACTGGCCCAACGGCAACGGCATGGAGTTCTTCCACACGGCCGAGGACACCGACGTCGAGGCGCTGTACGAGCGCTGCATCACCGTCACGCCGCTGTTCTACGACCTGACCGATGCATCGCTCGACGCCTGGCGCGCGCGGCTCGACCGGCGCTGAACCGCGTGCGGCCCGCGCCGGCGCCCGCCGTCACAGGATCAGCTGCAGGGTGACCGTCACCGTCTCGCCGGGCTTCAGGTCGTCGATCTGCTTGCCCGACGCGCGCCAGCCGCACAGCGCGTCGATGATGCGCTCGTCCAGCGACGGGTTGCCCGACGAGCGCAGGATGCGGGGCAGCTTGGCGGGGGAGTTCGGCGTGGCGGCGGGCACGTTGCCGGTGTGGTCGAAGGTGATCGCCACGACCGGGTCCATCGCGCCGCCCAGTTCGTTGACCTGCTGCAGCAGCGTGAAGTTCGCCTTGCGCGGCTTCAGCTGGATGCCGCGCGCGGCGATCAGCCGGCCGTTCTTCCAGTCCTTCGGGTCGCACTTCACCAGGCTGGTGGCCGGGCTCTCCAGGTCGCTCAGCGCGCCCTTGCCGCCTGCGCCGGGCACCGGCGAGGCACCCTGGCCGCCGGCCTTGCCCGCATCGCCCGGCGCCTGGTCGGCCGCGCCGCCGGCCTTCGGCTTCTCGGTGGACGCGACGCCGCCACCGGCCGTGGTGACGGGCGGCTGCTGCGCGTTCGCCGGCTGCGGCGGCGGGGCGGGTGCGATCGGCTGGGGCTGCGGCGTGGGCGGCGCCGGCTGCGGCTGGGTGGCGGCGGGCGGCGTGGCCTGCGGCGGCTGCTTCGGGTCCGGCGCGGGCGTCGCGGGCGGCGTGACCGGCTTGGGCTCGGGCGGCGGCGGCGGCGCGTCGTCCTTGCGCGGGATCTCCACGGGCGGCGTGGCCTCGTTGGTCGAGGGCTTCGGCTCCACGGGCACCGGCGGCGAAGGCGGCGAGGGCGGGACCGGCGTGGGCTCCTCGCGCGGCGCCACGGGCACGGGGGCCGGCGCCACGGGCGTGGGCGGGGGCAGCGGCTGCAACGGCTGCTGCGCGGGGGCCTGCGGCGCGGCGGGCTGTGCGGGTTGCGTGGCGTTGTTGCCCTCCGCGGGCGCCAGCACCTTCGGCTCGTCGATCGGCGCGGCCTGCACCACACGCGTGGCGGTCTCGTTGGGCGACCCGGCCGCGCTCGCCACGACGGTGGTCGCGTCGGCGTTCGACGCCGCGCCGCCGCCACCCACGCCGCGGTCCAGCGACGTGTTGCTGCGTCCGGGGCCCTCGCTGCCGTTGCCGCCCGCATCGCTCATCCGGTAGCCGGCCTGCGCCACCACCGAAAGCTGGGCCATGTGCTCCTCGTACGCGTCGCGGCCGATGATCACGATCGAGTTGGGGTCGCCGTCGTCCTTGCCGATCGCGACCTCCTCGTCCTCCGGGTAGGCCGGCTTGGGCTCGGGCATCGCGGCCGCGGCGGGGGGCTGCGGCTGCTGCTGCGCGGCAGCCTGCTTCGGCGCGTCGGGTTCCTTCGGCTTCTCCTCGGGCTTCTTCGCCTGGCGCTCGTCCGGCTTCTGCTCGTCGGGGCGCTTGGCGGCGTCCTTCTTCCTGGCGTCGGGGGCCTTGGGCTGCTGCGCGGCGGCCACCTTGGCCTTCTCTGCCTCCGACGCCGCCGGCTCTCGGTCGGTCCGGAACCAGTCCATGATCGCCGGCGAGAACATCACCGCATGGAACGCCACCGAGCAGACCACGCCGATCGTCAGCGCCAGTCCGGTGCGTTCGGGGTTCGGCTGCTCAGCCGGCATCGCCGAGATGCTACTTGGGCGGTGCGGCCGGGCCCTTCGAGGATTGCAACCCGGGTCGGCCCACCATGTTCACCGTGATGTTCAGGGTCCGCAGCCGGTCGTAGACGTCCTGCATCAGGGGAGCGCGGTCCACCTTGCCCTGGCCGTCCGCGATCGCCAGGTACACGACCGTCTTGCGGTCCTTGTCCACCCGCTCCTTGATCTTGGGGGCCAGTTCGTCGACCTTGACCTGCTCCTTGTCCACGAACACCCGCCCCTCCAGGTCCACCGAGATCGTGACCGCCGGGGCCGGCGTCGCCGCCTTGCCGCTCTGGTAGCTCCTCAGCTGCATCGGCACCAGGTCGACCCGCATCAGCGTCGCCGTGGCGAAGATGAAGTACGTGAGGAGGAAGGTCATCACGTCGATCAGCGGGATCAGCTCGATCCGCGGGTGGATGGGCGTGCGGCGCAGGCGGCGCATGGACCCGGAAGGATACGCGGACCCGCCCGGGCCGCTATCCTCCCGGCGTGTCCATCAACGAATGGTCGGATGACATCCACATCGCCGAGCTCCAGGACGACCCGTCGTTCTCGGAGGACCTGTCGAACCTCACGCTGCGCTACCAAGCGACGATCGACGCCGTGAAGGCCGGCCGCGACCGCCCCGAGACGCCGAACCTGGTGCTCGATCTGCGGCACGTGCACTTCCTCAACTCGACGAACATCGCCCAGCTGCTGCGCCTGCGCAAGGTCGCGATGACCGCCGGCGCGCGCGTCCGCGTGTGCTCCGTGAGCGACCGCATCTGGGGCATCCTGCTGGCCACCGACCTGGACCGCATCTTCGACTTCAGCGAGGACGTCACGACGGCCCTTGCGGCGCTGCAGATGCAGGTCTGAGGAAATCGGGTCCGGGGTAGCCCTCGACCGGTTTCCGCGGTGTTGAAGGCAGGTGCGTGGTCGCCGCGCCCTTGCGCTGTGCTCGGGGCCTTCCTCCGCGACCGTCGTCGCTCCACCAGGTTCCGCTCCTCCCATTGTTCGGCTGGCTCGGCACCTGTCACGACCCGGGAGTAATCGGTACCGCAGTGCGTGCCTCGCGGCCTCGCGATTCGCTGCGGAAGACCCCGATGCTCGCTCCGGGCGCTCGCGTCGGGACGTTCGAACGTCGGTGGGGGCCAAGCGCAGCGAAAGGGCGCGGCAACCCCACGTGCCCTTCAGCACAGAGCACAACGCCGCAACGCCGCCGAGCGCCTTCGCGCCCTGCCTCACTCCGCCGGCGGCGCGCTCACGGGCTCGTCGCCGGCCAGCACCTTCGCCACGCTCGCGACCGTGTCGCCGCCGTCCAGGCTGACCAGCCGCACGCCCTGCGTGTTGCGGCCAACCTGGCGCACGTCCGCCGCGCGGATGCGCACGACCATGCCGCCGCGCGAGCTGAAGATCAGCTCGTCGCCGTCGGTCACGGTGCGCACGGCCACCACGCGGCCGTTGCGGCCCTCGGTGCGGATGTCGATGCGGCCCTTGCCGCCGCGGCTCTGCGCGCGGGTCGTGCCGTCCTCGCTCTGGACCAGGTACTCGCGCAGGGGGGTGCGCTTGCCGTAGCCGGTGCCGCAGACGGTCAGCAGGTCGGAGTCGTCGCAGACCACGCCGCCGACGACCTCGTCGCCGTCGGCCAGGTCGATGCCGATCACGCCCGCCGCGCTGCGTCCCATGACGCGCGCGTCGTTCTCGTCGAAGCGGATCGACATGCCGTCGGCCGTGGCCAGCAGCACGTGGTCCGCGCCGCGGGTCAGCAGCACGTCGACCAGGCGGTCGCCTTCCTTCAGGCCCAGCGCGATGATGCCGGCCTTGTTGACGTTGCGGTACTCCTGCAGCGCGGTGCGCTTGACCTGGCCGTTGGCGCTCAGGAAGAACAGGAAGTCCTCGCGCGCCTCGAAGTTGGCCACGGGCAGCCATGCGCAGACGCGCTCGTCCTTGCGGAGCTCCAGCAGGTTCTGGATCGCGCGGCCCTTCGCGGTGCGCGCGGCTTCCGGCACCTGCCACACCTTGATCTTGAACACGCGGCCCGTGTTCGTGAAGCACAGCATGTCGTCGTGGCTGCTGCAGACCAGCAGGTGCTCGACGCTGTCGGCCTCGTCGTCGCCGCCGCTGGCGCCCTTGGCGCCGATGACGCCCTTGCCGCCGCGGCCCTGGACGCGGTACGTGTCGCTCGGCAGGCGCTTCACCCAGCCGCGCCTGCTCACCGTCAGCACGACCTCGTGCTCCGGGATCAGGTCGGCCATCTCGAAGTCCTCGGCCTCGTTGCCCTCGATCGTGGTGCGGCGGGCGTCGCCGAACTTCTCCTTCAGCTCGATCGTGTCCTCGCGGATGATGTCCAGCACCAGGCGCTCGTCGGCCAGGATCGCCTCGTAGCCCTCGATCTCCTCGACCAGCCCGCTCAGCTCGCCGGCCAGCTTCTCGATCTCCAGGCCCGTCAGCTGGATCAGGCGCAGCGCGCCGATCGCCTCGGCCTGCACGCGGGTCAGCGCGGTGCCGTCCGGCTCGGTCTTCGCGATCACGGCCTCGGGGATCTTCGGCGCGTACGGGTGGCTGCGGGCGATGCGGAAGCTGCGCGCCATCAGGCCCTCGATGGCCTCCTCGCGCGTGCGCGCGGCGCGGATGATGCGGATCACCTCGTCGATGTCGCACACCGCGTAGATCAGGCCCTCCAGCTTGTGGGCCTGCTGCTTCGCCTGGCGCAGCAGGAACGCCGTGCGCCGGCGGATGACGTCCTTGCGGTGGTCGACGTACAGGTCGATCAGGTTGCGCAGCGGCAGCGTGCGCGGCTGGCCGTTCACCAGCGCGATGTTGATGATGCTGAACGTGTCCTGCAGCGGCGTGAACTCGTAGAGCTGCTTCTCGACCACCGCCGGGTCGGCGTTCTTCTTCAGCACCACCACGATGCGCGTCTGCGCGTCGCGGCCGGAGTGGTTCTTGACGTCCGCGATGTCGGGGATGCGGTCGTTGCGGCTGGCGTCGACGATCTTCTCGATCAGCGTCGACTGGACCACCTGGTAGGGGATCTCGTCGATGACGATCGCGTCGCGGCCGCCTTCCTTCGTCAGGTGCACCTTGCCGCGCACCGTCACCTTGCCGCGGCCGGTCGCGTAGGCCTCGACGATGCCGCGGCGGCCCATGATCGTGCCGCCCGTCGGGAAGTCGGGGCCGGGCACCAGCTTCATCAGGTCCTCGAGCCCGATCCCCGGGTTGTCGATCGTGGCGACGATCGCGTCGCAGATCTCGCGCACGTTGTGCGGGGGCATGCTGCTGGACATGCCCACGGCGATGCCGCTCGAACCGTTGACCAGCAGGTTGGGGAACTTGGCCGGCAGGACCGTCGGCTCCTGCAGGCGGTCGTCGTAGTTCGGCTTGAAGTCGACCGTCTCCTTGTCCAGGTCCTCCAGCAGCGCGACCGCGGCGGCGGTCATGCGCGCCTCGGTGTAACGCATGGCGGCCGGCGGGTCGCCCTCGATCGAGCCGAAGTTGCCCTGCTTGTCGACCAGCAGCGCTCGCGTCTTCCACACCTGGCCCAGGTTCACCAGGGTCGGGTAGATGACGCTCTCGCCGTGGGGGTGGTAGTTGCCGCTGGTGTCGCCGCAGATCTTCGCGCACTTGATGTGCTTGCGGCCGGGCGTCAGGTTCAGGTCGTGCATCGCCACCAGGATGCGGCGCTGCGAGGGCTTCAGGCCGTCACGGACGTCGGGCAGGGCCCGGTCCATGATGGTGCTCATGGCGTACGTCAGGTAGCTGTCGTGCAGCTCGCGCTCGATGTCGATGTCGACGAGGCGATCGACCGGCGG
>JBIKJV010000242.1:0-2596 GCA_044360755.1 Phycisphaerales bacterium
CGGAAGACGTGGGGCCTGTCAATTGGATCGGTGCGGGCGAAAATGTAGGGAATGAAGCGCTCGAAGATTCGGCGGGAGACATAGGCGAGGAGGTTGTTGTCCCAGACGGCGTTGCCGAGAAGGCGGCCGATGGGTTCTGCTTTGAGCACGCGGAGGACGAAGATGCCGTCGGGCGTGCCGCGGATGGCATCGAAGGGGATGGCGGCGAGCTGGATGAGGCGGAAGGCGAAGTCCGGCAGGAACGGGCGGAGGAAATCGAGTGAGGCGGCCTTGCCGAAGAGAGTGGAGAACTGGGTACTGAGTTTCCAGATTCTGCGGTGCTGGGCGAGGACAACGGGGAAGATGACCGGGAGGGGTTTGGAGTTACCGTAAAGGCGGATCCATTCTTCCCAGATGCGGACCATGTAGCGGAGGAGGCGGAGGGCGATGAAGGGGTCGCGGGTGGATTGGTGCTCGAAGAGGAGATGGACGCAGATGGAGGATTCGGGATCGGCGGCAAGGGGAGCGGAGAAGAGGAGGTCGCTGTGCGAGTGTCTGAGGTCTTCGTCGAGAAAGGATCCCGGGATGAGCTGGAGCTGGTCCCATTGGATGAGGGCGGCGACTTCTGCGGGGAGATGCTGGCGGAGAAGAGCTGCGGCGTTGGCCGGGTCAGAGAAGCCTTCTTTGAAGAGCTTGTCGTGTGGCTGCTGGAGGTCCTCGTCGCCCATGGGGGTGGGGAAGAGTATAGGCTGGCAAGATGCGGCGACAAGTGAAAATGTGGCGCTAGCCGCAAATGCGGCAGAGGGTGAATTGGCAGGGCGATGCTGGTCGGGAGAGGGTGCGAGGTTGCGGGGATGCACTGGGTGCTGATGCTGTTCGTGATCCTTGCTGCTGTGATGGGTGGTAGGGAGCCGGCGATTGTGGCGATGAGGCTGGACGAGGGCGGCGCAATACACGGTCACAGCGGCGGCGGCATCGGCGTGGACGGTTCCGCCAGCGCCCCCTCGCCTGACATCTCAGGAGTCAATTCTAATTGTCGCTGGACAGCCAACACCCGATTCGCAGCCTTAAGAGCCTGTTGAAAAACCGGACCCGGCAGCGGATCCGAAGTCCACCGTGGTTGGATGAGCGGCTGTGCCGTGGTTGAGTGCCGGGATCCTCGGCGGGCGGCGGGCCATATTCCAGTTGGCTTCGGTGCGCCGCAGGCGAATGTCCTGACGTTTTCTGTTGTTGCGCCTCGCCTTGTGGAAGAATGCCTCGCCGCGCTACCAGCCCGGGTTTTTCAACAGGCTCTTAGGCGTCCGTTGCCTCCGAGCGGCCCACCTCGGAAAAATCCCAACCGTCCGCCGCACCGACTCACACTCGTCTGCCACTGCGGCGAGGGCGTCCATTCCTGCCAGTACTTCTTCGAGAGACCGGGCTTGACTCTCACCTTGATCATCAGCAATTCCAAAGCACCAGGGAATGTCCTTGCCAATTCAGTTGGTTCGGATAAAATAACAAAGAGGTTATGCTATTAATGTATCTTCAGGCAGTTGCAATGTTCCTTGGCTTGTTGCCGCAACCTGATTGAAAATGGATATTCCACCAGATATGGTGATATAATACAGTGTTCGCCTGACCACAGCACGCCATGAGACTTCGCACGTTTATAATTCGAGCTATCGGAGTCGTCGCGATTGCAGTGAGAGCGATAGCCTTCGATTACCCGAAGGAAGCACTTATCTACGAGGGAGCAGTGGGCACCACGAAGGTCAAGGTTACGGCATCAGCACAGCCCTTTTCCCGAGCCGCACACAGGACAACTGAACTTCGGAACGCTGGCACGGAGGAGAAGCAGGATTGGAGGTCGGCCACGGTTGATGGGAAGAAGGCAGTTGGGACAGACGAGACACTCCCGAAGGATGGTTTCCCACAGCTTTCAGCCCTCACAGTTTGGTTTGGGGAGCAGCGAGTTGCAGTGCCCGTTGAGTATCTCCATCATGTCTTCCTTCCACGATTGAAGCCTGCCGCTTTTAGAGATGGCTATATTGGTACCCTCGTGGCATTCTCAGCCGATGGTAAGGCACTTTACCTGAGTTTAGGCGTCGGTGACGGAGGTGGTGCTGGCACTTACGACTTGTTGATCAGGTCGGACGGTTCAGTTTTCAACACACCCATCCAGCGGCCTGAGCCATGACAACACTCCACCCACCAAAGGCGAACAAAACGGATGCAGGCAACGGCTCGAACGCTATCTGTCGTGTCGGTAGCGTCTTTCGCTCGCCGTCGCCTGATTCGGGAGGCTCGCCTGGACTTTGCAGTCCACACTGTCTTCATCCATGACTGACAAGCTTCCAAAGCCTACTTGTGTTTTCCTGTTTTACTCTTACTCCCACAAGGATGAGGCCTTCGAACGTTGCAAAGTGGTCTGGCTTATGGTCGTTCCCGAGGGCCAACGGCCCGGGGTGATATCAGCCTGGGCCAACGGCGCATGTAGTCGTTTTAATTGATTCCGTGAGGGCTGAAGGCCCGTTCCATTAAACGGTGATGGCGCGCCCCTACAGGGCTTCGGTGCTTGGCGTGTGCGTGACCTGGGCCGATGGCCCAGGCTGGTATGGATCGCGCCGTTGGCGCT
>JBIKJV010000018.1:0-26906 GCA_044360755.1 Phycisphaerales bacterium
CACGTAGCTGGCCACCATGCTGTCCCCTGCGAGCCCGCGCACATGCACGCCCGCGGCACGGAGCGCGACGAGGTCGAACTTCGCGTTGTGGGCGGTCTTGCGGATCGACGCGTCCTCAAGAAGCGGCCGCACGCGTGCAAGCACCGCCGCCTCATCAAGGTGCGACTCCGGTTCCGGGCTCCGGATCGGCACGTAGACGGCCCGGCCGGGTTCGTGCGCCAGGCTGATGCCGCAGAGCTTCGCCGACACCGGGCTGAGCGACGTGGTCTCGACGTCGAAGGCAAGCATGGCACCGGCCGCGCATGCCGCGCGCGCGGCCGCGACCCATGCGTCGAGTTCCGCCTCCGTGCGGAGCACGCGATAGTCGCCGCGCGCAAAGGCCTGCATCGCCGGGCCGTCGATCGGCGCCTGGGACTCCGGCTGCTCGGGCGGTGGGTTGAAGAGGTCGAACCCGGTGGACGCGTCGGAGGCCGGCGCGGCCCGACCGGCCGATGCGTTCGGCCGGGGCGTGGCGCGTCCCGGCGCGGGCACGACCGCCGCGCCGCCCCCGCCCGCACCGCCCTTCGCCGGAGCGTGCGCGCCGAGCCACGCCCGCATGTCCGCCTGGTGCCGATTGAAGCCCAGCGCGTGCAGTTCATCGAGCAGGACGCCCGCCTGCGCACGCCCCGGGTCGACCCGCGACGCGTCGAGCGAGAACGTGACGTCGACGTCGTCCTTCAGCGCCACCAGCCGGCGCGAGAGCGGCAGGATCCCCTGCTGCGCCGCGATCGCCTCGCCGGTCTTGCCCTTCACCTTGTCGAGGTTCGCCAGCAACCCATCGAGCGACCCGAATTCGCCGATCAGCTTCGCCGCGGTCTTGATGCCGACGCCCTTGACGCCCGGCACGTTGTCGACCGGGTCGCCCATGAGGGCCAGCATGTCGACCACCTGGTCCGGCCGCACGCCCTTGGACTCGAAGAGCTGCTCGACGCCGAGCACCGCGTCGGACTGCGGATCGAAGAGGTGCACCTTGTCGTCGACGAGCTGCCCGAGGTCCTTGTCGCGGCTCACGATGCGGACCTCGAGGTCCGGATGCTCCCGACGCATGCGACGCACCACCGTGGCGATGGTGTCGTCGGCCTCGACGCCCTCCATCGCGAGGACGGGGATTCCCATCTGCCCCAGCAGCGCGACGCACCGGTCGACCTGGGGATCCATGTCCTCGGGTGGCGGCTTGCGGTTCGCCTTGTAATCCGGATAGATCTGCGATCGGAAGGTGCCCTGGTCGCCCGACGCGTCGATCACGACGGCCAGGTAGTCAGGGCGGTCCTGGCGAAGCACCTTCAGGATCATCCCCAGGAACCCGAACGTCATGTTCGTGGGCTCGTTCGTGACGGGGCTCTTCATGCCCGGCCGGATCGCGTGGTACGCGCGGAAGAACTGCGCGTGGCCGTCGACCAGGTAGAGCGTGGCCATGCGCGCCTCAGCTGCCCGCAAGCGCGGCCAGGCGCGCCTCGTACGCGGGGCCCGGCGTCACCTTGCGGCGCGCCATCACGGTGCGCGCGACGGCCATGAACTTCTCCAGGCGGTACTCGCGCTGCCCGTCGTCGGTGCGCCACGCGAAGCGGTCGACGCAGCCGGAGATCGCCTCGGTGGCCGCCCACATCGCGCCGGTGCCGATGGAAGAGCCCGTCATGATGCGGGTGCCGATCGCGGTCTTGACGTGGTCGCCCAGGATGCAGCCCATGAACTGGCGGCCGGTGCGCTCCAAGGGGCCGTCGCCGCGCAGGCGCATGACCACCTCGCCGTAGGTGTTCAGCAGGTTGCTGTTGACGGTGCCGGCGCCCAGGTTCACCCATTCGCCCACCAGCGCATCGCCCAGGTGGCCGTCGTGGGCCTTGTTCGAGAAGCCCTGGAAGATGGCGCTGCCCACCTCGCCCGCGGCGCGGCACTGCGGGCCCAGCGCGGTGCGGGCCTTCAGGACGGCGCGCTCGCCGACGATCGTCCCCGGCCCGACGATGACCGGCCCGACCAGGATCGCGCCGTGCCGGAGCTCGGCACCGGCGTCCACCAGGATCGGGCCGCCGGTGGCGTCCAGGACGACGCCCGCGCCCAGCACAGCGGAACGGTGCAGGTGGATACCTGCGTCACCCAGTGCGGTGGCATGCGGGGGAACCGGCGTGGCATCGCCGCCGCCCCAACGCGCGACGACCGCGGCGATGTCGGCGGCCATCAGCTCGCCCAGGCGCGCGGCATCCAGCACGTCCCACGGGCGCTGCCAGAGCGCCGGGGCATCGGCGGCGTCAAGGTGTGCGCCAGCAGGCACCGCAGCGGCCCCCTGCGCGATCGCATGCACGAAGGCGGCGACGTCGGCGCCGGCCAGGCGCAGCGCCACCACCGAACCGTCCGCCGCCTGCAGGCCTTGGCCTGGGCGCAGCGCGTCGAGCCGGGCAGCCAGCGCCGTACCGAAGGGCACGTGCACGCGGCCGCTCACGAAGAGCGCGTCGGCCGGCGCGGCGTTCGCGGGGATGGCGTGGCGCTCGGCCACGACCGCAGCCAGCGCGTGCGGCACGGCGAGGCCCACGACGTCGGCTGCGTGACGCGCGCGCTCCAGGACCGTCAGGCCGCCGGTCCGCTGCTCAAACGAGGTGCGGAGGTCCGAGAGCGGTCCAAGGTCGCCGCGGGCATCGTCGAAGAGGATGGTGGGCGTGGTCCAGCGGGCCATGGTGCGACCAGCCTAGCCGCCCGCCCGCGCGCTGCGGGGGTCGAACGCGAAGCGCGGGCCGGCGGTCGCGAACGCCCACAGGCCGAGCGTCCGCTGCAGCAGCCAGCCAGCCGGCACGGCAAGCACGGCGGTCCAGAGCGCGTCCAGGAGGTCCGCGCCCAGCGCCGTGATGGCACGGCCACCACCCCAGAGCGGGTAGTCGTCCGCGTAGGCCGCGCGCACGCCCGCGACGGCCAGGAAGCCCAGCGAGACCAGCACCGCCACCACCGCCGCCGTGAACGCCAGCGTCAGCGTGTTGCGGCGATAGAGCCAGGTGCGCATCTCCAGCACGGCCCAGGCCGCTCCGGCGTAAGCCAGCATGTGCGGGCCCAGGATGGGCGCCGCGGCGGGCCCATCGGCGCCTGCCACCAGCGCCGGGCTGGCGACGTCCGCCAAGAGCCCCAGCACCAGCGCGCCGCCCATCGCGGCCTCGCGCGAGGCATACAGCAGCACGAATGCCAACAGCACCGGCACCAGGTGCGGCACGTGGCCCCACACGGCGAATGCCGGCATCAGCGCGGCGTCCAGCGCCGCGACCAGGAACGCGAACGGCAGGAAGACCCACCACCTCACGCGGCACC
Source organism: Phycisphaerales bacterium (assembly GCA_044360755.1). Taxonomy (GTDB): domain Bacteria; phylum Planctomycetota; class Phycisphaerae; order Phycisphaerales; family SM1A02; genus UBA966. Next base: position 3,325 of record JBIKJV010000018.1, read on the forward strand.
CTTGCCCTTCTTGCGCGCGCCGGCGGGCGGCGTGGCGGGCGGCACGGCGGGCGCGCCCGCGGCAGGCGCCGCGCCACCCGCACCGGCCGCGGTCTTCACGGTGACCTTCGAGAGCCGCGCCGGGTCGAACTCCATGCGCACCGTGATGCGGCGCCGCAACGGGTTCGAATCGAGCGTGCCCACCGACTCGACCAGCCCCAGGCGCATGCCCTGCGCCGCGTGCGGCCACGTAGCGTCGCTCAGCACCACCGCGTCGCCGGGCTTCACGGGTGCGTTCGATTCCAGTTCGCCTTCCAGCGTGCGGTCGGCCTTCGCCACCACCTGCACGAGGATTCCGTCCCGCGCGCCGGCGCCGGATGCGGGCTTCTCGGCCGTCACCACCAGCGCGTCGATGCGGCCCGAGCGGCGGTCATCCAGCGGAACCACGAACGAGCGCCACGCGGCCACCCCGCCCGCGATGCGCCCGACCAGCCGGTTGCCGCCGGTGACCACCGGGTCGCCCTCGGCGATGCCCTGTCCCGCGCCGGCATCCAGGCCAAGCAGACCCGGTGGGCGGCCGGCATTGCGCTCGACCACCGTGGCCAGGATGGGCCGCCAGCCGCCGCGGCGGTCGCGCTCCACCACCTCGGAGAGTTCGCGCAGCTGCGCCTCCAGGCGGTCCGCACGCAGCCGTTCGGCGTCCAGCTCGCCCTGCAGGCGGTCGGCGGACTCGAGCGCGGTGCGCAGTTCCTCGGGGCGCGCGGGGTACGGGTCGTCAGGCGCCCGCAGCCGCACGCGCACCAGCGAGAGCCCGTACGCCATGGGCCGCGCGGGCAGCCAGAGCAGCGCGCCCACGGCCGGCGTCCAGCCGCGCTGCCACCCCGCGGGAATCGCGGCAAGCAGCGCCGCGGCGCCCAGGGCGGCCGCGACCAGGCGTCGGGGCGTGAGCAGGGCCATCGCGCGTCAGGCGCCGTCGGCGTCCGACTCGAGGGTGTCCTTGAAGACGTCCAGGTTCTCGAGGTACTGGCTGGTGCCGCGGGCCACGCAGGTCAGCGGGTCATCGGCGATCCGCACGTCCAGGCCGGTGGCCTGGTGGAAGACCTTGTCGATCCCGCGCAGCAGCGCACCACCGCCCGCGATCGTCAGGCCGTTGTCAACCAGGTCGGCCGCCAGCTCGGGCTTGGCCTTCTCCAGCACGCGGACGACCGCTTCGGAGATCAGCTTCACCGGCTCGTCCAGGGCCTCGCGGATCTCGACGCTGGTGATCTCGACCTTGCGCGGCAGCCCGGTCTTCATGTCGCGGCCACGAACGTCCATCTTGGTCTCGGGACCGGTCGGCGCGGCCGAGCCGATCTCGATCTTGATGCGCTCGGCGGTCTGCTCGCCGATCAGCATGCCGTGGACGCGCTTCATGTGGTTGATGATCGCGTCGTCGAAGTCGTCGCCGGCCACGCGCAGGCTCTCGCACTCGGCGATGGCGGCCAGGCTGATGATGGCGATCTCGCTGGTACCGCCGCCGATGTCGACGATCATGCTGGCGGTGGGCTCGCTGACGGGCAGGCCCGCGCCGATCGCGGCGGCCATGGGCTCCTCGACCAGGAACACGCGGCGCGCACCGGCGCGCTCGGCGCTCTCATACACGGCCTGCTTCTCGACGCTGGTGATGCCCGACGGGATGGCGATGACGACGCGCGGCCCGAAGATGCGCGAGCTCTTGCCATTCACCTTCTTGATGAAGTAGCTGAGCATCGCCTCGGTGACGGCGAAGTCGCTGATGACGCCGTCCTTCAGGGGGCGCACCGCGCTGATGGAGCCGGGCGTCTTGCCCAGCATGTCCTTCGCGGCGAAGCCGACGGCCTCGCCGTTGTTCAGCACGATGTTGGTGCCCTTGCGCACAGCGACCACGGAGGGCTCGTTGAGCACGATGCCGTCGCCCCGGACGCAGACGAGCGTGTTGCAGGTTCCCAGGTCGATCCCCATGTCGACACTGAAGAGGCGCGAGAGCCAATCGAATTCCATGGGCACGGCGGGAGCTCCTTCCTGAAGCGCTTCTGGGCCACGGACTCCGCCGCGGCGACGGCCGGCGCAGGCCGACCAACCCGAAGGATAGCGAAAATGCCGTGCAGCGCCCCCGCCGGCACCCGGGGCAACCCGGAAAGCGACACGCCGCCGGGCGGGCCGGCGGCGCGTGGGTTCGTTGGAATCCGGCCCGGGGGCCGTCAGCGCTTCGCCGGGGCGGGCTCGAACGGGCTGCCGCCCGAGGTGCCATGGGCCTCCATGTTGCGCATGGAGACGATCGCGACGCCCGCGATGGCGACGAGCAGCGCGGCCACAAGCAGGGACGTGTAGACGTTCAGCTGGGGCTTGGCGCGCTTGGGTTCGTTGGTCGGGAGGCTGGTCATCGGGTCGTTCCTGGGTACAAGTCGGGCGACTGGGGCTCACTCACCCTTGCGGGCGATCGCGCGCTGGCCGGACTTGACCTCGCCACGGCCCTGCGGGTCCTCGAGCTCGACGACGCCGACCGCACGGTTCACGTCGACCGTCACGATGCGGAGGTTGCCGATGAAGTTCGAACCGTCGGCCAAGGTCATGACCCAGCCTTCCTTGACGCCGTCGCGGCTGCCCGCGTTGATCTCGGCCAAGGTCGAATCGGGCTCGCGCTTGACGCTGACGACGGTGGCGCTCAGCGAGCGGTCGGCGACGACCGGCAGGCGGGCGGCATCGGCGGTGGCGCCGGCGCGGGTGGCGGACGGAGTGCCCTGCAGGGCCGCGAAGCGCGCGAGCTCGGCGCTGGCGCGATCCTTCTCCTCGCTGGCCTTCTGGAACTGCTCCTGCAGCTGGCGACGCGCCGCGTCGGCGGTGTCGCGCTCGCCCTCGGCGCGGACCAGGCGATCCTCGAGGTCGACGCGCGACTTCTCGGCGGCCAGGTACATCTCGCGGGTCTTCTGGAGCTCGGCCTGCATCGCCTGGATCAGGGCGACCTTGGCCGAGTCGTTCTGGCCATAGACCACGCGCTCGCCCTCGAGCGAGCTGATCTGCATCTCGAGCGCCTGCTTGTCGGCCTCAGCCTTGTTCTTGGAGGCGATCTCGGAGTCACGCGCCTGCGAGGCCAGCGCGGCGGTCTTCTCGAGACCGGCGACCTTCGACTGGAGGCCGGTGACGCTCGCGTGGTAGCTGTCCTTGGCGGCGTTCAGGCTGGCCTGCTCGGCCTTGGCGGCGGCCTCAGCGGTGCTGGCGCGCTCCTGGAAGCCCACCTGGTTCACGGTCAGCACGGCCGTGACCGGCACGAGCACCACGACGAGGAGCGCAACGAGGACAACGAGGATCTTGGTCAGGATGTGCACGGGGGTGCCTCAGGTCTGTGTCTGTCGATGGACGAACGATTCCAGACGGTTCCAGAGGAAGCCGTCCGGGTTTATCAGTACTACACGAACCCTATACGGACTGTCAACGGGGCGCGGTTGCGACCAAGATCGCCTTGGCTGCCACCAACTGGACCGAGGGGTCCCGGTCGAACAGCAGGCGCTGGAGGTCCGAGACCCCTGCCGGGCCCAGCGCCCAGGCCACGGCCAGCGCCGCCTGTCCCCGGACCGAGGATTCCCGGTCGTTCAGGTAGACCCGGCCCATCCGCGCCACGGCCGGGCGGTCCGTCGGGCTGATCTGGGCAAGGGCCACGGCACAGCCGATCCGGACCTCGGTCGGCCGGGCGCTGATCCCCGTCGCGTCGATCAGGCGCATCAGGATGGCCCGCGACCCGTCGTCCTTCAGGCGACCCGCCTGCTGGGCGGCAAGCGCGGTGAACTCGGCCTGCTCGCCGGGGGCGAAGAGCGCGGCCCGGATGGGCTCGATGCCGTCGGTCTCGCCCAGGCGCACCAGCGCCTCGGCGGCCTGCATCTCGGTGATGCGGACGCGCGCGGGGTTCACCTGTCGCATCCCCTTTCCGAGCGATTCGCGGATCAGGGGCACGGCGCTGCGGTTGCCCAGCTCGCCCAGCACCAGGTACGCGTTCGACCGTACCTCCGGATCGTCCGAACGCACCATCGCCGCGAGCGGCGTCGGGTCCACCGGGCGGCCGAAGCGCGTCAGCGCGTAGATCGCGGCCGCGCGCACCGAGGGGCTTTCGTCCAGCAGGAGCGGCTGCACCTGGTCGGCCATGTCGGCGCAGCCCGCGCGTGCGAGCGAGACCGTGGCGACGAAGCGCACGCCGCGGTTCTCGTCGGCCAGCAGCGGGCCCGCCACCGCACGGAGGTCAACGGGCGAGTTGATGAGTGCCTCGGCCGCGTTCGCGCGGAACACGGCCACCTGTGAACGGGACGCCTGCTTCAGGAGGTCGACGGCGCTGGCGCGTGCGTCGCCGCTGGACGAGACGGCCAGCTGCGACTGCGCCGCTGCTCCGGGCGCGGTAGGAGCCTCGGTCGTCGCCAGCCTCGCCTGCCCGTCGGGCTGCACGCTCTGGTTGCGGCTGGACCACGGCTGCTGCGCGACCGCCTCGTCGCCGCAGGCCTGCAGCAGCACGCACCCCAGCAGCATGGCAGGCACGGCGACATGCGCCCGGCGGAGCGTGGGCAGGAACGCGACGAGGCCGGCAAGGGTCAGCATGGCGATGGATCCTAGTTCCCCGAGGAATGCGAAGGGCGGCACGCGGGCATCGAGCGGCGGGTTCGCGACCAGCCATGCCGCGGTGCGCGGCGCGGGCGGCGGCGCGGTGACGCGGCCGCTGGAGTCGATGCCGGCACAGGCGCCCGTGTTCGCGACGCGCACCATCGGCGTGCGGGTCTCGATGCAGCGGAACCGCGCCAGCTGCAGGTGCTGCGCACGCCCACCGTCGAACCAGCCGAACCAGCCGTCGTTGGTCAGGTTGACCAGGAGGTCCGCACGGCGCTCGCGGCCGGCCGACGCGGGGTAGACCAGGTCACGGCACACCCAGCCCATCGCGTCCTCGAAGCAGATGGGCGTGGCCACGCGCACGGTGCCCCCCTGCCACGGCACGTCGAAGCGCACCGGATCGCCGCCCACGTCCAGGTCGAAGGTCATGCCGTTCGCGCCCACCGAGAGCAGCGCACGCTCCAGCCATTCCCACTCGCTGATGTAGGGCATCGTCTCGCCGAAAGGCGCCAGGAACACCTTGTCGTAGCGCGCGTACGGCGGCTGCGGGCCGTTCACCAGGTAGGCGCTGTTGAACTGGCGGTCCCACGCGTAGCGTCCGCCGTCCGTGCGGAGGCCCACGAACGCCGGGCTTCCCACCAGGAGCGGCACGCCGATGCGAGCACTGGTGGCGGCCACGATGCGCTGGAAACGGTCGCCCGGGAACAGCCCTTGCGATTCCTGCAGCGCGATCGTGCCTGGTTCCAGGCCGAAGCCCGCGAGCATCGTCTCCGGCCACACGGCCAGCGCCAGCGGCTGTCCGCGCACGGCGGCATCGGCGGCGGCGCGCAGGGTCAGGTCGGCGAACGCGGGGATGTCCTTCACCTGGCGCGAGGCGGCCCAGACGACCTTGTTGCTGGTCTCCAGGTTGGTCTGCACGGCCAGCACGCCAGGACCGGTTCCCGTGGGCGCCTGCGAGAGGCGCCATCCACCGTACGCAAGCGCGAGCGCAACGAGCGTGCCCGCCACCAGCGCACCCCGTCGCGCGCGCCCGGAGAGGGCGTCGACGATCGCGCCCCCGACCGCCAGCGCAACGAGCGACGCGAACACCTCGCCGACGAGGTCCGCGGCCTGCACCAGCACGGGCCATTCGACCAGCGGGTGCCCCCACCGGAACCAGGGGTACCCGTGGAACAGGACGAGCGCACGAAGCACCTCGACCGCGCCGAACGCGAACGGCACCAGCACGGCCCACGGCAGCGCGCACCACGCAGCCGTGCGGCGGGCCAGCCGGCCCAGGAGCCACAGCGCAAGCAGGTCGTACAGCGTGCAGTACACGGCCAGCGCGGGCATGCCAGCCTGGGTGATCTGCACCATCCACGCATCGAGCACCAGCCACTTGGCGATCGAGACGACCCCCACCGCCGCATACGCCCGCCAGCCCGGCGCGACCCGCCGGCCGCGGTCGTCACGCCCCGCAACGACCAGCGCCAGGGGCGCCGGCGCCAGCGCGATCGCCCACCAAAGCCCGACCGGCTCCCACGCGACGCAGAACAGCGCCGCGGAGATCGCGGCCAGCACGGCGGCTCGCAGGGCCTCGCGGCGCGCCACGCGTCACTTTCCCGAGTAGTCGATGATGCGGCTGATCTCGGTGCGCAGCGCCGAGCGGTGCACGATCCGGTCGACGAAGCCGGCCTTCTCCAGGAACTCGGCCGTCTGGAAGCCTTCGGGCAGCTCCTGGCGGATCGTCTGCTGGATGACGCGCGGGCCGGCGAAGCCGATGAGCGCCTTGGGCTCGGCGAAGATCACGTCGCCCAGCATGGCATAGCTGGCGGTCACGCCGCCGGTGGTCGGGTCGGCCAGCACCGCGATGTACAGGCCGCTGGCGCTGTCGAAGCGCGCCAGCGCGGCGCTAGTCTTGGCCATCTGCATCAGCGAGAAGCCCGACTCCTGCATGCGCGCGCCGCCGGAGCAGCACACGATGACGAGCGGCAGGTTGTGGTCGGTCGCGTGCTCGATCGCGCGGGTCAGCTTCTCGCCGACCACGCTGCCCATCGAGCCGGCCATGAACGTGAAGTCCATCACGCCCACCACCACCTTGCGGCCCTTGATGAAGCCGGTGCCGGTCTGGACGCCGTCCTGCTCCTTGGTCTTGCGCTGGGTGTCGCGGATGCGCTCGATGTAGGGCTTCTGGTCGACGAAGCCCAGCGGGTCCATCGGCGCCATGTCGGCGTCGAGCGCCTCGAAGGTGCCCGGGTCCAGCAGCTGGTCGATGCGGCGGCGCGCCGAGATGCGCATGTGGTGGTCGCACTTCGGGCAGACCATCAGGTTCGCCTCGAGGCTCTTGCGGAACACCGTCTCGGCGCACTCGGGGCACTGCGTCCAGAGGCCGTCCGGGACGGCCTTCTTGGTGGCGATCTCTGCTCCGATCCAGGTGGGTTCCGGCACGCTCGGGCTCCTCCGTGAGAGCCGCAGTGTAGCGGGGCGCGCCGCTCGGGCACGCGCCTCACTCGCCAAGCATGTCGGCCGCGCCCGGCGGAAGCAGGCACTCGGTGCACCAGTGGCGCCCCTCGACCCGTTCCCACAGGCGCGACCCGTCGCCGCGGGCCAGCGTGTCGCGCACCAAGGCCATCGCGGTCCGGTGCAGGACCAGGCCGACGCGGCCGCCCTCATGCCGCGCCAGGATCGCGGCCAGCGCGTCGAGCACGCGGGCGCGGGCCTCGGCAAGCGGCTCGCCTTCCGGGGGCTCGACGGTGAGCGGCGACTCGTTCCACTCGAGGAAGCGGCTCTCGAAGCGGCGCTCGAACTCGGCCATCGACAGGCCCTCGAGCAGGCCGAAGTCGGGGTCGGCCAGGTCGGGCGCGGCACGGACCGCGCACGCAAAGCGCGTGGCGATGCCGTGGCCGGTCTCTGCGGCGGCGTCGTCTCCGGGGTGGTAGAGCACCTCGGGGCCGATGGCCAGCCGCGCGATCCGCTGGCGGAGCTCGGCCAGCGAGTCCGGCGTCGCGGGAAGGTTGGTGCGGCCGCGCAGCCGCTGGGCGGCGTCCCAGTCGGTCTCGCAGGGGCGAAAGAGCCAGAGGGTCGTCGGGCGGGCGGGCATCGTCACTCGCCGCGGATCGCGCGGATGGCGGCGGCCATGTCGGGGGCGCCGAAGATGGCGCTGGCGGCGACCAGCACGTCGCAGCCGGCGGCGCGGCAGGCGGGCGCCGTGGCGGGCGAGACGCCGCCGTCGATCGCGATGCGCTGGTCCGGGCGCATGCGGGCGCGGAGCGCGGGGACCTTGTCCAGCACCCCGGGGATGAAGGCCTGCCCGCTGTAGCCGGGGTGCACGCTCATCACCAGCACGCTGTCCAGCTCGGCGATCCACGCGCCGATCGCGTCGGCGGGCGTATCCGGGTTCAGCGCGCAGCCGACGGCCATACCCAGGTCGCGGATGCGGCGGATCAGCGCGCGCGGGTCGGGCACGGCCTCGACGTGGAACGAGACGTGGTTGGTCCCGGCCTTCGCGAACGCCTCGACGAACGCGCCGGGATCCGTGCACATCAGGTGCGTGTCGATGAACGCGCCGGGCACCGCGCGCCGTACGGCGGCGCAGACCGCCGGTCCCATCGAGAGGTTCGGCACGAAGTGGCCGTCCATCACGTCGAAGTGGATCGCGTCGCCGCCCGCCGCGAGCGAGCGGCGGCACTCCTCGCCCAGCTGCGTGAAGTCCGCGGAAAGCACCGACGGCTCCACCAGGAGCCGTCGGGCGTCTGCGTACAGGCGGGGATCGGGCCGGGCGGCGGCCATCGGCATCACTTCGCCGAGGCGCCGGCCTTCTTGCGCGCGTCGTTGTAGGTGTCGAGCGCGCGCTTCAGCGCGGGCTTCGCCGAGGGCGGCGCGGCCATCCAGGCGTCGTACTGCGCCTCGTAGGCGGCGTTCAGGTCGCCGCGTGCGGCAGCCACCGCGGCCACGACGGCCATCGCGTCGGAGTCGTCCGAGGACGCCATGCCCTTCACCTTGTCGGCGGCCAGCTGGGCGGCATCCAGGTCACGGAGGTTGTTGGTCAGGTCCGGGCTGGTGGCCAGGTACTCGGCGATCGCCATCAACGCGAACTTGTCCTTGGAGACCATCTCGATCAGCTTCTTGGCGTATTCCTTGGCCGCCGCGGCGTTGTTCGCCTGCTCGACGCGCATCTTCCACGCCTCCAGACCGACGTCGATCAGGACGCTCGGGCCCTCCTTCAGGGCCTCGTCGTAGAGGCGCTCGGCCTCCTTGTAGTTGCGGATCTTGGCGGCCTTGCGCGCGGCGGCGACCGTGGGCTCGACGCGCGAGGTCAGCTCGGGGTCGTAGCGGTTGGCCAGGGTGAGCTTCAGGACGCGCTCGAACTGCGGGTCCATCGGATGTCCGATGAAGCAGACCTTGCCGGCGCGGCTGACGATGAACGCGCACGGGATGCCCTTCTGGCCGGCAGCGGCCATCCACTTCTCCTTCATCGTGTCGTCGTCCTGCTTCTGGCAGGCGACGGTGTAGGTCATCTGCGAACCCTTCTCCTTGACGAAGGGCTTGACCTTGGAGACCGGCTCATCGCTGATGCCGACCACCTGCAGTCCGCGGGGCGCGAGGTCGACGTAGAGCTGGTTCAGGTGCGGGATCGAGACCTTGCAGGGGCCGCACCACGTGGCCCAGAACTCGACGACGGTGACCTTGTTGCCGACCAGCGGGTCCAGTTGCGAACCCTGCACGTACTCGATGTGGGAGAGCGAGTCGGCGGGCGCCATCCTGCCGACCTTGAGCTTCTTCTGCTCCTCGTCCTGCGCGCGCGCGGCGGCGACGAGGGCGAGCGGGAGGATGGCAGCGAGGACGACGGCTCGGAGGGATGTGCGCATGGTCGGTGGTCCTTTGGTCCGCGGATGATAGACGCGCCGGTCGGGCGCCCGTTCGCGGCAAACGGGCTGATTCAGGCCGGGTCGAGCGCGGCGACGGACTCGAACGACTTGCCCTCGAGCATCTCGAGGCTGGCGCCGCCGCCCGTCGAGACGTGGGTGAGCGCGTCGGCCAGGCCGGCCTCGTCGAGCGCCGCGGCCGTGTCGCCGCCACCGGCGATCGTCACGGCGCCGGTGCGGGTGGCGTCGGCGACCGCGCGCGCGACGGCCATCGTGCCCTGGTCGAAGGGCTTCGTCTCGAAGGCTCCCATCGGGCCGTTCCAGACGACCTGCTTCGCGGAACGGCACGCCTCGGCGAAGAGCTCCTGGGAGCGCGGGCCGATGTCCAGGCCCATCCAGCCTTCGGGGATGCCGCCGATCACGGTCGTGGTCTCGGTGCCTGCTTCCAGCTTGCGGCCGCAGACGTGGTCGATCGGCAGCAGGATCGTGCGGCTGCGTGCCTGCGCGTCGTGCAGGATCTGCCGCGCGCGCTCGACCATCTCGGGCTCGACAAGGCTGCTGCCGGTGGTCACGCCCTGCGCGCGCAGGAACGTGTAGGCCATCGCGCCGCCCACCACGATCGTGTCGACCTTGTCCAGCAGGTTGGCGAGCGCGGCCAGCTTGTCGCTGACCTTGGCGCCACCCACGATCGCGACGAACGGTCGCTGCGGACGCTCGAGCGCGCCGCCCAGGAAGCGGAGCTCCTTCTCGAGCAGCCGGCCCGCCACGGCGGGCTTGCCGGCGGCGTGCATGGCGACGGGCAGCGCCACCATCGATGCGTCCGCGCGGTGCGACGCGCCGAAGGCATCGTTGACGTACGCCTGCGCCATCCCGGCCAGCTTTGCGGCGAAGGCGGGGTCGCCCTTCTTCTCGCCCTTCTCGAAGCGCAGGTTCTCCAGGAGCAGCACCTCGCCGGGCTTCAGGGCGGCCGCGGCCGCGGCGGACTCGGCGTCGGTGGGGACCTTGCCCGCGAACAGGACGCGCGCCTTGCCCGCCAGCAGCTGCGAGAGCCGCTCGAAGACGGGCTTCAGGCTGTCGGCGGCCTCGTAGCCGGTGCCGGCCGGGCGGCCGAAGTGGCTGGCCACGACCACCGCGCCGCCACGGGCCAGGATCGACTCGATCGTGGGCAGCGCGCCGCGGATCCGGCGGTCGTCGGTGATGCGGCCCGAGTCGTCCGTGGGGACGTTGAAATCGGCGCGGACGAAGACGACGGTCCCGCGCGGGTCGAGCGAATCGACCGTGCGGCGCGGCGTGGTGCGGGCGGGGGCGGGCGAGGCAGCGGTTTCCGGCATACTTTCACTCTAGCCGATGCACCCCCCCGCCACGCCAAGCACCGATCCCGCCGCACCGCGCACCATCCTGGTGCTGGGGCCGACCGGCGGCGGCAAGACCGCGCTGGCGATCGAACTGGCGCTGCGCGTGCCGGGTGGCGGCGAATGCGTCAGCGCCGACTCGATGCAGGTCTACCGCGGCATGGACATCGGCACGGCGAAGCCGACGCCGGAGGAGCGCCGCGGCGTGCCGCACCACATGATCGACGTCGCCGATCCGTTCGGCGGCCCGTTCACGGTGGCCGACTGGCTGGACGGCGCGCGCGACGCGATCCAGTCGATCCACGTGCGCGGGAAGCACGCGATCGTGGTGGGCGGCACCAACCTCTATGCGAAGGCGCTGGTCGAGGGGATGTTCGAGGGCCCGGCCGGCGACCCCGCGGTGCGCGCGCGGCTGGAGGCGCTCCCCACCGAGATGCTGCGGCTGGACCTGGAGCACCACGACCCGCTGGCGGCCTCGCGCATCCATCCGAACGACCGCCGCCGCACGGTCCGCGCGCTGGAGGTGTGGATGACGACCGGCCGCCGCATCAGCGACATGCAGCGGCAGTGGCAGGACGCGCCGCGCGAGCTGCCGCCGGACTGGTCGCTGGTGGGGCTGGAGTGGTCGGTCGACTCGATCAACCGGCGGATCAACCTGCGCGTGCAGGAGATGCTGGCACGCGGGTTCGTCAAGGAGGTCATCCGCCTGGTGACGAGCGGCACGATGAACCGCCAGGCGATGGAGGCCGTTGGGTACCACGAGGCCGTGATGCACCTGGCCGGGCGCATGCCGATCGAGGAGGTCGAGGCACAGATGAAGATCCGCAGCCGGCAATACGCCAAGCAGCAGCGGACCTGGCTGCGGCGCTTCAAGGCGACCCCCGGTTCGGTGTGGATCGACGCCGAGACCACGGGCACCGAAGCGGCCGCGGCACGGGTTATCGAAATAATTTTCCCGGCCCGGCGCTGAGGGGCCTGCGGCGGCCCCTCGCCCCCCTCCGGGGGGCGGGTTTCCCGGCGGAACACGCGATTGCGGGGCGCTGCGGCGGAGCCAGGGCGACGTCCGGGCTGCCCCGACCCTTGACGGCACCCCCGGCGGAGTCCTCATATAGAAGATCACGGACCGCCGATGGAAGGCGCAACCCGTGCCGCCTTCCCACGGCCCTGGGATGCCCCGAGACCCCGCCACATGGCCAAGCGCACCACCAAGCCAACCGCCGCCGACGAAGGCCCCGCCGAAGACGCCCCCGCGAAGAAGGGCACGTACAAGCTGGTCATCGTCGAGAGCCCCGCGAAGGCGAAGACGATCGGCAAGTACCTGGGCAGCGACTTCAAGGTGGAGGCCTCGAAGGGCCACATCCGTGACCTGCCCAAGCGCGCCCCCAAGGGCACCAAGCAGCCGGTGCCGGGCGTGGACCTGGACAACGACTTCGACCCCACGTACGAGGTGAGCGAGGACCGCAAGGCGCAGGTGACCGCGCTGAAGAAGCTGGCGAAGGGCGCCGGCGAGATCTGGTTCGCGACCGACTTGGACCGTGAGGGCGAGGCGATCGCGTGGCACCTGGCCGAGCTTCTGGGCGTGGACCCGCTGAAGGCCAAGCGCGTGGAGTTCGACGAGATCACCCGCACCGCCATCCTGAAGGCGTTCGAGCAGCCGCGGGCGATCGACATCGACCGCGTGAACGCCCAGCAGGCGCGGCGCATCCTGGACCGCATCGTGGGCTACATGGTCAGCCCGGTTCTGTGGAAGAAGGTGGCCGGCGGCCTGAGCGCGGGACGCGTGCAGAGCGTGGCGCTGAAGCTGATCGTGGACCGCGAGCGCGAGATCCGCGCGTTCCACCCCGACGAATACTGGAAGGTCGAGGCCGCGATGACGCCGGAGGCCGTGAAGGGCGCGGCACTGGCCAAGGAATGGGCGGCGTTCATGGGCCGGCGTGACGAGCGCAACAAGGGCCCCACCGTGAAGGAACAGGCCCACTGGCTGGCCGAGCGCGGCGGCATCGAGTGCGAACTGGTGCAGCTGGGCGGGAAGCCGTTCGAGCTCTCGCGCGAGGTCCCGAAGTACGAGGACCTGCCGAAGTTCGGCACGCCGGACTGCGCGGTCGCGGTGCCGGACTGGGTGCTGCGCAAGAAGGACGAGGACAAGAAGTCGAAGACGCCGATCCCGCAGGATGCGCGGTGGTACGCGGCGGGTTCGGCGGACGTCGCCGGCACGCCCGACGTGGCGTCGCGGATCCGCGGCGTCGCCGAGGCGGTCGGCCTCGAGGGCGTGCAGGTGGAAACCCGCGAGGATGCCGACGCCGTGGGCTTCGCACGCACCGTGCGCACCGTCCGCGGCGCGATCGGGGCCGGCGTGCGCTACCGCGTGAAGAGCATCGACCGCACCGGCACCAGCAGCAAGCCGCGGGCGCCGTTCATCACAAGCACCCTGCAGTCCAGCGCCAGCTACGCGCTGGGCTTCGGCACCGACCGCACGATGCGCGTGGCGCAGATGCTCTACCAGGGCGTCAACGTGCCGGGCGAGGGCCTGGTCGGCCTGATCACCTACATGCGTACCGACAGCACCAACCTGTCCGGCGAGGCGCTGGGCGCGGTGCGGTCGTTCATCCAGGAGAAGCACGGCCCGAAGTACCTGCCCGACAAGCCGCGCTTCTACGGATCGAGCAACAAGAGCGCCCAGGAGGCCCACGAGGCGATCCGCCCGACCAACGTGCGGCGCACCCCCGAGAGCCTGCGCGGCGTGCTGGACGAGGAGATGTGGCGCCTCTACAACCTGGTCTGGCAGCGCTTCGTGGCGTGCCAGATGACGGATGCGCAGTACGACTCCACCGCCGTGCTGCTGGAGCGCAGCGACAAGGCGACGGGCGCCGTCTTCAAGGCGAACGGGCGCGTGCAGACCTTTGACGGCTACACGGTCACCGGCATCCGCGGCGAGGGCGAGGACCAGGAGCTGCCGCCGATGAGGGAGGGACAGGAGATGGCGCCCTTCTGGCTGGATCCGCAGCAGAAGTTCACCTCGGCCCCGTCGCGCTTCAACGAGGCGAGCCTGGTGCGCGAGCTGGAGAAGCAGGGAATCGGCCGGCCGTCGACGTATGCGTCGATCATCAACACGATCGAGGAGCGCAAGTACGTCGAGCAGGCCAGCCGGGCGTTCCATGCGACCGACATCGGGATCGCCGTGTGCGAATTCCTCGAGGGGCCGTTCAAGGGCGGCTTCATGGACGTCGGCTACACGCGGCGCATGGAGGAGGAGTTCGACGAGATCGCCGAGGGCAAGCTGAAGTGGCAGAAGATGCTGCATGACTTCTACGTGCCGTTCAAGTCGATCGTGGCAGGCCTGGGTGCCGCCAAGACCGGGCACGTCAAGGCCGAGGGCACGCCGTCGCCCTACGCCTGCCCGCTCTGCGGCCGCCGCTGCGAGTACCGGCTGGGCAAGGTCGGCAAGTTCCTCAGCTGCAGCGGCTTCCGCGAGGAGGTCGAGGTGCCGCAGCCGCCCACGAAGTCAGGCAAGCCGCGCAAGCCGAAGTTCGGGCCCGCGTGCAGCTACGCCGCGCCGGTGAACCGCCAGGGCAAGCCGCTGCTGCCCGAGAAGGTGGACATCCGCTGCCCCGTCGACGGCGCGCCGATGATCCTGCGCAACGGGCGGTTCGGCGACTTCCTGACCAGCATCAACCGCGAGACGCAGTTCGTCCTGAACCTGGACCGCAAGGGCGGCGTCAAGTTCCCGGCGCCGAAGCCGTTCCTGACCGACCTGCCCTGCCCCAAGTGCGGCACCATGATGAACCTGCGCACCGGCAAGCGCGGCCCGTGGCTGGGCTGCAGCGCGTTCCCCAAGTGCCGCGGCCGCGAGAGCTGGGCCAAGATCCCCGTCGAGAAGCAGCAGGAGCTGGAGAAGGCGCTCGCGATCCACGAGGCCAACCAGCCGAAGTTCGAGATCTGCGCGCTGGACGGCACGCCGCTCAAGGAAGGCACGCCCGTCGCGGCGCTGGTCATCCCGGGCGAGGAGGCCGTGCTGAAGTTCCACCCGGACTGGGAACGCGAGCAGCGCGCCAAGGGCGCGGTGGGCTGAAACGAAGCGCCCGCCCCGGGTCACGGGGCGGGCGCGACAATCGGCAATTGAAGCGGGGCGTGACTTACGCGGACTGCTTCCTGCCGCCGGGGTAACCGACGAGCATCACCACGAAGCACGCCAGCGCGATCCACATCGGCACCGAGAACAGCTTGGTGAAGTCCATGTCGCCGCCGGACTTGGCCCACGGCGCGACGATCGATCCGGCGAACCAGCTGCCGACGATGATGCCGATGCCCACGATGACCAGGTTGAACAGGTTCTGCGCGGTGGCGCGGACATCGGACGTCGTGTTCTCGTCGACCACCATGAAGGCGACGAAGACGAAGCAGCCGAAGCACAGGCCGTGCAGCGCCAGACCCGCCATCACCAGCGGGACGTTGTCCGGGACGTACGCGAAGATCGCCATGCGCAGCGCGTAGGCCGCGATGCCCGTCAGGAGCAGCGTCTTGCGGCTGAGCTTGGTCGCCAGCACCGGCATCGCCGCCAGGACGAGGATCTCCGACATCTGCCCGATCGTCATCAGGCCGCCTCCGCCGACGCCGAGGATGCTGTTGACCCACTTCACGAAGCCGTCCGCGGCGGGGTTGCCCTGCAGCTTCGAGAGGAACCCGGCCGTGTGCACGAAGTGGAACTGGTGCACCATGCTGATCGGGATGGCGATCGCGAACAGCAGGAGGAGCGGCTGGACCTTGATCTCGGACAGCGCCTCTCCCACCGCCGACGACTGCTTCGGCTTCGAGGCCGGCGGCGTGTGCGGCAGCGTCAGGCAGAAGAAGCCCATGACGACGCCCAGGATCGCGCTGATCTGGAACGCCACGGCGCGGCCGGCGTTCTGCGCGGCCTCGACTTCCGCGGGCGACTTGCCCTCGGGCGTGTGCTGGTGCAGCAGGATCTGGCCGACCAGGATGCCCACCGCGATCCAGCCGATCGTGCCCCAGAGCCGCACGGGACCGAAGTCCTCGTCGCGGTTGGGCAGGTGCGCGAACGCGAGCGAGTTGGTCAGCGCCAGCGTCGGCGCGTAGATCAGGCCGTAGAGCGCCGAGATCGCGACGAAGGGCCAGAACTCGGAGGTTCCGGCGAGGAACCACACCAAGCCGGCGCCGACGAAGTGGCTGATGGCGAGCAGCTTCTCGGTGGCGAACTTGCGGTCCGCCAGCTGGCCCGCGATGAACGGACCGAGGATCGCGCCTGCCGCGCCGGCCGCGAACACGGCGCTGACCTGGCCGTCGGAGAACTTCCGGTAGCCCGAGATGAACGGGTACAGGATCGGCAGCCAGGCACCCCAGATCGCGTACTGCAGGAACATCATCAGCGAAAGCCGGGTGCGGATGTACAGCCCACCGGTCGGTGCGGGCATCGCGGACGTTTCGGCCATGATCGGGTCTCCAGGCGGCGCGGGCGCCGGTTGTGTCCCGGGGCGCCGCAGCGGAGCCCCTGCGGAACGGGATCATAACTTCGGCCCCGGAATCGTGCGGCGGGGTTTCGGCAGGCCGGACTACACTCCCCGGACTATGCAGGACCGAAGGAAGACACGGCAAGTCTGGATCGGCGACTCGAGCACCGGCCGCAAGGCCATCGGCGGCAATGCCCCGATCCTGGTTCAGACCATGACCGCTGGCTTCACGCACGAGATCGATGCGTGCGTCGCCGAGATCGAGCGCTACCGGGAGGCCGGTGCGGACGTCGTCCGAGTGGCCGTGCCCGAGCGCAAGGACACCGAGGCGCTGAAGGAGATCCTGAAGCAGGTCAAGGTGCCCATCGTCGCCGACGTGCACTTCCACTACCAGCGCGCCCTGGAGGCCGTCGAGGCGGGCATCCACAAGATCCGCCTGAACCCGGGCAACATCAACGACCGCGACCAGGTCAACAAGGTGATCGACGCCTGCAAGGAGCGGAAGATCCCGATCCGCATCGGCGTGAACGAGGGCTCGATCATCGAGCGCCGGGACAAGCAGAAGCGCATGGAGGAACTGGGCAAGTACTTCGCCGGCCACAAGTCCGGCCACCTGCTGGCGCTGATGATCGCCAAGCTGGAGGAGTACCTGGAGATCTTCCACGCGCGGAACTTCGACGACATCGTCATCAGCGCCAAGAGCATGGATCCGGCGCTGGTGATCGACATCTACACCGAGATCGCCAACCGCTTCGACTACCCCCTTCACCTGGGCGTGACCCACGCGGGTCCCAAGTCGACCGGCGCCATCCGCAGCGTGGCCGCGCTGAGCACGCTGATCGCCAACGGCATCGGCGACACGCTGCGCATCAGCTACGCCAGCGACCACATCGACGAGGTGAAGGATGGCCTGGAGATCCTCTACTGCCTGGGCAAGCGCGAGCGCAAGGGCGTCGAGCTGATCGCCTGCCCCACCTGCGGCCGCATCCAGGTGGATCTCTTCACGCTGGTCAAGGAAGTCGAGGCCAAGCTGGCAACCGAGATCGAGCTGCCGATCAAGGTCGCCGTGATGGGCTGCATCGTGAACGGCCCCGGCGAGGCCGAGGGCGCGGACGTCGCGGTGTTCGCGGGCGACCGCCGCGGCATCATCTACGTGCAGGGCCAGCGCGTGGCCAACGTGCCGGAGAACGAGATCCTTGAGCGCCTGCTGAAGGAGTGCAAGGAGTTCCAGGACAAGGTCAAGCGCGGCGAGGCAAAGCTCGGCGAGAAGGTGGTCGACATCGTGCCGCCGGACCCGATCGGCGAGCTGGGCTCCGGCGAGGCCAAGATCAAGGCGGGCCTGGTGGAGAAGATCACGGTGCGCGCGACCTGAGCGCGGCATCGGCGCAGGGCGCCCGCGGCGCACCGCGTCGCGGCACCCGCAGGCACCGCCGTCACGTCTGGTGGGGTGGCTGAGCGGTTGAAAGCACTCGACTTGAAATCGAGCAGACCCGGAAGGGTCTCAGGGGTTCGAATCCTCTCCCCACCGCTCTTCGATGCGGGCGCGCCGTGAACGGGCGCGCCCGCCTTCGTTCGGGGTGCGGGACCGCGCGCGATCAGCGCGGGGCGGCAGGCGTCGCGGGCGCGGGGGGCGGTGCCGCCGGCGCCGCGGGTGCGGCGGTGGCGTCGGCCGGTGCGCCCGGACCGGCCTTCGGGCCGCCGCGAGCCAGCCAGTGGCCCTCGACGAGCGTGGGGAGCGCGTACACGCTGGTCTGCGCGGTGACGAAGAGCGTGCGCCCGTCGGCACCGCCGAAGGCGCAGTTCGAGGGGTTCTCGCGGAACGAGACGTGGCCGAGCGTCTTGCCTTCCGCGTCGACGACGTGGAGCGCCTTCGCCTCGGGCACCGCAACCCAGACGTTGCCCTTGGAGTCAACCGCCAATCCGTCGCCCCCCTTCGCGGGAGTGCCGTCTGGCTTCTGCAGCGCCGAAAGCACACGGCCTGCGCCGAGCTTCGCGGGCCCTTCGACCGGGAACGCCCACAGTTCGGGCTTCGCGTAACTGACCACGTACAGCACCTTGCCGTCCGGCGAGAGCCGAACCCCGTTGGGACGCTGCACCTCGGTCGTCAGCACGTGGCGCGCGCTGCCGCCGGCAAGGGTCGTGGCATAGATCCCGGCGGAGCCGATCGCCTTCTTGTTGCCCATCGTCGAGAACCACACCGTGCCGTCGGCACCGATCGCGAGGTCGTTCATTCCCGGAAGGGTGACCCCGTCGATCAGGTCGACGATCGGACTGAGGCTGCATGCTCCGCCCGTGCAGACCACCTCCTGCAGCTTGCCGGTCATCATCTGGCAGGTCAGCAGCCGGCCATCCGGCGTGTACATCTGGCCGTTTGCGCCGCCTGAGCCACGGATGAACGGCGTGGCGGCGGCGCCGACCGCATAGGACCCGTCCGGGCCAGGGACAAGGCGCAGCATCTCTTCACCCAGGATGTCGCTGAACGTGATGTTGCCCTTCGCGTCGGCCGCCGGGCCCTCGGCGAACTTCAGGCCACTGACCACGCGGCGGGGTGCGGCACCGGGCGCGACAAGGCCCTCGAGGCCGAGGACCGGGCCGGCAGGAGCGGGAGGTGCGGGCGGTGCCGCTGCAGGGGCCGCCTGCGGCCCGGCGATCGATGCCGAGGCGGGGCCGGGGGCGACGCCCGCGACGACGGACGCCAAGACGATGCAAATGGGGATCATGGCTTGCTCCTGGTCGATGTCGCCGTGTCGGCCTCCGGGCGCGCCGGGTCCAGCGGGCTCTCGCCGCGGATGACGCGGTCCCACGCGTTGGCATCGACCAACGAGCCGACGAAGCGGTCGTAGGCGCGCGCGAACACGTCGAAGTCGGGCTCGATCGCAACCACGAGGAATCCGGGCCCGGTGCGCGCCGCGGCGGGCAGCTCGCCACGGACGGCCTGCTGCAGGGCAGCTTCCAGGCGCGGGCGCCAGCGACCGCCCTCGCCCTCGCGCAGGAAGTGCACCAACGCCCACGCCTGCGCGTAATAGGCCAACTGCGCGTCACGGCTGACCGCCAGGAACGACTGCGGCGAGCCCTCGAGGAACTCGCGCAGCGCCGGCAAGCGGCCCTTGCGGAACGCGCTGCGGAGCTCGGAATACCGCTCCGCGTTGCGCCACGGGAGGAACGTGGGAACGGGCGCGCCGGGAGGCATGCGGAAGCCTTCCATGTAGCAGGCGATGCCTTCCTCCAGCCACACCGGCAGAGCGGAGCGGAAGGTCGTCTGCGAATACTGGTGCCAGCCTTCGTGCGCGGCGATCGCCAGCGTGTCGCGTGGCCCGATGTCGTAGAGCACGGCCTCGCCGGCGGTGGTGAAGCCGCCGCGACCCATCTTCAGGTAGGTGGCGGCGTCATCGCCCAGGCGATGCTGCGTGTATCGCGCCCACTCGTCGCGGGTGCCGAACAGGCACGCCTGCATCCGCTGCGGCGGCTCGGGCAGCGGCACCAGGCCGGTGCGGTAGTTGGCCAGCGCGGCCTCGTAGAAGCCCGGCAGCGAACCCAGGAAGTTCGCGCTGCGCAGCGACGACTTGATCGACCAGTGACGTGTCTCGACCTCGATGCCGTTGGTCGACTCCCAGGTCCAGGCTCGCGTGGCCACGACGGGCGAGGTG
Organism: Phycisphaerales bacterium; assembly: GCA_044360755.1. Taxonomy (GTDB): domain Bacteria; phylum Planctomycetota; class Phycisphaerae; order Phycisphaerales; family SM1A02; genus UBA966. Next base: position 23,217 of record JBIKJV010000018.1, read on the forward strand.
GCCAAGGACGCGGGAAGGGCGCCGGCCGCGGTCGAGGTCGGCGCGACGGCCGCCGGCCGGACCGACGTGGTGCCCTGCCCTGCACACCCGGCCTGCAGCGCAGCAAGGAGCGTCAGGCAGACGAGGCAGGTGGGCACGAAGACACGGGCGCGCACGCGCAAAGCGTAGCCGCCCGCGCCCATGCCGGGCACGAGGCTCCGTTGGGATTGCGCGCCCGGTCCGGCGAGCGCGCGGTCAGCCCAGCGCACCCATGGCGCGCTCGGCGGCCTCCAGGTCGGCCTTTGCCTCGGCCAGCTTGGCCCGGGTCTCCTCGACCAGCTCGGGCTTCGCCTTCGCGACGTAGCCGGGGTTGCCCAGCTTGGACTCGAAGCCGGCGATCGCCCGCGTGCGGTCGGCGATCGTCTTCTCGAGGCGCGCACGCTCGGCACCCAGGTCGATCGTGTCGACCAGGTTGACGAGGAGGAGTTCCTGCCCCTCGAAGGCGATCGGCAGCGAGCCGGCCGGACGCTGCGTGGGGAACGGCGCCACCTCCGCCAGGCCGGCGAGCGCCTCGACCACGCCGCCCGCATCGGCCACGAGCTGGCGCACCGCGTCGGGGGCCAGCAGCGTGATGCGGCGCTTGGGCGCCACCTGCCGTTCGCCGCGCAGGGTGCGGATGGCGTCGACCAGCGTCTGCACGCGCGTGAACTGCTGCAGGGCCAGCGCATCCACCGCCGCGGCATCGACCGACGGCCAACGGCTGGTGGCGCAGAGCGCCGCCGGCGGCACGTGCACGCCGCGCAGGCCGGCGGTGCCGGTCGCCTGCACGGCGGGCCAGAGCTGCTCGGTGACGAACGGCATGGCCGGATGCAGGAGCCGCAGCGAGGCGTCGAGCACCGTGCGCAGCACCTGCTGCTGCGCCGGGTCGTTCTTCACCGTGGGCTTGATCGCCTCCAGATACCAGTCGCAGACCTCGCGCCAGACGAAGTCGTACATCGCGTCGGCGGCCTCGTTGAAGCGGTAGTTCGCCAGCGCGCGCTCGTAGGCGCCCAGCGCCGCGGCCAGGCGGGCCACGATCCAACGGTCGCACAGCGGGCGCGTCCGCAGGTCGATCGACTGGTCCCCGGGGACCTCGCCCAGGCTGCCCAGGGCGAAGCGCGTGGCGTTCCACACCTTGTTGGCGAAGTTCCGGCCGACGTCGAAGCGCGCGCTCGTGTTGCGGGCGAGCGGCGCGTCATCGGTGGGCGTGGCCTTGCCGGTGGCAGCGCCGTAGGCCGTCGTCATCTTCTTGGAAGGGTCCTTCGGGCTGGACTGGATCGGCTCCGCGACGGTGTAGCCCGCGGAGTCGGTCGTCGTCTTCGGCGCGAAGCTGGCACCGGACCACGGGTCAAGCACGTCGACCGGCATGCGCACGTCCTGCGTGTCGGTCGCCATCTGCACCAGCGTGAAGCGCATCGCGTCGGCGCCGTGCGTGGCGATGATGTCGCGCGGGTCGACTCCGTTGCCGAGCGACTTCGACATCTTCTGGCCGAAGCCGTCCTGCACCATCGCGTGGATGAAGACGTGGCGGAACGGCAGGCGGCCGCCCAGGAAGTGGCGGTTGAACATCACCATGCGGCTGACCCACAGGGTGATGATCTCGCGCGCGGTGGAGAGCACCGCGCTGGGGTTGTAGGTGTCCAGCAGGCCCTGCATGCCGAAGCGCACGGGGTCGGGCCAGCCCAGCGTGCTGAGCGGCCAGAGCGCGCTGCTGAACCAGGTGTCAAGCACGTCGGGGTCCTGCGCGTACCCGGCGGATTCCAGCGCGGCGACGGCGGCGCCGTCCAGCTTCTCGGGCACGCAGACGAAGCGCTCGTACGTGCCGTCGGGCTTCCGGCGCACGGCCTCGGCGCAGCCCATCTGCGTCCAGCGTCCGTTCGCGGGCACCAGTTCGCCCTTCGCGGCGTCGGCCGCGGCGCGCTCGGCAACCTCGGCGGCGTCGACCGTGGCGCTCCAGACCGGGATGCGGTGGCCCCACCACAGCTGGCGGCTGATGCACCAGTCGCGGATGTTCTCGTGCCACTGCTGGAAGGTCTTCGCGTAGCGCGAGGGGAAGAAGGTCAGCTCCCCGTCGCCGGGCTTTGCGGCGCCCGCGGGGGCGGCACCGTCGCGCTGCGCCGGGTCCATCGCGCGCAGCGCGGCGCCGCGCAGGCGGTCGTCCGTGACGCGCACGTACCACTGCTCGCTCAGGTAGGGCTCGACCGGGACGTGGCTGCGGTAGCTGTGGCCCACCGAGTGGCGGTAGGGCTTCGCTTCCTCGAGCAGGCCGTTCGCCTTGAACCACTCGACGATCCGCTTGCGCGCGTCCTCGCGCGAAAGGCCCACGAACGCGCGCGCCTCGGCCGAGACGTCCTCCCAGCCGTGCCTGTCGCTGATGCTGGCGTCCGGCGCCATGATGTTGACGGCCGACACTCCGTGGCGGATGCCGATCTCCCAGTCGTTCGGGTCGTGCGCGGGCGTCACCTTCAGGAAGCCGGTGGCGAACTGCGCCTTCGGGTCGGCCGGGTCGCCGCCCATCGAGGCGGGCATGACCACGTAGTCGTCCTCGACGATCGGGATCACGCGGCCCACGATCGGCAGGCGCAGCTTCTTCCCGCGCAGCGCGGCGGCGCGCGGGTCCTTCGGGTTGATCGCGACCGCGGTGTCGCCCAGCATCGTCTCGGGGCGCGTGGTGGCGACCGTGACGTGCCCGCTGCCGTCCTCGAACGGGTACCGCAGGTACCAGAAGTGGCCGTCCACTTCCTCCATCTCGACCTCGTCGTCGGCCAGCGCGGTGCGAGTGACGGGGTCCCAGTTCACCAGGCGCTTGCCGCGGTAGATCAGCCCGTCCTGGAAGAGCCGGAAGAACGCCTCGCGCACGGCGGCGGCGCAGACCGGGTCCATGGTGAAGCGCACGCGGTCGAAGTCGCACGACGCGCCCATCGCCTTCAGCTGGCTCAGGATGGTGGCCTCGTACTCGTCCTTCCACTCCTGCACCTTGCCCACGAACGCCTCGCGGGTGAAGTCGGTGCGGCGCTTGCCCTGCTGCAGCAGGCGACGCTCGACGACCGTCTGCGTGGCGATGCCGGCGTGGTCGGTGCCGGGCATCCACAGCGTGTTCTGCCCCAGCATGCGGTGGTGGCGCGCAAGAACGTCCTGCAGCGTGTTGTTCAGCGCGTGGCCCAGGTGGAGCGCCGCGGTGACGTTGGGCGGCGGGATGAAGATGGAGTACGGGATGCCCGGGTTGCCGGGCGCGGCGTGGAAGCACCGCGCGGCGTCCCAGCGCTGCCAGGCCACCGGCTCGGCGTCGACGGGGCTGTAGGCTTTGGCGAGCGAGGCGGACGCGGCCGCGGCGGTCGCGTTCGGATCGGCTGGAGTGGCACTGGACATGGGACGACGATTCTACGAGTTCGCCCGATGCGCGGCCGTTGCCGCGGCCGCGCTGTGCGCCGCCTGCGATCGCCCGGCGCCCCCTGCCCCCGCCGCGCCGGCAGCCACCGTCGACGCCCGCGCCGCGGACGCCGCGAGCCGCGCCGTCGAGGGCTACCTGGCCGCCGACAAGCCTGCCGAGGCGCTGAAGGTCGCCGAGAAGTTGGCACAGGAGGCGCCCGGCCTGATGCGCGCACAGGAACTGCACGCCCGCGCGCTGGTGGCCGTGGCGCTGCACCCCGACATGACCTCCGACGACCGTGC
>JBIKJV010000241.1:0-2588 GCA_044360755.1 Phycisphaerales bacterium
AAACATTAGCAACGGGTTGCCACGTATTACCATGGCTAACTAAAAGATACTTAATACCATTAAAACTATCAATAAGAGTATTTGAAACCGCATTTAAATTAATGTTACCTGTAGCAACTACATTACCGTTAAGGTACATAGCACTACCATTGTAAGTAATATTAGTAGAATTATTACCTAAGGCGAAAGTACCAGTGCTATTTAATATACCACCTGAGCCAGTCATTGAAGTACCAGACACAGCAGGAGAACCCCCTACTTGGATAGAGTTTGTAAATACAGTACCACTATTAATTTTGTCAGCAGTAATTGTGTTTGCAGCAATCTTACTTGCATCAATAGTTCCAGCACCAATATTTCCAGCAGTTAATATACCAACCTGAGCCGTACCTATAGCTGCGCCTGAAATGTATGTAGAGACATTAGCACTTGTAATTGTGTTTAAAGTGGCAAAACCACCAGCGCCCAAAGTACCTAATGTTACACTACTATTTAATATACCAGCAGGAGCATTTACTAAGTCTGTCCTAACAGCACCTAAACCACTAGCAGTAACTGTACCTCCACCGGCACCATATAATGTGCCATCTGATCCAATTGAAATAGCGCTATTAGCAACTGCTGTACCATTTCCAGTTCCAATACCATTAATGGTGTTCCCTGAAACACTAATTGCAGAATTAGCTACTGCAGTATTATTTCCAGTTCCAATACCAGTAATATTACCTCCAGACACAGCAATTGCACTGTTAGCTACTACCGTACCTGTACCAGTACCAATACCTGAGAGTGCTCCATTAACAATATTAATTTCATTATTAGCAACTACTGTACCGCTACCAGTACCAATACCATTAATTGAACCACTAGAAATAGTAATAGCTGAATTAGCAACAGTTGTACCTGAACCTGTACCAATACCATTAATAGCACCACCTGAAATAGTAATTGCAGAATTAGCTACAGTTGTACCTGCACCAGTAGAAGTACCACGAATTATACCTGAACCATCTACATATGTATTATTGGCCGATAGAACCCAACTACCAGAAATTTTCTGATATAATTGAAATGTATCTGTGGCATAAAATACATCACCATCTGTACCCGTAGGTCTACTTGAGAATACACCTTGTGTAAATACATTTTTAGTTGCATCTAATGCACCTGAATAACCAAGTCCACTAATTGTTACTGAACCACCACCTGCGTTATTAAGTATACCATTACTACTTAAACTAATATTACTATTTAAAATACCAGCAGGAGCATTACCCAGACTAGTTTGTACTGCGTTAATACCAGTAGCTGTGACTGTACCTGATGCAACAGGTCCACCAGAAACACTTAATGTGCCATTAGAATTGAGAGTTAGCCCAATATTATTATTTAAAATACCAGCAGGAGCATTACCTAGACTAGTTTGTACTGCGTTAATACCAGTAGCCGTAACTCCACCTGAAACAGAAGGTCCACCAGAAGCGTTAATTGTACCATTGCTATTAACTGTTAATGCAATATTATTATTTAACCACCCTGAAGCAGCAGTAATTCTTGAAAAGTCAAGATTAGTTCCTGAACCAAAGATTACATTTCCTGCCGAATCCTTAATAGTAAGATTACGAGTATCAATATTATTAGGTACTACGACTTGCCCATTAAGTGTTATTGTAGTGCCATTATAAGTGATATTATTAGTAGCATTACCAACGGCAAATTGACCATTAGAATACACAACTGCACCAGCACCAGTCATTGTTGTATTACTGATTTCAGCAGTACTTGACTTGATTGTACCAGACACAGTTAGATTACCTGTATTAGTTGTGATAGCAGATAAGCTACCTACTTTTAGAGCGGACAAATAAGGTACATTCCAAATAGTATTTCCAGTAATAGGACTATAAATACCATCGGATTGATAAACAGACTCTCCAGCAGTAATTGCTGGTGGACTTGCTTGCCAAACCGTACCACTACCCCATGACCCATTTGGAGGATAAGAAGTAGACCCACTAGTTGTAATAAACTCTGGAGTACTAGCTAAGTTAGCTAATGTTGTCTTTGTATAAGAAATACGAGCAGAATTACCTTGAGGTCCTGGGACTGTTGATTGTTGTCCATCAATACCTGAGTAACTCATAGCAACTATGCTAGCATTAGTCCAATTAATTTGAGTACTTGTAGTAGTTGCGCTGTCCGAAATATTTACACTTGCAGCCCATAATGTAAATCCCTGACCAGGAGGATTCTGTATTGTTGAATACCAGTCCGTAGGTACATTATTAAATGAAGCGCTTAACCAAGTATAAGTAGACACTCCAACTGGTCCTGCAGGTAAAGATGCTGCCCAGCGATAAACTGTGGGTCTAGCTACCTGTAGCCCAGGAAGTCCTGTCGCACCATTTGATGTAATTGATGCTACAGTAAATCCACTTGACCAATTTACAACTGTATCGACTGTACCGCCAGCAGCTGTAACTGCTTTTGTAGCAGTCCAAAGCTGAATACCTGAAGTTCCTGGATTTGGAGGAATATAAGGTAACCAATTATTACTACCTGAATAAACAGAATTTAATCCTGTACTC
>JBIKJV010000240.1:0-2586 GCA_044360755.1 Phycisphaerales bacterium
TGCCTGCAGCGTCCCACTATGCGGCCTGACCACCCACGACTATCGAAGGCCACACACCATCACCGAAGCAAGCAACCATCGCAGGCCACAACGCTAGGCCGCATAATGCCCAGCTCAGGCACCGGCGCGGTGGGCAGAAGCGTTGCAGGCCGGAGAACCGTTCAATTGCCAGTGAGCGCAAACGAACCATTCCCATTAAGAGCAAGCCACAAGACTCGTGCCGTCGCAGGTGATGAGCCTGTGTGCGTTGGCATCACCAGCACCGTATCAGTTCCCAATGGCTGAGAGACTGCCCTAGCCAAATCCTCTCCACTGAGTTCGTGATTGCCGATTCGGATACTCGTTGCCCATTGCGTGGCAGTGGGATCGTCACCTCCCGGAACTCTGACATCAGGGACGATGATTCCAATCTGTGAGATTTCGGTATCGTCCTGCTTGAACAAAAGTCCTCCAAGGGAAGCTGAACGCGGATAACTCACGGCAATCTCGGGCACTAAAGCCAATTCTCCTCCAACGGCATGGACACCATCCACCCTCCTAACAAAATGATGTCGTGTGTTTTTCTCACCCAGAAGGATTGGATGCTTCGCTGTCTTCAATTGCAGACGGTAAAAGGGTGGCGTCTCGCCGATTGATACAGATGCACCGCCAAGCTTGATAGTGCCAATCGGCTCACTTGTGGCAGGATCGACAGATTGAGTGATTGCTATGGAAGCGGACCGGGCTTCGATCCATGCTTGATGCAAGGGCGTTGAGGCCACGGCATCAAGCTTTGCCTGGCCACTAGACGATTCAACTGCTTTCGCGGGAATGATCGCCGCTCGGGGACGAGTTGTCGGCAAAGGTTGCGTTGGCAAAGCCACGTCCGGCGAAGTCGGCATGTCTGAGTTCCGCAGAAGCCAAACGCCGACAAGCACGGCAGCAGCGAGCAAAATCAAAAGAGAAGTCTTCTTCATGGCTAGGGTTTCTGTGGTTAAGGATACTTGGCTTCAAACGCCATGCGGTAGGCATGGAACTTCTGAGCGAAGTCCCTCGGCTGATCCCATTCACCGCTTCGGATTTCATAATGGATAGCCCAATCGATCAAGCCAAGGCGGCCTCGTTCTGGATATGATCCGCCTCCAATCGTGGCCTTCATTTGGTTAAACTTCGCCACACCCATGTTGTATGCCATGTAGGTTGCGTCTGGGCCTTCGGCTTGCCACACAGAGACGAAGTGTTTGCCAGCCAGTATGAGCATGTCCTCATAAAATGCACCGTTTGCAGACACCGTGTAGCTGCCAGCAGAACCAGCTACCGTGAGGTTTGAAATGATCCTATCACCAATGCCTGCTCCGCCCGTGGCATCAGCGGTGCTCTTGAAGTGAGCCAACGCAGCAGGGTAATCACGAAGATCAGGTTCGTTGTCTGCACCACCGGAGTGCTTGAGGAGGAAGTCGCTACCGAGACAGATGTAGGCTACATCATAGATGAAAATGGCTTTGGCATCAGCTTCGGAAGCTGGTGCAGCAGATACGGCTGCACCGAACCCGATGGGCCATGGATTGTAACCAGTCCTCGTGTGTTGAGAACTCACATCCATTGACCCTTCGCGTGTCCACAAAGCCATCAATCGGGCACGCGTAAGGTTGGCGTCCCCTACCGCCGTTGCCGCCGCAGTAGCAAATTGCACTCGCTCAGGGAACTGGGTCGCCCGAAGCGTCGGGTTAGCATCGGATGGGTATGTGGTTTGCTTGCCCAAAGCAGAGCGCAAAGCACCATACTTGAGATCGAATGATGGCAGCTCGGTGACCGCAGTCGTGTCGATGCGTGCGAGAGTGGTCAAATCTACAAGCGGATTGTTTCCGTTGGCAGTCTTTAGGGCATCGTGGAACTGTCCGAAGCAAGTAATAGTAGGCTTCGCCCAATTTGCTTTTGGTGTCGATGGGCCGATGGCAGTGGATGATTTGAAGAACTCATACACGGATTGCAGACTCTCTCGCTTGTAGGCGTACGCTTTGTGCGCCGGATAGTCGCCAGTGTCTGCTCGCGGCTCTGGTTTTGCTGTTCGCCAGCCGAAATCCGATGAGAACGGCTCAAACCACCAATTCAGCCGATCTCGAACCACTCGCACGTTCATCTTGGCCGCAGGCGTGAATGAACTGCCATCAGCGCCGACTTGGACTTCAAAGAGGATTTCATCTTCAATAGAACTGCCGCTGCCGAGCGACAGCTCTGCGTTTGGAGGTGTTGATCCGCCGAAAGCGCCTTCGCTTACCATCGTGTCGGCTGGTTTCTTGACTACTTTCCACTTCATCTTCGAGAGCATTGTGGCGTCGGTGATGCTCGGGAGTTCAATTTCGATCTTCGCTTTCTCGTTGGCTTTGTCGGCCTTCAAGCATAGCTCCGAGTTCTTTGGTGGTGTGGCATTTGTCGTCGCGACATAAGGCACGGCATCACTCTTGGTTGCGAAGTCCGTTACCTCTATCTCCACCGGGAGGAGGCGCACCACCTTCAAATACTCACCCACTTGAGAATGCGGCATCTCAGGGTTCGCAGGTCCATTCGGCACCGAGTACTGTGGCACCACGTCATGCGGTGCCGAGT
>JBIKJV010000234.1:0-2585 GCA_044360755.1 Phycisphaerales bacterium
CCACCGATGCCGTGGCGAACCCGGATCTCGACCGCAACGGCAACGGCGTGCTTGCCCAATGCGAGGTCGACTGCGACGGCGACGGAACGGCCGATTCGGACCAGATCAACGCCGACATGACGCTCGACCGCAACCGCGATGCACGCCTCGATTCCTGCGAGGACTGCGACGGCGACGGGACGCCGGACTTCGCGGAGTTGCGCGGCTCGAAGTCGCGTTGGGTGGCCAGCGCCGATGACGCGCTTCTGCGCGAGCTCGACCCGCGATCGGGCGTCATCCGCCGCACGGTGACGGTCGGCGAGGTCCCGATCAGCGACCTGACGATCGGCAAGGACGGGCGGCTGTACGCCGCTGCCGGCAACCGGGTCTGGGCGCTCGACCGCGTCGCCGACGTGGCGGCGTCGCCCTGGGGCCCCGTGTTCGACAGCGAGGTTCGTTCCGTCGCGGTGGCCCCGGACGGCCGGATCGCGGCGATGCTGGCGACCGGGCGGATCATGCTCATCTCGACCAGCGGCGAGGCTGCGGTGCAGTACGCGGACGCGTTCAGTGCCGACGATGCGCGCGACCTCGCGTTCCGTCGCCTCGCGAACGGCACCAACCAGGCGTTCGCGACCACCGGTGCCGGCCTCATCATGCGGTTCACGTGGCCGGCGGGCGCGCGCACGCAGTTCGCCGACCTCACGGCCCAGGCCCCGTCACTGCGGGGCATCCATCCGTACCGGGACGGCACCCTCCTCGTCGCGGCGCCCGGCCTCGGCGGCGTGTTCCTCGTGAGCGCGACCGGCGCGCTCCAGGGGCGCTGGGACGTGCAGGGGAATGGCCTGACTTCGCAGGCTTACGCCATCGCGGATGCCCGCGATGCGCGCAGCATCGTCGTCACCTCGCCGACCTCGTCGTCGACCGTCAATGGATACGACGCGGACACCGGCCTGATGGCGCGCACGCTGCGCTCGTACGGCACGGACGCGCCCGCCGCGACCGCGATCGTGATCGCGCCGGCGAGCGAGACCGACCGCAACGGCAACCTCGTGCCCGACGCGTGCGAGTCGTCGATCGCCGACCTCAACGGCGACGGCACCGTGAACGGACTGGACCTGGGCGTGCTGCTCTCGGCCTGGGGCGAGTGCGACTCCTGCGCGCCCGACTTCGACGGCGACGGCAGGGTCAACGGCCTCGATCTCGGCTTCCTGCTGGCCGTATGGGGGCGCTGACCCGGGCACTGCCGCGGCGGCTCGCGCACTAGGCGGGCTGGGCGAGCAGCGCGTCCAGCCGCTCGTAGCAGGCTTCCATCGCCTGGTCCATGCCCGATTCGACCACGCCGTCGCGGGCGTCCTTCGACGGGTACGTCTGCGTGATGCGCATCGTGGTGACCCCGTCCTGCTCCGCGAACTCGTGCATCTCCACCAGCGAGCCGATCAACTCCCCGGTCCCGAGCGCCATCGTCTCGGTATGGACGGCCCGCTCATGCAGGGCGACCTCCGTGAACACGCCTTCGAGCGTCATCGCAGGATCGGCCTCGTCGCTCCTGGACACCAGTCGCAGCGTGCCGCCCACCCGGGCTTCGCACTCGCAGACGGTCATCGTCAGCCCGGGCGGCAGCAGCGTCCAGCGGCGCATCGAGTCCGGGGTGAACATCGCGTCCCACACCTGCCGACGCGGCGCGGCGAAGGTGCGGGTGAGCACGATCGTGGTGTCCGTGGGCGTGGAGATCTGCAGGCGGTTGGGGGAGGCGGGGGGCATGGGGGGGTTCCTGTGGTTGGCGGACGTGGGGTGGCGCAAAGGTTGGAGGCTATCCAGCGAGTGCGGGTCACGCTGATCGCGCCGCAGCGCATACGGAGGGCGAAGGCGGCGCGAGAGATGATTGGGGTCGCAACTCCTCGGATCTACAGGGCGCTGCAGCAGCCCTATGAGCTGCTGCGCAGGAGATGAGTCCCCTGCCTAAAGGGGTAAGCTGAACGTTGTTAGATCGCCCTGAGCTAGGACCGCCCTCCGTATCAAGTCGTCACGCGAGACGATCCGGGTTCCACAGGCGCACGTCGGTGCTCAAGGATCGATCAGATCCACTGGGCGTTCCGAAGGCGAGATGGCTTGTGGCGGGGCGGGGCTCAAGGCTGCGGGGCGTTGGCCGAGGTCTTCGCTCTTTACTTTGCTGTCGGAATCCATGTCGGCGGCTGTGATTGAGACAGAATTCGGGGTCGAGAGCGATGCGCAAGGCTCTCAATGTCATACGCGTTCGTTCATCGCCGCTGAACGGAAGCCGAATCTGTCCTCTGCCTGCCCGTCGCGATTGCGCGTGATCGCCCCGCGGCTACGGTGATGCATGGACTATGGAGACATTGCCCCGTTGGCGGAAGGTTATTGAGCAGCGGGTCTCGGCGGACAGGAGTGTCGCGTGGTCCATTGGTCTTGCCGCGCCGTCGCGCGACAATCGCGACCGCCGCAAACTCACTGGAAACCACTGGGCAGCCCAACACTCGGGTGTAGACTCCTTTCGACGCTCGAAGGGCTCGCGGAAGGCAGCCCGTGCAATGAACTGAGCCAAGGCCATCCTTAGAAATTTCGGGAGTTTGAAATGCAGCGACTAC
>JBIKJV010000110.1:0-9232 GCA_044360755.1 Phycisphaerales bacterium
CTCGATCGCGCTGCCGTCGGACATCGGGCTCAGGAACGCGTCATGCTTCTCGGCGGTCATGCCGGTCAGCGGCTGGAACCAGTGGCAGTAGTGCGTGGCGCCGTGCTCGATCGCCCAGTCCTTCATCGCCACCGCGACGGTGTTCGCGATCGCCGGATCCAGGGCGGTGCCCTCGCTGATCGTCTTCTGGAGCTTGGCGAAGACGTCCGACGGCAGGCGCTTCAGCATCGTGTCGCCGCTGAAGGTCATGCAGCCGAAGTAATCGGAGGCGCGGGTGGGGTTCTCGAAGGTGGAGGTGTTGGCGCTCATCGCGATTCCGTTCGGGTTGGTGGCGGGCTGGTTCGCGTCGGGTCGTCCGTGGGTGGGCATGGGGGTTGGGCTCCTGATTCCCAAAGGGATAACGGTAGGCGGACCCGCGTTTCCGATCAAGCGGCATTTCCAGCCGGAAAACCGCGGTCCGCCCGCGGCACGGCCCACGGGTCGCGGCGGGGGGCGCTCACTTCATCGAGTCGCGCAGCCAGCCCTTGCGCCAGAAGTAGAAGACCAGGCCGATCGCCGTCAGCGCCATCAGTGCCAGCGCGAAGGGGTAGCCCCAGCGCCACGTCAGTTCGGGCATGTCATGGAAGTTCATTCCATACACGCCCGCGATGAACGACAGCGGCATGAAGATCGTGGCGATGATCGTCAGCACCTTGGAGGTCTCGCCCAGGCGCAGGTTGATCGTCGTCATGTACATCTCGATCAGGTCGTTCGCCAGGTAGCGGTCCATCTCGGCCTGGTCCAGCAGCCGCGCGACGTGGTCGTTCAGGTCGCGCAGGTAGGGGCGGGTTTCCTGGTCGAAGACCCGGTCGAGCGCGGCGAACGAGTTCATCGCGTCGCGCAGGGGGTACGCGGCGCGCCGGATCCGCAGCATGCTGCCGCGCATCCGGCGGATCTCGTAGAGCTGCCGGGCGGACGGGCGCGAGAGCACCATCTCCTCGAGCTGCTCAAGGCGCTCCGAGATGCCGGCGACGACGGGGAAGTAGGCGTCGATCACCGCGTCGCAGATGGCGTAGGAGAGGTACGCCGCGTTCGAACCACGGACGCGGCCGCGGCCCTGGCGGATGCGGTCGCGCAGTTCGCCCAGGCAATCGCCTGGCTGGCCCTGGAACGTGACGACGAAGCGGGTGCTCACGACGATCGCCAGCTGCTCGGTCCAGAATCCGTGCTCGTCGTCGTGCGGCATGGGCACCACGACGAACGTGGTGTCCCCGTAGGGCTCGACCTTCGCGCGCTGCGTGGTGTCGGTGACGTCCTCGAGCGCCAGGGGATGGATGCTGAATCGCTTGCCCAGCGCGCGGATCATCGCGGTGTCGGCCAGGCCTTCCACGTTCACCCACACGACCGGCCACTCGTCGCCCAACGCGTCCAGCTGGGCGATGTCGGTGATCGCCCGTTCCTCGACCCGGTCGGGCCCGTAGGCGAACGCGGTCACGACCGTCGGGAGCGCGTCATGCGCGACGGCGAGCGTTCCCGGCGGCGTGTTCAGGTTGAGCGGCAGGTGTGCCCGTGCCGAGCGATGCCGCGCGATGCGCGCCTGGCGCATCAGTGTCTTGATCATCCTCGGGAACTCGGCGCCGGGTACGTTCATCGGGTGCTCAGGGCATCGCACCCGGACGATCCGGCGCGGCCACCATCGCAGCGTAGACGAGCCAGGCGGCAAGCAGCGCACGGGCGCTCCATGCGGCGGTGCGGAACCAGTTGGTGGCAACCAGTCGCGCGTGGGCTTCGGGCTCGAAGCCGCCGGCCAGCACCGCATGGAGCGGGACCTGCACCACGAACGTGGAGATCCAAATCGCCGCCACGAGCCCCAGGCCGGCCCATGCCGCCCATGCCGGGACCGCTGCCGGGCGCAGGAACGCCAGCGCCGCCGCTGCCGCAAGCTCCAGCAGCATCGCGGGCCCGACCACCAGCGTGATCAGCCGTGCATGCGCGGATTCGTACGCGGGGAAGCCATCCCGCCCGACGGACGCGAAGAGCGGGTAATGCACCACCTGAACGATCCAGATCAGGCCCGTCAGGAACCAGGCGGCGGCGGCGTTGGCGACGAGCGTGAGGATGGGGAGGTTCGCTTCCATGGGCATCAGGGGACGTCGATCCACTCGAAGGCGCCGGTCGCCGGTTCCAGAAGCAGGGCCCCAGTGCCGTGTTGGTCGCGCGGCTTGTGCAGCGCGCCCGCCCAGATCACGGTGGTGGCGCCGCGGCGCTCGCTGCGGCGGACGTGGTCGTGGCCGCGCACGGCGAAGTCGGCGCCGGCGCGGACCGCTTCGGGCACGGCCGTGTGCAGGTGGCCGTGGGTGAACGCCAGCCGCTTGCCGTCGACCGTGACTTCGCCCGATTCATCGTGCACGCCGATCCCGAGGTGGGCTGCGTACCGCGCGAGGCCGTCGGCGAACATGCCGTCGCAGTTGCCCCACACCACGTGCGCGTCCAGGCCGGCCAGCGCATCGAGCACGCGGTCCGACTCGATGTCGCCGCAGTGGATGAAGACGGTCGCGCCGCGCGCCTGCAGGGCCTCGACGGCGCGCGTGGTCCGCGCCCACTGCCCATGGCTGTCCGTCAGCACGCCGACCTTCGTTGGCATTCCTGTACCTTACCGGGCTTCACGCCATGACCGCATCCTCCGCCACCATCGTCACGCGATTCGCGCCCAGCCCCTCCGGCCACCTGCACGTGGGCGGCGCCCGCACGGCGCTCCTGTGCTGGGCCTACGCCAAGGGCCGTGGGGGACAGTTCCTTCTGCGCATCGAGGACACCGACCAGAAGCGTTCGAGCGACTCGGCCAGCGTCGGCTTCCTGAAGGACCTGAAGTGGCTGGGGATCGACTGGGACCAGGGTCCGGCGTACGAGGGGTGCGGCGGCGGCCCCAACGGCCCGTACTTCCAGAGCGAGCGCCTGGACATCTACAACCGCGAACTGGAGCGCCTGGTCGACGCGGGGAAGGCCTACTACGCGTTCGACACCGCCGAGGAACTGGACGCCAAGCGTGCCGCCGCGAAGGCCGCGAACGTGGCCTACCGCTACGACGGATCGGCCATGGCGGCGCTGCCCAAGGAGACGGTGCGCGCGTGGCTGGCGGAGGGCCGCCCCGCGGTGATCCGCTTCCGGACGCCGCACGGGCCGATCACGATCAAGGACGAGATCCTGGGCGAGGCGACCCTGCCTGCCGGCGAGGTGGACGACTTCGTCATCCGGAAGGCCGACGGCTTCCCGACGTACCACTTCGCGGTCGTGGTGGACGACGAGCTGATGGGCGTCACGCACGTCCTGCGCGCCCAGGAGCACTTCAACAACACGGCCAAGCACATGGTGCTGCAGGACGCGCTGGGCTACCGCCGGCCGATCTACGGCCACCTGCCGATCATCATGAACCCGGACGGCAGCAAGATGTCCAAGCGCGACAAGGACAAGGTGCTGCGCAAGACCGTCTCCGAGCGCGGCCTGCAGGCGCCGCCTGCCGGCACGGTGGCCGCCGACCGCTGGGCCAAGTGGCTGGGCGACAAGAACACGCAGCTGGACTTCGACGAGGCCAACGCGCTGGCCGCCGCTCTGGACGTGGCGCTGCCCGAGATCAACGTCGACGACTTCCGCCGCAGCGGCTACCTGCCCGAGGTGCTGTGCAACTTCCTCTCGCTGAACGGCTGGAGCCCGGGCGAGAACATCGAGAAGTTCGACACCGAGTTCCTGAAGCAGCGCTTCGACCTGAAGCGCGTGGTGAAGACCCCGGCCAAGTTCGACCGCGTGAAGCTGCTCTCGTTCAACTGCGACGCCGTGACCGCGATGCCGCGTGAGGAATTCGTGCGCCGCGCGGGCGATCATGGCCGCACGTACCACGCCGCGTTCATGGAGAAGCTGACGCCCGCGCAGTTCCAGCTGCTCTGCGACGCCAGCCACGAGCGTTCGAAGACGCTGGACGAGATGTTCCGCGCGAACCGGTTCTTCGTCACGCCGGACGCCGCGCTGTCGCACGAGCGTTCGAAGAACACCGAGAAGGCGATGCTGGGCGCGGCGCCCAACGGCCTGGACCACCTGAAGGCGATGCTTCCGGCGCTGGAGGGCGTGGCGTCGTGGGATTCCGCTTCGTTGGAGTCCGCGATCAAGGCCTACGCCGACACGCACGCAGGCGGACAGCTGGGCAAGGTGGCGCAGCCGCTGCGCATCGCCGTCAGCGGCGGCACCGTGAGCCCCCCGATCTTCGACACGCTGGCGATCCTCGGCAAGGCGTCCACGCTGGCACGCGCCAAGGCGTGCGTGGCGGCGTTCGGCGGTTGAACGGGCAGCGGATCGCCGGGCTCACTCCGGGTTGTCGGGATCATCGCCGGGCTGCGGCCGCCTCATGTCGGTCGACAGGCCGGGCGCGACCGGCACCCACTTGCCCCAGATGTTCTCCTCGGTGCTGATCATGGCTTCGACGCGCCCCGTGGACCACAGGCGGTAGATCACCGTTCCGTTGGGGATTGGATTCGCCGCCAGACCGACCAGCTGGCCGCCCCGGGGCGGGACGCTGGACTTCGCGGCACCTGGGCTTGCTCGGCCCGCACCGATGGCCTGCTGCGGTTCGCTGGCCTCCACCGTCTCGACCGGCATGGGCGCACCGAAGGCTCCGTGCTCGGAGGCGCGGTCCTCGCGGACGGTCGGTGGCAGGTCCCGGAACCCTCGGATGCCCTGCACGGCCGCGATGCCGATCAGGCCGACACCGATCAGGGCAAGCCCGCTGCCCACGCCGATCCCGTGGTCGTGGTGGCGGGGCTGTAGCGGGGAATCCTGTTCCGGGGTGCGTGGAGCCTGCATTCCCTGCACATCGGCCGAAGCGGGCTTCGTGCTATACTCCGCACTCCCGCAAGGGACTCCGGACCGTTGGCGCAGCTGGCTAGCGCGCCTCCATGACACGGAGGAGGTCACTGGTTCAAGTCCAGTACGGTCCACCTGACGCAGGCGCGCCCATCCGGCGCGCCTGCGGTCGTTCAGTCGGCAGCCGGCGGCCGGCCGGCCGAGCGGTCGCGCACCCCGGCCGTGGGTGTGGCGCCCTGCATCCAAGCCACCATGTCGGCGGTGTCCACCCAGCTGTCCGCGTTCAGGTCGGCGATCGCGAGGTCTCCAAGGCCCATCCGGCGCAGTTCGCGCACCGAGATCCGTGGGCGCGCGCCGCCGCCTGTCCACGACGACCCGCACGTTGCGCCCGACGACAGGAAGTTCGCGGAGATGAACGTGAAGTCGGCCGTGCCGATCACGCCGTCGGCGTTGAAGTTCGAGCGCGACGAAGGCGTGACGCCGCCCGCCGTGGCGTCGCCCACGTACACGCCGAAGTCCAGGATGTCGACGGAGTTGTCGTCGTTCGAGTCGCCCTGGACCAGCGTCGCAGTGGCGACGTATTCGGTTCCGACCACGGCCGGCACGGCCAGCGCGCGCAGCGAGTGGAGCGTGTCCTTCACCGACGCGCACGCCGGCGTGCCCGTCAAGGCGGGGCTGACCGATGCGATCACGGTCCCCGTGCGCTGGGTGAACGGCACCGAGGCGTTCTGGGCGGACGTGGCGCCCGCGTAGGAGACCGACAGGGGCCGCGTGGAGTTGCCACCGACCGCGCCCGCAAGGGTGGCGTCGATGCGCAGGACCTGTCGATCATCGATGACGACGGTTCGCGTCGCGGTCGTGACCTGCCCGGCCGCATCGGTAGCCGTCCACGTCAGCGTGGTCGTGCCCACGGGGAAGGCGGCGGGCATCTGGGTGAGCGTGCTGCCATCGGGCAGCTGCGCCGTGAGAGAGGGCGCCAGCGGGTGGCCGCAGCTGTCCTGCGCGGTGACCACGGCACCGGCGTACGACGCGACGCCCGCACCGCGCACGCCCGCATCCGCAGGCAGGCCGGAGATCGAGTTGGGCACGCCTGACAGTGCGAACGGCACCAGCGCCGTGACCGCGACGTCGTCCGAGAGGGTGAAGCTGAGGGCGCCGCCGCCCAACGCGGTGATGCGCGTGGGGAAGCCCGTCGAGGCGAGGGCGATCGGGTTGGCGTCGGCGCAGCGCGGCGCGATCGCCCGGAACGTGACCCGTGCGACCTGGCCGGCGCGCACACCGGAGCCGCCGCCGGCCGGCACGCCCGTGGCGAACGTCACGGCGCCTGGCGAGGCGGACACGTACAGCGCCGTCGGGAAGTCCGTGCCCGGATCGAAGGCGACGAATTGGAGCGCCGTCGGGTCGTAGAGCACGCGTGCCTGGACGCCCACCGCGTCGGACGCCATGCCCGAGATGCCCACGCTTGCGGTGAACACGTCACCCACGGCGACTGTCGGGCGCGCCGTCGTGTGCAGCGTCGGGCCGGTCGGGACGGCGGTCAGCGATGCGTTCAGCGAGAACGTGCCACCGGTCGACGTGCATTCCGCAAGCATCACCAGGAGGTAGGTGCCCGGCTGCAGCGTGGTCGTCGCGGTGCCGCTGCCGGCGCTCGGGGCGCCGCCGGCGACGACGAACGCGGTGCCGTCGTGGCTGACGCCAAGCACCGAGTCGCTCGTCCCGGCATCGACGATGGCCCAGCCGACTTGGTTGCCCGCGCGCACGGTCTGGTTCATCGAGAACTGGACCACCGTGGTCGTGGGCTGGTTGATCTGCAGGATCGCGATGGCCTGCGAGCGGGCGATCAGGGTGCTGGATCCCGAGCAGTTGCCCGTGATGGCCACCGAGTTCGCCTGCCATTGGAGGGACGCGGTCGTGCCCTGAAGCGAAGACTGGTAGGTGCCATACCCGCCGGCCGGGTCGCTGGCGTCCGTGAACGTCGCGCTGGAGAGGTCGTTCCGGCTGACGTAGGTTCCCGCGCTGATGCCGGCATGGCTGAGCGCGGTGATGGCGAATGCAGCAACGGCGGCCAGGATGGTTCGCGTCATTACGGGGTTTTCGTCCTCGACGCGGGTTCCGTCTTGAATTTGGGCGGCGGCGCCGGGGTAGGCTGGCCCGCATGGCGCACCGAATCTGGGCCTCGATTCTTCCAGGCCTTTCCCCGCTGGTGCTCCTGCTGGGAGCCGCCGCCATGGGCAAGACGACGTTTTTCAAGGGTTCCGGCGCCTCGACGCCGCTCTTCAACCTCTCGGGGCCGACCTTCTTCGAGGGAAGCGGCAGTTCGCGCCCGCTGTGCAACCTGAAGGGTGGCACCCTCTACCAGGGTTCTGGGAGTTCTTCGCCGATCCTGAACGTGCGGTCCGGGACCGCGTTCGAGGGCTCTGGGTCGTCGAAGCCGCTCTTCAACATCCGGTCTGGCCGGGTGTACGCGGGGTCGGGGTCGTCCGAGGTGCTGTTCAACGTCTCGGGCACGAAGCTCTTCCGGGGATCGGGCAGTTCCGATCCGGTGCTGAACTGGAGCGGCGAGCGTTTCGGTGACGCCGAACTGGCCGCGGTCGCGTGGCTGGTGCAGCATCCGTACTGAACCCGATCCCCGGCCGCTCCGTAGGATCCCAGCCGATGGGTGCCGCACACTGGTTCGTACTCCTGCCTGCCGTCGCATCGGTGCTCGCCGCCGGCTGCGTCCGCGAGGTGCTGAGCGGCACGGACCCCGAGGCGCGCGGGCCGCGCATCAGCACCGACGCTTCGAAGAACGAGGTCGTGGTGAGCATCCCGTGGATGCCGGCTCCCCAGCCGCGCCTGCTCTACAAGGACCAGCTGACCCGCGCCGAGGCGGTCTTTGCGCGGTCCCCCGACAGGGTGACGCACTTCACCGTGCGCAGCGTCGCCGGCACGACCGCGATGGTCGACCTGCGCACGCAGCACTTGGCCGGCGAGTCGCTGGAGTTCGCCTACGAGGTCATCAAGCTGCCGGCCGACTACTCGGTGGACGTCGTGGTGCCGATCCGCGCCGCCGGACCCCGCCCGGCCTGCGATGTCTCCGTGAACGGGGCTCCCGTGAAGGTGGCGCCGGATACCGAGGTGGTCGCCGTGATCCTCGCCCGGGACGCGCCGACTCGCATCGTCGTCACGCCTCGACCGGCTGTCCAGCCATCGGCTCCGGTAGCATCGCCCGCGTCTTCCGCACCTCCCCCGCAAGGAACTCCATGAACCGCATCGCGCTGCCCCTGTATGCCGTCATCCTCGCAACCGGCCTCGGCTTCGCCGCCGACGCCGACGACCAGAACGAACTCACCGGCGCCGAGAAGGCCGCTGGCTGGGTCCTGCTTTTCGACGGCGACGACGCCGGCGAGCACCTGCGTGCCTACAAGGGCGAGAAGGTGCCTGATGCGTGGAAGGTGGAGGATGACTGCCTGGTCCTGCGGGGCAAGGGCGGCGACCTGGTCACCAAGGACGAGTACCGGGACTTCGAGTTCTCGATCGACTGGAAGATCAGCGAAGGCGGCAACAGCGGCATCATGTGGCACGTGACCGAGGACCACGGCTACCCGTGGGAGACCGGTCCCGAGATGCAGGTCCTGGACGACGCCAAGCACGCGGACGGCAAGAGCCGGCTGACCTCGGCCGGCGCGTGCTACGCGTTGTACCCCGCGCCCGAGGGCGCGGTGAAGCCCGCCGGCCAGTGGAACACGGCCCGCATCCTCGTGGTCGGCCCCAAGGTCACCTACACGCTCAACGGCGTCAAGACCGCTGAGTTCGACATGTCGAGCCAGGAGTGGAAGGACAAGCTGGCCAGCAGCAAGTTCAAGTCGATGCCTGACTTCGGCAAGCGCCCGGCCGGTCACATCGCCATCCAGGACCACGGCGACGTGGTGTGGTACCGAAACATCAAGATCCGGCCGATCGGCGCGCAGAAGCCCGAGGCTGCCCCGCAGCCCGCGGCGGGCGGCGCGGCCTCGGCGGCGCCGACGACCCCGGCCACGAACCCCTGATGCCGCACGGAACCGGGCCCTGCCCGGCCCGCGCAGCCGGCGCATGTCGCTCATCCCTGCATTGCTCGCGATCGCCCTCGTCGCCGCCCCCGCGGCCGGGGGCGATCGCGCTTCGGTGGCGCTGGGACAGGACCGCTTCGACCGCGTGGAGAGCGTCGAGGACCTTCGCGTGCTCGAGGGCGAGATCGAACGCGTGGTCCGGGACGTGCGCCCCGCGGTGGTGCTGCTGCGAACGCAGGGCGGCGGCGAGGGGCCGTCCTCGGGCACCGGCGTCGTGATCAGCGCCGATGGGCTTGTGGCCACGTGTGGCCATGTCGCCGGCAGGGCCGGGCGCCGCGTCGAGGCGGTGCTGCCCGACGGGACGGTGTTGCGCG
>JBIKJV010000239.1:0-2583 GCA_044360755.1 Phycisphaerales bacterium
AGATTGGAAGCCAAAAAAAAGCGGCGGGCCGTCACCGACCCGCCGCTCCTGTCGTCGAGGATCAGTCAGCGAAACGGTATCCGAACTGGAGACCGATCGTGCGGGGACGCGCCTGGTTGTCCGTCTGGACGAACTGCGTGCTGGAGATGAACTCCGAGGTGTCGCGGTTCGTCAGGTTGGTGACCACCAGTTCCACGATCCAGCTGTCCTTGGCGACACCCGCCGAGGCGCTGACATCCGTGAACGAGTCGAGCTTCACCGACTGCAGCCGGTTGCCGGTCGAATTGCGCTCGTCCGTGTAGACCACACCCAATTGCGTGTAGTACTCGTACGAGTTGCTCGTCCACTCGTAGCGGGCGCGGATGTTGCCCTGGATCTCCGGGGACAGCGCCGCCGGGTCACCTGCGACACCGAACACGTTGACCACGGGGACCGCGCGGCCGCTCGTCGCCGAACCGACCCACGACTCGGTGATCGCCTGACCGAAGTTCGGCGTGCCCGGGACGTTGTTGATGAACTGCGGGCTGTTGGTGAGTTCCGCCTTGTTGTACGCCGCCGCAGCGTCGATCGTCAGACCTTCCGACACGAGCGCCGTGAGGCTCATCTGGATGCCCTTGGTCTCGTAGCTCGGGCCGTTGACGCTGACCGTGATGTTACCGAAGCCTGCCTGCGGGGCGAAGATGCCCGACTGCGCGTTGTCCCACTTGTTGTTGTAGATGGCGCCGTTGAAGATCACCCGGTTGTCCATCAGCGTGCTCTTCCAGCCGATCTCGTAGTTCACGAGGTCGTCGGACTTGAAGAAGAGCGGCAACTGGAACTGGTTGAAGCTGCCGCGACGAGCCGTACCGGTGCTTCGGTCGACGGCACGCAGCACCTGCGAGCTGCCACGGTTGAAGCCGCCCGGGCGGAAGCCTTCCGACCAAGTGGCGTACAGCAACAAATCGTCGGTCGCCTTCCAGCTGGCGTTCACACGGCTGCGGAAGCCGGTGTCAGTGAAGCTGTTGATCGCCTGGTTGTTGAGGTTGGTGCCGAAGGGGGCATTGCCGGTCGCCGGACCCGTGCAGATGCCGGTGGCGGTGGACACCCCGTCGCCGTACTGCTTGCAGTAGAAGCTGCCGACGTTGCCGCCCAGCATCTGGTTGAAGCCCTCGAAGTAGCGGGTGCCGGCGGTCAGGGTCAGCGCGTCGGTGACATGCCAGTCGACCGACAAGAAGGCGGCTTTCTGCTCGTACACGCGCTGGAAGTCGTTGAAGAAGCCGGTCGCCGAGTTGCGGCGGTTGCGGTTGTTGAACGACGCGTTGGCGAACTTCGGTGTATTGGCGGGGTCGAGCGCGAAGAAGCAGCTCTTCGGGCCGCCGATGGTGCACTCGGGGACCGACTTGTAGAGCCACTCGGTCTGGTCGTTGACCTCGCGCTCTTCGTAGAAGAGACCGCCGACTGCGGTGACCTTCCACTCGGACGGCGTGCTGATGCGCAGCTCATGGCTGGTGTTGATGTTCTCGATCGTGTTCTGCCAGACCGAGGAGGGCGTGTAGCACTTGTTGACCGAGGCGCCGGAATAGCCGGTGCACTGGTAGTAGGCGCCGTAGAGACCACGCGCATAGTTGGTGTAGTCGCCTTGGATGAAGTTGTCGCGCTTCAGGCGCGAACCCGAGTACACGAGGTCGAAGTCGCCGACCTTGCCGGAGATGGTGAGCGCGGTGTTGGCGAACTTGTCCTTGGTGATCGTGTCGTTGAACACCGTGACCTGATAGTCGTCGAGCGGCCGACCCCGGATCGGCGAGTTGCTCGGGCCGCCGGTGGTGCAGGTGGACTCGCGGGTCGGGTCAGGGCAGTCCGAGCCGAACGGCATGGAATAGAACACACCGCTGCTGTCGATGTCCTGGAAGCTCTGCACGACGAGCACGTTCCAGTCATCGTTCACATCGTAGGACAGGCCGATACGGGCGCCCTTGTAGGAGGCCGGGTTGAAGTTGTTGCGGGCGATCTTGAAGTTGTCGATCACCACGGAGTCCGCCGGCACGCGGCCGCCGGTGAAGGAGGCGAAGGAGATGTCGGTGCTGCGGCGGGTGAAGGTCGAGGGGACGTTGTCTACGTAGCCGCCGCGCGAGTCGTTGTAGGCCACGATACGGGCCGCGAGTTTGTCGCTGAGCGGCAGATTCAGCACGCCGGTCAGGTTGGTGCTGTCGTCGCCGCCGGTGGTCTGCGCGTAACCCGCCCGGAAATACGATTCGGTGACGCCCTGCTTCGGCTTGTTCGTGAGGTAGCGGACCACGCCCGCCTGGGCGCCGGCGCCGAACAGGGTGCCCTGCGGTCCTTCGAGGACTTCGATGCGCTCGAGGTCGGCTGCGTAGACGTCAAGGTTTCGGCCTGGGATCTGGACGGCCTGGTCATCGAGATAGAGACCGACGGTCGGCCATTGGCCCACCGTGCCGCCACCTTGCAGGATGGCCGCTCCGATGCTGAGACCGCGGATCGCGAAGTTGCCGTGGGTCGGGCCTTGGGAGGCGACCTGCACGTTCGGCAGGAACTTCACGAACTCGTCGATCGTGTTGACCTTGAGGTTGTCGAGCGTCTCGGTGG
>JBIKJV010000136.1:0-7359 GCA_044360755.1 Phycisphaerales bacterium
CCCCGTGGTCGGCTCGTCGTAGAAGACGAGCTCGGGCTCCAGCACGATCGCGCGCGCGATCGCCACGCGCTTGCGCTGGCCGCCGGAGAGTTCCGCGGGCATCGCCACGCCGCGGTCGGCCAGCCCCACCGTGCGCAGCGCCCGGTGCACCCTGTCGTCCCGCTCGCTGCCCGGCCCCACGCCGATCGCCTCCAGCGGGAACGCGACGTTCGCGGCCACGTCCATCGAGTCGAAGAGCGCCGCGCCCTGGAAGACGACCCCGATGCGTCGTCGCACCACGTCCAGTTCCCGCTCGGGGAGGTCGTCGACCCGGTGGCCCCCGATCCGCACCGTGCCGCCGTCGGGCCGCAGCAGTCCGACGGCATGCCGCAGGAGGACACTCTTGCCGGCGCCTGAAGGCCCCAGCACGACGACCGTGGTGCCGCGTCGCACGTGCAGCGAGGCGCCCTGCAGGACGGGCGCCCCGCGCAGCGTCTTCACGATGCCGTCCATCTCCAGGTGAAGGGGGGCATTGGCCGTGGTCGGCATGGGCGCATCATCCCCGGACGAGGCCCTCCGGGGCAACCCGTTTCCGTCGCGTCCGTACCATCGGGGAAATGTCGGCCCCGGACCAGCCCGCGCCTTCCCACCACGTGCCCTATGGCCATGAGCCGCTCCACCACGGGCACGTCTTCGCCGTCGAGCGCCTGCGATACCGCGACGAGACCGGCCGCGAGATCGTCCGGGACATCGTGCGCCACCCCGGGGCCGTGACCGTGATCCCCGTCACCGACGACGGGCGGTTGGTCATGATCCGGAACTGGCGGCTCTCGGTGGCGGGATGGCTGGACGAGTTCTGCGCCGGCAAGCTGGAGCGCGGCGAGGACCCCGCGCTGGCGGCTGCGCGCGAACTGGAGGAAGAGACCGGGCACGCCGCCGAACGGGTCGAGCGGGTCGGAACCTTCTACACCAGTCCTGGATTCGCGGACGAACGCATGCACGTCTTCCAGGCGACCGGCCTGCGCGCCGTGCCGCGCAGGCTCGAGGTCGGCGAGCGCATCGAGGTGGTCATCCGCTCGGTCCCCGAGGTCGAAGCGCTGATCGCCGACGGCACCATCGTCGACGGCAAGACGATCGCCGCGTTTGCGCAGTGGGCACTCTGGCGACGGGGGCGCTCCGCATGACCTGGGAGCGTGCCGACCCCGGGCCGCCGAACCCGCTGGCGTGGTCGTTCCCGCTCTGCCGGATCGCCGGTACCCGGTTCCGGCTGCACTTCAGCTTCGTCGTCTATGCGTTGGTGGTGGTGCTGCGCGCGGCGCTGGGGCCCGGCGGCAGCGGCGTGGGCCTGGGAGTCGTGGCCACGGCGACCGGCGCACTGCTCGTCCTGGTGCTGCTGCGTGAATGCGTTCGCGCGCTGGTGGTTCGTGCCGCAGGCGGCGCCGCCGACGAAGTCGTGCTCTGGCCGCTGGGCAGCCTCGAAGGCATCGACCCCGCGCCCGGCTGGCGCTCTGCGCTCAACGCTGCTGTCGCCGGGTTGGCCGGCTCGATCGTCCTGCTGGCCGCACTCGGCACCTCGTTGGCATTCGCCACCGGCCAGTGGCGCGAGAGCCTGGTCGTCGACCCGACCTCCACCGCCTGGCTCAGCAACCCGCACCCGTGGTGGATCGAGACGCTCTGGATCGCCCACTGGACCAACACGCAGCTCACCGCCTTGGTGCTGCTGCCGATGCTGCCGCTCGACGGCGGGCGCGTGGTGCAGGCGTTCATCCTTCGCCGCCACGGCGAAGCGGACGCCCCGCGCCGTGGCGCCACGGTCACGCTG
The DNA here is from genome assembly GCA_044360755.1 of Phycisphaerales bacterium. Lineage (GTDB taxonomy): Bacteria > Planctomycetota > Phycisphaerae > Phycisphaerales > SM1A02 > UBA966. Next base: position 1,802 of record JBIKJV010000136.1, read on the forward strand.
GTGGCGGCGGGCGTGGTGGGCCTGGTCGCGGTCGTCCGAGACCTGCCGATCCTGCTGACCGTCGCCATTGCCTGCGCGGGTTACGCCGCGTTCGAGCTCTGGCGCATGCGGCAGGGGGACTCGATCGCGGCGGAGCAGGGGCCGTGGGGCACCCACGCCGCACGCGCCCGCGAGGACGCGGAGCTCGAGCGCGCCGAGCGCCTGGCCGAGGACGCCCGGCGCCGCGAGCGCGAACGCGCCGCCGCCGCCGAACGCGAACTCGACCGGATCCTCGAGAAGATCGGGCGCGAGGGACGTGACGGCCTGACCGCTGCCGAGCGAGCCACGCTCGAGGCCGCCACCGAGTCCCGCCGCCGCGGGCGGCAGGGCTGAACGCCGCCCGCAGCCCGGCCGTTCCGATATCGTGACCTCTTCCCATGGGAATCCACGATCGCGACTACGCCCGTCCCGGCCCATCCCGCCTCGCGGGCATCGGCCGTGCCTCCGGCTGGTCGATCACCACCTGGCTCATCGTGCTCTGCACCGCGGTCTTCGTGGTGGACGGATTCCTGCCTCCGCAGCCTGAGATCGTGCGCACCGAGCTCGCTCCCGGGGTCGACCCTGCCGAGATCGCCCGCGTCCGCCGTGACGACTTCACGTTCACGCGCCCCAAGACCCTCGGCTACTCACAGGCCGAGGGCGCGGTCTTCCTGGGCGGCCGCCTGGTGGCGCAGGCTGAGTACCGCTTCGAGCGCCCGCTGACACGCTTCGGCTACTTCTCCACCTCGAAGGCCGTCACGGCGAACGATCCCGTGCTCGGCTGGGGCGGGCTGGAGGTGTGGCGGTTCCTCACCTTCCAGTTCCTGCACGCCAACCTGAACCACCTTCTGTTCAACATGCTCACCCTCTACTTCTTCGGGGGATGGGTCGAGCAGTACCTGGGCCGGAAGCGCTTCCTCGCGTTCTACCTGCTCTGCGGCACGGCCGGTGCGGCGATGTACCTGCTCCTCAACGGCCTCGGGATCGGCGGCCAGATGCTCTTCGGGCCGAGGTTCCACGTTCCGGGCCTCATCTTCAACGACCCGACCACCGTGCTCGTCGGCGCATCGGCCGGCGTGTTCGGCGTGATCATGGCGTGCGCATACCTGATGCCGCGCGCCACCGTCTACCTCTTCTTCTTCATCCCGATGGAGCTGAAGACGCTTGCATACGGGTTGGTGGCCATCGCGCTGCTCACGGTCTTCTTCGGCTGGGCCAACGCCGGAGGCGAAGCCGCGCACATCGGCGGCGCGCTGGCGGGCTACTTCCTGATCCGCAACCCAGGCCACCTGCACGGGTTCTTCGACTTCCTGGGCCAGTTCGACCCGACCAGCCGCGTCTCGAAGGCGCGCGCGGCGTCGCGGCGTGCCGGCGGTTCGGCCGAGATCGACCGCATCCTGGACAAGATCAAGGCGCAGGGCCTGCACTCGCTGACCGATGCAGAGAAGCGCGCGCTCCAGGAAGCGAGCCGTCGCTGACGTGGCGGCGCTTCGCTTCGAGGTCCTGGCGCGTTCGTCGGCGAACCATGCCCGGCTCGGCCGGGTGACCACGCCGCACGGCAGCTTCGACACGCCCGCGTTCATGCCGGTGGCGACCGCCGCCGCGATGAAGGGCCTGACGCCCGCCCAGATCCGCGGCACCGGCAGCCAGATCATCCTGAACAACGCGTACCACCTGTTCCTGCGCCCGGGCGGCGACCGCATCGCGGCCTTCGGCGGCAGCCACCGGTTCATGCGCTGGGACGCCCCGATCCTGACCGACTCGGGCGGCTACCAGGCGTACAGCATGAGCGACACCGCCGACCTCGACGAGGACGGCGTGACGTTCCGCAGCTTCGTGGACGGGTCCAAGGTGCACCTGGGCCCCGAGTCCAGCATGCGGGTGCAGAACCAGATCGGCGCCGACATCATCATGGCGTTCGACGACTGCGCCCCGGCCGCGCTGCCCGAGGAAGGCGCCGACGAGCGCCGCGTCGCCCGCACCCGCCGGATCGTGGACCACGCGCGGCGGATGGAGGAGGCGCACCAGCGCACCCTGCGGTGGCTGGACCGCTGCGTCCGCGCCCATGCTCGGTCGGCCGACCAAGCGCTCTTCGGCATCGTGCAGGGGGGCACCGACCTGGACCTGCGCCGGCGATCGGTGGAGGGAGTCTGCGCCCACGACCTGCCCGGCTTCGCGATCGGCGGGGTGGCGGTGGGCGAGGGGCCCGATGCCATCCAGCGCGTGGTCGAATTCACCGCACCGCTCCTGCCTGCCGACCGCCCCCGGTACCTGATGGGGGTGGGGTACGAGCGGGACATCGTGATGGCCGTGGCGGCGGGGGTCGACATGTTCGACTGCGTCCTGCCCACCCGGAACGGGCGGAACGCCAACGCCTTCACCCGCACCGGCCCGATCCGCCTGCGGAACGCCCGGTTCGCCGACGACCCGACGCCGATCGACCCCACCTGCGACTGCGAGGCCTGCGCCGGCGGGTTCAGCCGGGGGTACCTGCGCCACCTCTTCGCGGCCGAGGAGATGTTGGGGCCAACTTTGGTGAGTGTCCATAACATCAGGCACTTCCAGCGGCTTATGATGGACATTCGGTCCGCCATCCGTGAGGGTGCGTGGGCTGGCCTGCTTGCCTCGTGGCCGTGCATCGCGCGCGGCCCAGAACCATTGCCCGAGACCCGTTCATGACCCTGACGACCCTGCCGTACCTGCTCCTCGCCCAGACCGCCGATGCGCCGCCGCTTCCGGGTGCCCAGACTGCGCCCGCGGCTGCGACGACTGCGACGGCCAGCGGCGGCACCGCGGACCCTGCGGGTGGTGCACCGGCCCCGGCCTCGGGCAGCGCGTTCCTGATCGTGATGATGCTGGTCGCAGGCGCGATGATCGTCTTCCAGATCGTGAACGCTCGCCGCGAGCGCAAGAAGCGCGACGAGCTCCTGGGCGGCATCAAGAAGCACGACCGCGTCGTCACCATCGGCGGCGTCATCGGCAGCGTGGTCGAGGTGAAGGACGACGAGGTCATCCTGAAGGTCGACGAGACCTCGAACACCCGCATCACCTTCACCAAGTCCGCAGTCTCGCAGGTCGTCCGCTCCGCCGCCGGCGAGGGCTGATTCACCGCACCTGCGTCCGCGCCCGCGCATCCCACCGACGACACCCCACGTCCCCCACACAGGCACTCGATGCACCTCCTCTTCTACACGCTGATCCTCCCGCTCCTCCTTGCGGGCTACGTCTTCGCCGTGCGCACGTCGTTCGCGCCTCTCAAGCGGGCCGTGGTCGACACGCTCGTCATTGCCGCCACGTGCGCGCTGATGGTGCTCGCCATCCTGCCGCCCGAGCAGAAGATCAAGCTGGGCCGCGACCTCCGTGGCGGCGTGAGCCTGATCTACTCGGTGAACACCCCGCCGGGCGCGAACAAGGCCGAGATCCTCTCGCAGACGATCAAGGTCCTGAAGAACCGCGTGAACCCGCAGGGCGTGCTCGACCTGACGATGACGCCGCAGGGCGAGGACCGCATCGAGATCGTGATGCCGCTCCCGAGCCAGGAGGTGCGCGAGCTGCAGAAGAAGTACCGCGAGGCGGTGGACGCGCTCTTGAAGAAGGCCCACCTGACCCCGCGCGAGCTGGATGCCGCGCTTGCCGCCGGCACCGCCGCCGACCTCGCCGCGGGCGACGCCGCGCGCCGCGCGCCGCTCGAGTCGCTGCAGAAGGCATGGGCCGCCGCCAAGCAGGCAAAGGCCGCGTTCGACGCCGCCCAGGCCGCCAACAAGGCGCCCAGTGAGCTGGATCCGCTCGCCGCCACCGCCGCCGAGACCGAGATCGCCCTGGAGAAGGCCCGGGCCGCGGTCCGCACCGGTGCGCTCACGGCCAGCCGCTTCACGCGCATCGTCGCGTTGCCCACCAAGCCGGGCAAGCAGGGAGCCGAGCCCGAGCGTGACGTCGAGCTGAAGGCGATCAAGTCCGAGTTCCCCGCCTGTGGCGCCGAGATCGACACCGCCGTGGCCGCCTACGACGCGTACAGCGTCATGCGCACCGCGCTGGACGACCCCGAGGACCTGAAGCGACTTCTCAAGGGCGCGGGCGTGCTGGACTTCCGCATCGCCGCGACCACGCAGAACTCGGCCGGCATCAACGTCGAGGAGATGCGCAAGCAGCTGGCCGAGGGCGGCCCGATGGCTGCCGAAAGCCCGATGGCGCGCTGGTTCCGCGTCAACGAGCTGACCGAGTGGTACGACACCCCGCAGGAGCTCGAGGCCCTGCAGGCGAACCCCGCGGGTTACTTCGCCCAGCGCCGTGGCCTGGTCGCGGGCACCGGCCCCGACAAGCAGGTCTACCTGCTGCTCTGGACCACGGCCGATCGCAGCCTGGTGCACGAGTCCGGCGGCAAGGAGTGGTCGGTCAAGTCGGTCGGCCGCTCGGTCGACCAGCTCGGGCGTCCCGCCGTCAGCTTCCAGCTTGACGACGCCGGAGGCAACGCCATGGGCCGCCTGACCGGCGGCAACATCGGCCAGCCGATGGCGATCGTCCTGGACAACCAGGTGTACACCGCGCCCAACCTGCAGTCGAAGATCTCTGACAGCGGCCAGATCACCGGCAATTTCGACGAGAAGCAGATCGACTACTTGGTGCGCGTGCTGGCGTCGGGGTCGCTGGGTGCGCGCCTCTCGCCCGAGCCGGTCTCGGTCAACGTCCTGGGCCCGGCGATGGGCAAGGACAACCTGCAGCGCGGCCTGGACAGCGTGCTGATCTCGGTGCCCGTCACCTTCGCGGTGATGATCCTCTACTACTTCCTGCCCGGGCTCATCGCGGACATCAGCCTCCTGGTGAACGCGCTGATGATCTTCTTCGCCATGAGCCTTGTGGACGCCAGCTTCACGCTGCCCGGCCTGGCCGGCATCGCGCTGAACCTGGGCATCGCCGTGGACTCCAACGTGCTGATCTATGAACGACTGCGCGAGGAGCTGACGGATGCGAAGCAAGGCCTGGTCGACGCCATCGAGACGGCCATGAGTCGCGCCCGGACGGCGATCATCGACGGCAACGTCACCCACCTCATCGTCGTCGTCGTCCTCTACTGGGTGGCCGGCACCGAAGTGAAGGGCTTCGCCCTCGTCATGGGCATCGGCGTGTTCAGCACGCTGGCTGCGGGCCTGATCGTCACGCAGGTGCTGCTGCGGCTCTACGCGCATGGCACCGGTGCCCGCTCCATCTCGATGCTGCCGATCGCCGTGCCCGCGCTCTCGCGCGCCCTGCGCCCCAACATCGACTGGCTGCGCTACCGCCACGCGTTCTGGGCCGCCAGCCTCGTGTTCGGCGTGATCTGCGTCGCCGCGACGCTGACGCGCGGCACGGACGTCTTCGAGACCGAGTTCCGCGGCGGAACCACGATGACCATGGCCACCCGTCCGGCGAAGTCGGGCGAAGCGGCTTCGGACGGGCGGCTGCTGCTCGCCCGGCCCGTCGTCGAGGAGCGGCTGCGCGCGATCGGCGCCGCCAACGCGTCGGACCCGATCCTCTCGGAGTTCCGCAATGCCTCGGCGCTGACG